>JAZUGI010000101.1:0-79080 GCA_045641125.1 Akkermansia sp.
CCCCCCAGCTTGCCTGGTTGCTCCTCGGGGGGACGTGCGTCTTCTGCCCGCACTTGCGCGCAATCCTTCGCGCGACGCGTTCCAAAGTCTGCGAAGCCGCATGGCAGGCGGGTTCACGGGGATACGTAAAGAAAAAGCCGGCGGACGTTTCACAACGTCCGCCGGTTTAAACCAACACAAAAACAAAAATAATGAATCTCTTGCCAAGCAAGAACCCGCACTCGCGGGCTACATGGGAGTAGACGCGCAAAGGAGCGGAAGTGTTCAATCTTTTTTGCGAAATGCCCGGCGCGGAGCACATGTGGTTACAAAAGTGTTACAGGAGCGGAGTGGGCCGCAGGGATTGAGCGGCGCATGCGCTCACGCATCCAAATCCCTGCCGAAAACCTGGGAGGAGCGGCCGCTTTCCTCCAGGACGCGGAGGCGGGCGGCGGGCAGGACTTCACGCGGGAGTGCGGAGTAGTGGAGGCGGTCGCGGAAGTAATCCACGGCGCTCTGAGAGATGGCGAAGATGCGGCGGAAACCCATTTGGCGGGCCTTGTTCTCCACAAAGCGGCACATGGCGCGGCCATAGCCGTGGCCCTCGTAGTGCTTCTTGATGAAAAGGCAGCCGAGCTCCGCACAGGCGTCCTCAGGGTAGGGGTAGATGGCCACGCAGCCGACGATGGTGTCGTCCAGCGTGTAGACGTAGTAGCTGTGGAGGTCCTTGCGGACGTCCTCATAGGTTCTGTTGACGAGCTTGGCATCCGCCATGCAGCGAGCAATCATGGAGAGGAGCTCCGGGATATCCTCCTCCTGCAGGGGGCGGATTTCACGGTAGGAATCGCTGTGGACCATGGTGCCCACGCCTTCCTCCGAGAAGATTTCATCCAGCATGACGCCGCGGTAGAGGCCATCCAGCATGTGGACACGGGGAATACCGCGGCGGCAGATGGCGGCGGCCTGGAGGAGAAGCGGCAGGTTGGTGCAATCACCGCAGGAGGCCACCTCCGTGGCGGAGATGGCGAAAAGCGGCTGGCCCTGGCGGCGCGGCACCTCACCACGCTGCAGGCAGATGTACTTGGAGGCCTGCAGGGCGAGCGCGAGGGCCACGGCGGGCTCTGCAAAGCGGCCTGTTGTTCCGGAGGGCACAATGGCCACCTGGCCGCGCTCCAGAATCTCCCGCACGCGAGCAATGGCGGGTTCGCCATCCGTGAGGGGCATTTCCACCACGGCGGCGTGCATCTCACAGGCCCCTGCCCTGTGCGCCAGGAGCGCGGTTTCCGAGCCTTCCGCCACCAGCACCAGGCGCACGCCTATCTCATGTAGGGCATCGGCGTCCAGCAGGGCGTCCACCAGTTCATCGGCGCCGAGCAGGGAGGCATCGATGTGCACAAGGAAGACACGGCCGCGGAAATACGGCACGTATTCCAGGACGGAGCGGACGTTCATGCGTGGAGAGATTGGGGAACGCAGGAACTGCGCGGGAATCAGGCCTGGTCGTCCTCCTGCGGAGCGGCATCGAAGAGCGAGCCGGAATCCACGGAGCCGACGGTGGCGCCTTCCGGGGCCTCATTGTCGCCCACGGGAGCTTCCATGACGATGTCACGGGCACCCTCCGGGCGCTTGAGGCTGCGCAGGGAGATCTTCTTCTTGGGCAACACCACGGGCTTCTCCCTGTAGGGGAGCGGGGCGGTCATGGCACCGCTGGCGGATTCGTCTCCGTTGAACTGGGGAGCATCGATGGCGGCGGGCTCGGTAAGGCCGGGCTCACCCATGGGGAGGCCCTCCTGCTGCCGGCGTGCGGCCTGCTGCTCGCGGATGCGGCCCATGTGCTCACGCAGGGCGGAGAGGAGGTCCCCGTTGCCCAGGATATCGGTGACATCGGAATCCTCTTCCTCCGCCTGGCTGGAGGGGAGGGAAGCGAGGAAGTCCTCGAAGGCGGAGAGGTTGGTGGTGCTGCGGAACAGGCCGTTGAGGATTTCGAAATCGATGTTGTGCATCAGGGTCTCGAAAATCTCGTAGGCCTCTCGCTTGTACTCCACCAGCGGGTCACGCTGGCCCTGGGCGCGCAGGCGCACGCCCTCTCGCAGGGCGTCCATATCCGTAAGGTGGCGCTGCCAGAGCTTGTCGATGGCCTGGAGGACGATGTTGCGCTCCATCTGGTCCACGCGGTCGGGGCGCTCACCCTCAATCTTCTTGAGGTACATCTCCTTGACCTTGGCGATGATGGTGTCCGCCACCTCGTCCACCTGCTTGTTCTGGAGAGCCTCCTCCTTCTCGCTCCACCCCATGGGGAAGGTGGAGTTGATCCACTGCAGGAGATCCGTGTAGCGGATGGCACCGGTATCGTCCTCCTCCAGGTAGATGGAGCACTTGTAGCGGGTGCCCTCGTTCAAGGCGTCCCAGAGCATCTGGCGCGGGTCTTCGCAGAGAAGGGCCTCGTTGCGCATGGCGTAGACGA
Source organism: Akkermansia sp. (assembly GCA_045641125.1). GTDB lineage: Bacteria > Verrucomicrobiota > Verrucomicrobiia > Verrucomicrobiales > Akkermansiaceae > Akkermansia. The sequence continues at coordinate 2,444 of JAZUGI010000101.1, forward strand.
TGGTGCGCTGCTGGTTCATGACGTTGTCGTAGTCCAGCACGTGCTTGCGCCACATGTAGTTGCGCTGCTCCACGCGCTTCTGCGCACCCTCGATGACCTTGTTCATGAGGCGGTTCTCCACGGCCTCGCCCTCCTGCATGCCGAAACGGTCCATCATCTTGGTCATGCGTTCGGAGCCGCCGAAGTTGCGCATCAGGTCATCCTCAAAGGAAAGGAAGAACTGGGATGAGCCGGGATCGCCCTGGCGGGAGCAACGGCCGCGCAGCTGGCGGTCGATGCGGCGGCTCTCGTAACGCTCCGTGCCGAGGACGAAGAGGCCGCCGACATCCGCCACGCCCTGGCCGAGCTTGATATCCGTACCGCGGCCGGCCATGTTGGTGGAAACGGTGACGGCGCCCATCTGGCCGGCGCGGGCAATGATTTCGGCCTCACGCTGGTGGTTCTTGGCGTTGAGCACCTCATGCGGAATCTTGACGTAGCGCAGCATGCGGGAAAGCGTCTCGGAGGCATCCACGCTGGCGGTACCGATGAGCACGGGCTGGCCCTTCTTGTGCAGCTCCTGAATCTTGGCCACCACGGCGTTGTACTTCTCACGGCGGCTGCGGAAGATGAGGTCGTTCAAATCCTCGCGGATGCAGGGGCGGTTGGTGGGGATGGGGAGCACATCCAGCTTGTAGATGTCATGGAACTCGGCGGCCTCGGTTTCGGCGGTGCCGGTCATGCCGCCCAGACGCTGGTACAGGCGGAAATAGTTCTGGATGGTGATGGTGGCGTAGGTCATGTTCTCCGCCTCCACCTCCACGCCTTCCTTGGCTTCCACGGCCTGGTGCAGGCCATCGCTCCAGCGGCGGCCGGGCATCTCGCGGCCCGTGTTCTGGTCGATGATGATGACCTTGTCCTCCTTGACGACGTACTCGACGTCCTTCTCGTAGATGGTGTATGCCTTGAGGAGCTGGCTGGTGGTGTGCAGGCGCACGCCGGTCTCGTCCAGGCGCTTCATGAGTGCGGTCTTGCGGGCCTCCTTCTCGCGCTCGGAGAGGGATTCGTCTTCATCGATGTTGACGAATTCGGTGCCGATATCCGGCAGGACGAAATGCTCGGGATGTCCGGGGCTGATGAGCTCGCGGCCCAACTCCATGAGGTCGGCATCGTGGGTCTTCTCCTCCACTGCGAAGTAGAGTTCCTCCTTGAGCTTGAAGAGCTCGAGTTTGCGGGGGTCCTGGTAGAGGAAGAGCTCGTACTTCTCCACCATGCGGCGGTACTCGGGGTCCTGCTGGGAGCGCATGAAGGCGCGGTTGCGGGGCTGGCCGAGCTTGACCTTGAAGAGGCAGCGGCCGGCCTTTTCCGTATCGCCGGCCTTGGCGTATTCCTCTGCCTGGACCATGAGGTTGTTGCAGAGCTCCACCTGCTTGCGGACCACCTGCTCGATGAGGGGCTTGAGGGTGTCGTACTGCTGCTCGTGCTCCAGCACGGCGGGACCGGAAATGATGAGGGGCGTGCGGGCCTCGTCGATGAGGATGGAGTCCACCTCGTCGATGATGGCGAAGTAGTGGCCGCGCTGCACCTGTGTTTCCTTGGAGCTGGCCATGCCGTTGTCACGCAGGTAGTCGAAACCGAATTCGGCGTTGGTGCCGTAGGTGATGTCGCAGTTGTACTGCTGGCGGCGCAGCTCGCTGGGCATCATGCTCTGGATGCAGCCCACGGTGAGCCCCAGGTAGGAGAAGAGCGAGCCCATCCACATGGAGTCGCGCTTGGCCAGGTAGTCGTTCACCGTCACCACATGCACACCCAGCCCGGTGAGGGCGTTCAGGTACACCGGCAGGGTGGCGACAAGGGTCTTGCCTTCACCCGTGGCCATTTCCGCGATGAAGCCGCGGTGCAGCGCAATGCCGCCGAGCAGCTGCACATCAAAGTGCACCATGTCCCAGGTGATGGGCGTGCCGCAGACATCCACGGTCTGGCCGACCATGTTGCGGGCACCGCACTTGACAACGGCGAAAGCCTCCGGGAGGATGGATTCCAGGTACTTGGCGCGAATCTTGGTAAACTTGGGTTCAATCTCCTGCCAGGCCATCTTGCCCTCCTCGATGGATTCCACGGTGGGCTCGATGGAGGGGAGCTTGGGGAATTCCTTGGCAAGGCTGCGGAAGCGGTTGTTGAGGGAATCCGCGCACTCCTGCAGCTGCTCTGCAGGGGCGGTGAGCAAGTGGTTGCGGGTGGGCAGCTCCAGCGGGGTGAAGCGGTGCAGATGCTCCTGCCACTCGCGGGTCTTGGCGGTCAGGAAATCTTGGTCCTTGGAGCCCCAAGACTTCTCGATGGCGAGAATTTTCTTGACGACGGGCCGGAGCTTGCGCACCTCGCGCTGGTTCTTGGAACCCACGATTTTATTGAGAATCCACTTGATCATGATGGTGAAAGGTTACGATGACAGGCGCGCGCAGCGAAGCGCGCGGGTGCGGGATAATAGCACGGCGCAAGGCAAAAGGCAAGCCTACAGGCGCATACGTGCAAGAAATGACACGCAGCGCAGCGGAACGCGGAACAAGGCTTCAGAGCTCGTAGTAGGTGTAGCCGTTGAGACCGTCGCGGTAGGCATCCAGGGCGGCGCGGCGCTGGCGGGGCGTGATAAGGCCGTTGGACACGGCATTCTCCGCAATGGAGCGGAACTTGGCCACCAGCTCCTTGGCATCGTACTTCACGTAGGAGAGCACATCCGCCACGCAGTCGCCCTCTTCCTCGTTGGTGTAGACGGGGCGGCCGTTCTCCAGGTGCACGCTCACCACGTTGGTATCGCCCAGCAGGTTGTGGATATCACCGAGGGTTTCCTGGTAGGCGCCGACGAGGAAGGCGGCGATGTAGTAGTTCTCTTGGGATTCCACCTCATGCAGCGGGAGGGATTTGGCCACGTCCTCACGGTCGATGAACTTGTCCACCTTGCCGTCGCAATCGCAGGTGATATCCACAAGCACGGTTTTCTGGGTGGGGCGCTCGCAGAGGCGCTGAATGGGCATGACGGGGAAAAGCTGGTCGATGGCCCAGGAATCCGGCAGGCTCTGGAAGAGGGAGAAGTTGGCGTAGTAGAAGTCCACCATGTTGTCGGAGACCTCTTTCAAGTCCTCCGGGATTTCGCTCATGTCGGAGAGGCGCTGGGCAATGAGGCCCATGATATGCCAGTAGATGGCTTCACCGACACCACGCTCGCGGAGGGAGGAGTTGCCGTAGAAGAACTGCATGCGCAGCTGGTCACGGTAGTAGTTGGCATCATTGTAGCACTCCTGGATATTCTTGCGGGTGAGCATGCGCATGGTCTCATCGAGCGCGCGCAGCGTCTCACTGGCATCCTTGGGCAGGGCGGGCGGGGTTGCCTCCATGCCGGGGGCACTGGTAACATCCAGCACGTTGAACACGAGCACGGCGTGGTAGGCGGTAACGGCGCGGCCGCTTTCCGTAACCAGCGTGGGGTGCGGCACACCGTTCTTGGTGCACATTTCGCCCACCACCTCCACCACGTCTCGCGCGTATTCCGCCACGGAGTAGTTGCAGGAGGAGTGGAAGTTGGTCTGCGAGCCGTCGTAGTCCACGGCCAGGCCGCCGCCCATATCCAGCGTACCCATGGGCGCGCCCTCGCGCACGAGGTCCACATAGATGCGCACGGCTTCCGTGAGGCTCTCACGAATGACGGAGATGTTGGGAATCTGCGAGCCCTGGTGGTAGTGGAGCACCTTGAGGCAGTGGAGCTTCCCGGCCTCCTTGAGCTGGTCCACGGCATCAATGACCTGTGCGGCGTTAAGGCCGAAGACGGACTTGTCACCGGCGGATTCGCTCCAGTGTCCGGAGCCCTTGGCTGCCAGGCGCACGCGGATGCCGAGGTTGGGCTCAATGCCGAGCTTTTCGGCGCGCGCCAGGATGGCGGGGAGCTCGTTGGGCATCTCCAGGATGAGGTGGATGTTGAGGCCCATCTGCTGACCCATGAGCGCGAGGTCGATGTACTCGTCATCCTTGTAGCCGTTGCACATGAGGAAAGCCTCCGGGTCCTTCATCTGGGCCATGGCGGCAATGAGCTCCGGCTTGGAGCCGGCCTCCAGGCCATAGTGATACTTCTCGCCGCAGGAGACAATCTCCTCCACAATCTGGCGCTGCTGGTTCACCTTGATGGGGTACACGCCGCGGTACACGCCCTGGTAGTCCACCTCCTTGATAGCCTTGGCGAAGCTCTTGTTGAGCTCATCCACGCGGGCGCGCAGCAAATCGTTGAAGCGCAGCAGCACGGGGGCATCCGTGCCGCGGTCCGCCAGGCCGTCCATGATGGAGCGCAGGGAGACGGGACGCTTCTCACCGTTGGAGTCCTCCAAATTGACGGTGACCTCACCGTTCTTGGATACGCCGAAGTAGCCGTTGCTCCAGTCCTCCACGGCGTAAAGGTCCACGGAATCTGCGGCGGTCCAGTTGCGGACCTTGCGTTTGATGGCGATGTTGCGTTGGGACATGGCGGAATGATAGCTGCGTTTCAAGGCGCTATATAGCGGAGAACGCGGGAAAAGTCAAGTGCCATGAAGCGTGCCGTGCGCTATTTGGCAGAACGGGCGGCGGGGTGGTTTTTGAGGTAGGCGTGCAACACTTCCGTGATGTACTCTGCGGTGGCCTTGTCATCCTGCACATGGTGGTCTGAGGGAACAATGGTTTCCTCTCCCCAGGGAATGTGGCTGGACCAGTAGGGCACCACGCCGTCGGAGCTGTAGGGGGTGTCGTTGTCCCCGCGGTCGCCGATGATGGAATAGGTGGGCACGTTGCGCACCTGCAGGCCGCGCAGGCCGCGGATGGCGTAGCCGTTCGGCGAGAGTTGGTCCAGGCTGGTGAACCAGTCCGAGATTTCGGACGGGTTGAGCAGGAACATATCCCGCTGCAGGGTGACAATGTTGACAGCCTCGTCCAAGAGGTTGGCGGGAAGGCGGATGAGGTTGGTGATGGCCTTGACGACGCGGTAGGAAGCGAGTGGTGCGCCGCGGTGCGGAGTAGCCAGGTAGAAGACGGCGCCGGCCTTCACGGGCTCAAAGAAGAACTGCGTGCGGAAGCGCTCCATGGCGGAATTCGAGAAGGATTTGTGGACGTGGCTGGCATCCAGGCCCTTGATGTTCTCCGACTTGACGATACCGGCATTGGAGAGGAGCTTCCAAGGCTCCGTACACTGGCTGTAATGGGTGATGAGGCCGCCCATGGAGTGGCCCATGACCACCATGTTGTCCCAGTTGCGGTTGCGGTGGCGGGGGTCCAGCGTTTGGCGGGCCTGGGCAAGCGCCTTGCGGTAGTGGTCCGCAGTCACCACCCAGGCATCACCGGTGGGGTAGTTGAAATACCAGAACTGGAAATTGTTGCGAATGTCCGCATCCGTGAGCAGGCGGTTCACCAGATTGCAGAAGGTCTCTGCGCTGGAAAGCAGGCCGTGAGTCAGGACAACGGGTATCTTGTTGGGGTTGTACTGCTCCATGCTGGAGAGCCCCATGGTATCGCGCAGCTCTTGCGGGCGCAGCAGGCCCAGGATGCGGTCGTCCGACACGGCGGTGAGGTTCCAGTACACCTCAATGGGGGCGGAGAAATCCGCGGCAAGGTTGTAATCGTACCTGCCGACGCGGAAGAACTCCGAGCGCAGGCGCGGCACCAGGTGCAGGCGAGGCTTGGCGTTCTTGGGCTTGTCCGGGAACTCCAACACGGCGGTGACAGTGCTCACGGTTCCCTTGGTGTGGATGTTGAGCACGCGCTCCTGCTGCAGCAGGTCCGTCTTGTCCGCGGGGATGATGCCCACCATGGGTACACCGAGCCCCTTGAGGGCGTAGTGTTCCTCCAGCTCGTTGAAGTTCACATCCTCCGCCGGCACGATATCATCATAGATGACATTCAGCGGAATGGTGGAGGGCAGGCCGTCCTGCCGCAGCTCCAGGTAATCCTTGAACATGGAGATGGTGCCCTTCTCCGTTGAGCACACCTCGTAGCGCAGGCGCCGGATGAGCAGGGCCAGGTCGTTGTTGTACTCTTCCACGGCCTGCACGCGCTGCTCATGGGAAAAGTCACGGCGCTTGAGCTGCTGCCAGCGGCCGCGCAAGCGCTCCATGAGCATGCGGTCCGTGAGATGGGCGCGTGAGTTTTCCCCACTGGCGCACGGCAGCACGGGATCCGGTACCACGGGTGTCTCACAGGCAACGAACAAAGCGAGCGCCGCCACGCATGGGAACATGCGCCTCATGACTGCTGAGCACCTCCAATTCATGCAGGTATTGTACCAAAACACGCGGAAGCGTCAACACGGCATGTCACAGGAGTGTGTCACTCTGCAGGTTCACTCCGGTGAGTTGATCGTGCAGCTCGACAATGGCGTTCTGCATGGCGGAACCGAAGGTTTCCACCAAACGGCACACGGCCTTGCCCTTGCACGCCTCCTCATACTCGCGCACCCAATCCGCTTGCACGGCCGCGGCTTCCTCCGAGCTGGCCGGCTGCGGACAGCGCGGCAGGTGCAGGCGGTGCGGCTTGGGGGTAAGACGCGCGCGCCAGCACGCCTGCTTGCGGCAGAGCGTGCTGTAGAGCGGGTCCACTTGCAGGCGGTTGAAAAGCTCGTTCACAAAGGGAGCGCCAAGGCTGATTTCCGGGCCGGAGAAAATAATGCGCCATCCCTTGGCGGTGCGGTACAGGCGGGAGGAAACATGCCCGCACTCTGCATGCAGGCTGTGCATGGCCGCCAGCATCTGCTGCTCCGGCGTGGTGCCCTTGCCGAAGATACCCTTCACGAGCTCCCAAAGGCTTCCGCTTCCCGGCGCGGTGTCCACATCCGCAAAGCAGGTGTCTGTGCTGTTGAGCACGAGCGCGCCGTATCGGTTGCGGGTGATGATGTTGCTTTCATTCAGCCTGTGGAAGACGGGTTCCAGCATATCCGCCACATACTCCCCCTGCCCCTCCGGCTCAGAGAGGGCTGCCAGCGCGGCGCGCAGGGTTTGCGCGCGTTCATCCGTGACGGGTTCGGCGTAGAACTCCTGCAGCAGGCGGGCACGCTCCTCCAGCATCTGCCGCGCGGCATCCATGGATTCATCTGAAAAGCCGCGCAGGCGGCATTGCATGCCACCCAGCTCGCGCTGCTCACGCACCCAGTACCTTGGTATCTTCATGTCCGCCAGTGTAGCACCGGCGCAGGGCACACGTCAAGCTCCGGGTAAACGGAACGGGGGCGGCTGTTGCCAGCCGCCCCCGCAGGGAAGTGAATTCTCTTCAACAAATACGCTTCCGCTTACAGCACCTCGGGTGCCAGGGAGACGATCTTCATGAAACCTTTTTCACGAAGCTCGCGAGCCACCGGCCCGAAGATACGGGTGCCGCGGGGGTTGTTGTCCTTGTCGATGCACACAACCGCGTTGGAGTCGAAACGCAGCACGGAGCCGTCATCACGGCGGATGGGGGCGGCGGTGCGCACGACCACGGCCTTCACCACAGTGCCCTTCTTGATGGCAGCGGTGGGGATGGATTCGCGGATGTGGACGGTGATGATATCGCCGATGTGGGCCTGGTCGGTAGCCTTACCGATGACGCCGATCATCTTGGCGGTACGGGCGCCGGTGTTATCGGCGACCTGAACGAGTGATTCCATCTGAAGCATGGTACGTAATGTCCTTCCTATTGATTAGTGTTTGAGGATTTCCACGAGCTCCCAGCGCTTGAGCGCGGAGAGCGGGCGGGTTTCACGGATGCGCACCTTGTCGCCCACCTTGGCGATTTCCTTCTCGTCGTGAGCGTAGAAGCGCTTGCTCTTCTTCACGATTTTCTTGAAGGTGGGGTGGGGAACACGTGCCACGTACTCCACAACGATGGTCTTGGTCATCTTGTCGGAGACAACAACGCCGACGCGGGTCTTGCGGAGGCCCTGGGGCTTGGTCGTAGTATTTTCTTCGCTCATAATCAGTCCTTGTGTTCGGTGTTATGCTTCATCGGTCTTGGCGGCACCTTCACCGAGGACGGTGAGGGCGCAGGCGAGTTCCTTGCGGACGATCTTGGTACGCTGGTTGTTCTCCAGCTGGCCGGTGGCCTTCTGGATGCGGAGGTCGAAATACTCCTTGCGGAGTTCACGGACGTGAGCTTCGAGCTCCTTGACGGGCATACCGCGGAAGTCTTTGGCTTTCTTGACAGGCATAATAGTGTAATGTTAGATGTTATACTTCAGTTAAGCCTGGGGTTCCACTCCCTGGCGATAGACGAAACGGGTGCGGATGCCAAGCTTGTTGGAAGCGAGGCGCAGAGCCTCCTTGGCAGCGGATTCCGTGACGCCGCCCACCTCGAACATGATGTTGCCGGGGCGGCAGACGGCCACCCAACCTTCCACGGCACCCTTACCCTTACCCATACGGGTGTCCGGCGGGCGCTTGGTGAAGGACTTCTGCGGGAAGATGCGGATGAACACGCGTCCGCGGCGGCGCAGGTAACGGTTGATGGCGATACGGCAGGCCTCGATCTGGTTGTTGGTGACCCAGCCGCGGGTAAGAACCTGCAGGCCGTAGTCGCCGAAGGCCACGTAATCACCGCTGGTGGCATTGCCGCCGCGGTTGCCGCGGTGCATCTTGCGGTGGTTACCCTTGACTCGTTTTGGCATTAAAGGCATAATCTAGTCTCTCCTTTCTTTTGTGAAATGGTTTGGATTCAGCCCTCCTGGTGCTGGGATTCGGCACGCTCCCTGCGGGGACGCGGAGCACGGTTGGGGCGGTTGTCGCGGCGGGCGTTGGCCACTTCCGGGCGCTTGTTGATCCAGCACTTGATACCGATGATCCCGTACAGGGTGCGGGCCTCGGCAAAGCCGTAATCAATCGGGGCGCGCAGGGTCTGCAGCGGCACCTTGCCTTCGCGGTACTGCTCGGCGCGGGCGATATCCGCACCGCCCAGACGGCCGGCGCAACGCACGCGGATGCCTTCTGCACCGAAGTCCATGGCGACCTGCACGGCACGCTTCATGGCGCGGCGGAAGGAGACGCGGCGCTCCAGCTGGGTGGCGATGTTCTCTGCCACAAGCTGGGCGTCCAGCTCCGGCTGGCGGATTTCCATGATGTCGAGCTTCACCTGGGCGCCCTTGCAGAGCTTGGTGAGGGCATCGGTCATCTTGGCGATATTCTCACCCTTGGGTCCGATGATCATGCCGGGGCGAGCGGTGGAGATGGTGACACGCACGTTGTTCCAGGCACGCTCAATGGCGATGCGGGAGATGGCGGGGGTGGCACCCTTGATGTCCTTGTTGAGGTCCGCGGTGTAGTCCTTGATGAACTGGCGGATCTTGATATCCTCGTGGAGCTTCGTGGCATAGTCCTTGCCCGTGGCATACCACTTGGAGCGCCAGTCCTTGGTGACGCTCAGGCGGAAACCGATAGGATTTACTTTCTGTCCCATAGTTTGATGTTCGTTAGTGTTGGTTATGCCTCGGCGTTGGCGAGGATGACGGTGATGTGGGAGGTGCGCTTGCGGATCATGTTGGCGGAGCCGCGGGCACGAGCCATGGTTCTGCGGAACGTGACACCCTCGTCCACCATGACGCTCTTGAGTACGAGCTCATCGGCGGAGAGGCCGTTGTTGTTCTCGGCATTGGCCACGGCGGACTTGAGCGTCTTATTCAGGAGATAAGCGCCCTTCTTGGGGGAGTAGCTGAGGACGTCGGTAGCCTGGGAGACAGACATACCCTGGACGGCTGCGGCTACGTCGCGCATCTTCTTCGCAGAGATGCGAGCGTTCTTGTATACTGCTTTCACTTCCATTGTGTTAGTATTTGTTGAAGATTAGTCGTTTGATTTCACGGACACGAGATCACCGACGGCGACGGAGAGGGAGGGGTTGAGGTGCTGCTGCACCAGGAGGCCCGCCACGGATTTGCGCACATCAGTGACAACCGCCATCGCAATGGCCTGGTCACCGCGTGAGATTTCCATGGTCATGCCCACCTCCACCTTGCCCATACGGCCGGCGTTGATGACGATCAACCCGGATTCGGAATCGATGCTGAGCACCTTTGCCTCATCCACGGAACCGCCCGCCAGCTCGTCCGCCTTGGTGCGGCGCAGCCCCAGGGCCACGTCCAGGTCACGCACGGCGGCTTCGAGCGACTCACGCGCAGCCTGGTCTTCCACCAGGGCACTGCGCATGTAGGCCACAAGCGCGGAGGTGAGGCGCAGGGAGCTTTGGCGCACGGCCTCCAGCTCTGCACGCACAGACTCCAGCTGGGCGGCGGTTTCGATGAGGCGCTCCTCCCGGTTGCCGAGGGCGGAACCGCCGAGGGCCTCCAAGCGGGAGCGCACATCGCGGAGCTGCTTGCGCGCCTCGTCCGCATCCGCCCTGGCAAGGGCGTAGCTTTCGCGGAGGTTGGCGAGCTGGCGCTCCAGTTGGTTGATCTTGGCTGCATCCGTGCCATTGGCCGCATCCTGAGCGCAGGCCGCCGCACCCGCCACCGCAAGGGTGAGGGAGAGGAGGGAGATGCTGCGCAGAATACGGCCCATGGTAGGTTATGCTTGTAATTTACTTCTTGCCGATGCCGCCGTGTGCCTTGAAGATACGGGTGGGGGCAAACTCACCGAGCTTGTGGCCCACCATGTTCTCCGTTACATACACCGTGGCGAATGCCTTGCCGGTGTGCACCAGGAAGGTGAGGCCCACGAAGTCCGGAATCACCATGGAGGCGCGGCTCCACGTCTTGATCGGCTTGCGGTCCCCGCTCTGCAGCTGGGCGTCAACCTTGTCGAGAAGAGGCTGGCTTACGAAGGGTCCTTTTTTGAGGGAACGTCCCATTGTTCTGATCTATGGTTGAAGGTTATAGTTTACTTGGCGTTGCGGCGCTGCACGATGAATACATCGGAAGGCTTGCGGATGCGGCGGGTCTTCTGGCCCTTGACGTGTCCCCACGGGGACTTCAGGTGCTGGCGACCGCCACCGGACTTGGACTTACCCTCACCACCGCCGTTGGGGTGGTCGACGGGGTTCATGCACATACCGCGCACGGTGGGACGGATGCCCATCCAGCGGGTGCGGCCGGCCTTGCCGGAAGACTCGTTCATGTGCTGGGCGTTGCCCACCTGGCCGATGGTGCAGTAGCACTCCACGCGGAACTTGCGGATTTCGCCGGAGGGCATCTTCACCAGGGCGTACTCGCCGTCACGGTTGGAGAGCACAGCCTGCTGGCCGGCAGAGCGGGCAATCTTGCCGCCGGTGCCGGGGCGCACCTCGATGTTGTGGATGGCCGTGCCCAGGGGCACGTTCTTGAGCGGCATGGCGTTGCCCACCTTGGGGGCCACGTTCTCACCGCTCTGCACCGTCATGCCCACGTTCAGGCCGGCAGGAGCCAGGATGTAGCTCTTGGCGCCGTCCGGGTACTGCACCAGGGCAATGCGGCAGGTGCGGTTCGGATCGTACTCGATGGCGAGCACGGTAGCGGCTTCCGTGCGGGTGCGGCGGAAGTCCACCAGGCGGTAGTGGTACTTGTGGCCACCGCCGATGTGGCGGGTGGTGATGCGGCCGTTGTTGTTGCGGCCGCCGCTCTTGCGGATGGGCTCCAGCAGGCTCTTCTCAGGCTTGCTCTTGGTAATCTCCTCGTAGGAGGGCAGCACCTTGTAGCGGTTGGAAGGCGTGGTAGGCTTGAATGACTTGAGTGACATAATAGCTTACGTGGTTGGGGGTTCCGGGTTAAATGAGGTCCAGGCTCTCACCGTCTGCCAGGCGCACGTACGCCTTCTTCCAGGCGGGCGAGCAGCCGGCATCCTTGGTGCGCTTGCGGCGCTCCTTGCCGTCGTAGTTGGCCGTGCGGACGGAAAGCACCTTCTTGCCGAAGGCCTTCTCCACGGCTTTCTTGATATCGACCTTGGTAGCCTTCACAGCCACCTCCAGCGTGAGCACGCCGGTGGACTCGTGAAGCACGGTCGCCTTTTCCGACACGCGCGGGTTCTTGATGACGTCGTAGATATCGTTCATGGTTACTTGGTGCGGTTGGCGATGGTTTCCAGTGCGGATTCAACGATGACGACCTTGCGGGCATCAAGCAGCTGCTCCACGTTCACCTCTGCGGCAGACATGAGCTGCACATCGGCCACGTTGCGGCCGGCAAGCTTGGTCTTGTCGTCAAAGGACTCGGCGATGATGAGGATCTTCTTACCCTCTGCGATGCCGGCAACGGCAGCCACAAAGCTCTTGGTCTTGCCGTCCTCCACGGAGAAGGAGGGAACGGTGACAACCTTGCCGCCGGAGATGATGTCACCGAGCACGCGGCGCAGGGCCAGCTTGCGGGTGGACTTGTTCACCTTCTTGCTGTAGTCGCAGGGGCGGGGGCCGAAGACGACACCGCCACCCACGAAGATGGGGCTCTGGTGGTCGCCGTGACGGGCGTTACCCGTACCCTTCTGGCGGTAGATCTTCTTGTTGTTGCCAGCCACCTCGGCACGGGTCTTCGTGTTGGCGGAGCCGGTGCGGCGGTTGGCGCGGTAGGCGGTCACCAGGTCATGAACGGCCTGGCTGCCCTTCTCGGGTCCCACCGTCACGATGTTGGCGGCGTTGGCGGCCTCGATAGTCAATTGATTAGCGGACATAGATAGGTTCTCCTAGTTCGTGTTGATTTATTTGCCGATCTTCTTCTTGGCGGGGCGGATGACCACGTAGGAACCCTTGGCGCCGGGAACCGGGCCGGAAACGAGGATCACGTTGTCGTCCTTGCGCACCTGAACGATCTTGAGGTTCTGGACGGTGCGGCGCTCGCTGCCCATGTGGCCGGGCATCTTCTGGCCCTTCCAAATGCGGGAGGGAGTGGCGCAGGCGCCCACACCACCGGTACGGCGGTGCATCATGGAACCGTGGGCCATGGGGGAGCCGTGGAAGTTGTGGCGGCGCATGACACCCTGGAAGCCCTTGCCCTTGGAGGTACCGATGACATCCACCCAGGCGCCCTCTTCAAAGAGCTCGCAACCGGGATGGGCGGCACCCTCTGCGGGGAGCTCGGTAGCCTCCACGCGGAACTCCTTGAGGAGCTTGGTGGGGGCAATGCCCAGCTTCTTGAAGTGACCGGCCACCGGCTTGGAGAGGCGCTGCTCCTTCTGGGAGTCGAACGCGACCTGCACGGCGGTGTAGCCGTCCTTCTCAGCGGTCTTGACCTGGCCGTAGGTGTTGCCGGCCACATCGATAACGGTGACGGGAATCATGGCACCGGTCTCCTTGTTGAAGACGCGGGTCATGCCAACCTTCTTACCAATAAGTCCTAAAGACATGTTTGTAAATAAGAGTTGAGGTTAATAAGACGGGGATCAGATCTTGATCATGATATCCACACCGGCCGGGAGGTTGAGCTTCTTGAGCTCCTCCACGGTGCGGGAGGTCGGGTCGATGATATCGAGCAGACGCTTGTGGGTACGGATTTCGAACTGGTCGGCGGATTTCTTGTTAACATGGACCGAGCGGTTCACAGAGAACTTCTCGATACGAGTCGGCAAAGGAATCGGCCCTGCGACTTTTGCACCTGTACGCTTGGCGGTCTCGACGATCTCCGAAGCGGAGTGGTCGATAGCGCGGCTGTCAAATGCACGGAGACGGATGCGGATTTTGGGACTTTGCATGAACGTGCGGTTATGTTTAGGTTAGTATTAGGTTGGTTTACTTGGCGTCACCACCACGGGCCTTGACGATCTGAGCGACCAGGTTCGGGGGGACTTGTTCGAAGTGGGAGGGTTCCATGGAGTAGGATGCCAGGCCCTTGGAAAGGGTGCGGATATCCGTGGAGTAGCCGAACATCTCTGCCAGGGGAACATTGGCGGAGAGGATGCATTCTGCACCGCGGTGCTCCATGTTGCTCACGTTTGCGCGGCGGCGGTTGAGGTCGCCCATGATATCGCCCTGGTTTTCGGCGGGCGTGGTGACTTCCACGCTCATGATGGGCTCCAGCAGCACGGGGCCGCACTTGGCGAAGGCGTTCTTCATGGCGAAGATGGCAGCCATCTTGAAGGCGTTTTCGTTGGAGTCCACCTCGTGGTAGGAACCATCGACAACGTCGACTTCCACGTCTTCCACGGGGTAACCGGCAACGGAACCGGAGTTCATAGCCTCGTTAAGGCCGGCGTACACGGCGTTCATGTACTCCTTGGGAATGGCACCGCCAACAATCTTGTTGGCAATCTTGAGGCCGGTGCCGCGCTCGCCGGGGCGCATGTCGATGACCACGTCACCGTACTGGCCGCGGCCGCCGGACTGCTTGACGAGCTTGCCCTGCACGCGCTCGGCGCTCTTGGTGATGGTCTCGCGGTAGGCGATCTGGGGCTTGCCGGTGTTGGCCTCCACCTTGAACTCGCGCTTGAGGCGGTCCACGATAATGTCGAGGTGAAGCTCACCCATGCCGGCGATGATGGTCTGGCCGGTCTCCTCGTCGGTCTTCACGCGGAAGGTGGGGTCTTCGGCGGAGAGGCGCTGGAGAGCGTTGGACATCTTCTCCTGGTCGGCCTTGGTAAGGGGTTCCACGGCCATGGAAATCACGGTATCCGGGAAGGTGGGGGGCTCCAGCGTGTAGTCGAAGTCGTCTGCGGCCAGGGTATCACCCGTGGTGGCGTTCTTCAAGCCCACGATGGCGGCGATGTCGCCGGAGTACACGGCGTCCACGTCCGTGTGCACGTTGGCCTGGATCTGGAGGAGACGGCCCACGCGCTCGCGCTTGCGGGTGCGGGGATTGTAGACGGTGTCGCCCTTGTGGATAACGCCGGTGTACACGCGGATGAACACCAGGGAGCCCACGAACTTGTCAGCCCAGAGCTTGAATGCCAGGGCCACGGGCTTGTCGTCGTCGGAGGGGTTGATTTCCTTGACCTCGTAGGTCTCGTAGCCGTTTTCGTCAAGGCCGTTGGAGATGGTGGAGGTCACCGTGGCCTGCTTGGCCTCCAGCGGGGAGGGCAGGTAGTCCACCACGGCGTCAAGCAGAGCCTGCACGCCCTTGTTCTTGAAAGCGGAGCCACCGGCCACAGGCACGAACTTGTTGGCGATGGTGGCGCGGCGGATGGCGGCCTTCAGCGTGGGGGCATCGATGGGCTCCTCCATGAGGAAGAGCTCGGCGAGCTCGTCGTCCACGTCGGCCACCTTCTCCTTGAGCTCAAGCAGGGCTGCCTCAGCCTCGTCCTTCAGCTCCGCGGGGATGTCCACGATTTCGTAGGTGGAGCCCAGGCGGTCGTTGTCGGCGTACATGATGGCCTTCTGGTTCACCACGTCGATCTGGCCGCGCAGCTGGTCCTCAGCGCCGATGGGCACAAGGATGGAGGCGGCGTTGGCATGCAGCTTGTTGCGGATGCCGTCCAGCACGTTGGCGAAATTGGCGCCCGTGCGGTCCATCTTGTTGACGAAGCAGATGCGGGGCACATTGTACTTGGTGGCCTGGCGCCACACGGTCTGGGTCTGGGGCTGAACGCCGGCCACACCGCAGAACACCACGATGGCGCCGTCGAGCACGCGCAGGGAACGCTCCACCTCAGCGGTGAAGTCCACGTGCCCGGGGGTGTCAATGACGTTGAGCTGGAAGTTCTCGTTCTCGTAGATCTTGTAGCAGCCCTCTGCGGGCAGCTGACGCCAGTTGGTGGTAACGGCGGCGGAGGTGATGGTGATACCGCGCTCCTGCTCCTGCTCCATCCAGTCGGTCGTCGCAGACCCTTCGTGGGTCTCGCCGATCTTGTGGATCATGCCGGTGTAGAAGAGGATGCGTTCGGAGAGCGTGGTTTTGCCGCCGTCAATGTGAGCGGCGATACCGAAGTTGCGGTAGCGCTCAAGCGGGGCCTTGCGGTCGGGGCTGCTTACATTAGCCATAATAGTAATATGAATGTTTGGGGTTCAGAGATTACGTCTTGCGAGAAAACGAGAAACTTTCGCCGGTTGCTTACCAGCGGAAGTGAGCGAATGCACGGTTGGCCTGGGCCATCTTGTGCACGTCGTCGCGCTTGCGCACGGCGGCACCCTGGTTGGCTGCGGCTTCCTTGATTTCGTTGGCGAGGGCCTTGGCCATGGGCACGCCCTTGCGGTTGCGGGCAAAGTTGATGAGCCAGCGCATGGCGAGAGCCTCGGAGCGGTCCGGGGCAACCTCCAGCGGCACCTGGTAGGTGGCGCCACCCACGCGGCGGCTCTTCACCTCCACGCGCGGCTTGGCGTTCTCAATCGCGCGGGTCAGGATCTCCAGGGGGCTGACGGTGTCTGTGCCCTCGTTGGCAATATCGATCGCCTTGTAGACGATACGCTCGGCGAGGGAACGCTTGCCACCCAGCATCACCTTGCCGATGAGCTTGCCAACAAGCACGGAATCGTAACGGGAGTCACGATGTTCAATCTTTTTGTAGACGCGTTTACGACGGGCCATAACAGTATTCTATATCAAGTGGGTTCTTACTTCTTGGCGGCTTCCTTGGGGCGCTTGGCACCGTACTTGGAACGGCCACGGCGGCGCTTGTCAACGCCCAGGCAGTCCAGGGCGCCGCGAACGATGTGGTAGCGGACACCGGGAAGGTCCTTCACACGGCCGCCGCGCACGAGCACGATGCTGTGCTCCTGCAGGTTGTGGCCTTCACCGCCGATGTAGGCGATAACTTCCTCACCATTGGTGAGACGGACTTTTGCAACTTTACGAAGAGCGGAGTTGGGCTTCTTCGGCGTACGGGTCATCACCTGGAGGCAGACTCCGCGGCGCTGCGGGCAGCTGTGAAGAGCGCGAGACTTCGACTTCTCTTCCGGTACGATTCGTCCCTTGCGGACGAGCTGATTGATGGTCGGCATGTTTCCTTCTAGTTTTGTTGTTTTACGGGGCTTTGCCAGTGTTTGCAAGCTCCTCTCCCTAGAGGAAACCTGCCGTTTTTCCGGCGGCGCACCCGATAGTTCCCTGCACTTTTTGCCTGTTAGATGCGGCATGCAGGGGCGCACATTTTAGCCTTTTTCCCCCGTTTGGCAAGCCTTTTTTTCCGAAAATTCATTTTTTTCGTCATTTTTTCCTGATGCTTAAGACAAGTTAAAGAAATTCCCGGCGAAAAAACCGGGAATGTCATACGAGAAACGGCACCTGCACCATGCGGGCCGGAGGTGCAGGACGCGAGAGGGTGGCGCGGGGGTCATGGTTCCTCGCACAAGCCCATAAACCAGGGGGCGGCGGGGGTGGTGAGGTCACCAATGAGCCAGAGGAAGGGGCGGTCGAAGGTGATATCCTTGGGCACGTCCATAGGAACGTTGGCCGACTGCTGGCACAGGCTCATGGTAACGGCGGCGGCCTTGGTACCCTGTTCGTCCACCTTGGTGTAGCATCTCTGCTGAACCTCGTCCAGCACCAGGGGTTCATCCGTGAAACCGGAGAAATCGGCCCCGGGAAGGAAGGCGCTTTGCACGCCGCAGGCCTGCAAGATTCCTTTCAGGGAGAAGGCGGGGGTGCTGGTCTCGAACTTGGGCAAACGCACCACAACATCCAACAATGGCGAGGAAGCCAGCTGCTTGCGGATGGCGCTCATCTTTTGCGAGGTAAGCCCGGCGGCAAAGGCGCGCGCGTTTCCCTTGGGCAGAATGCCGATGAAGCAGCCCGGCGTGCCGGGGCGCCCCTCCGTCTTGTAGAAAAGCGCCACGGCCTGCCAATCTTTTCCGGAGGCGTAGTGGAATTTGTCCCTAGTGGACATCATTTGCACCTGTTTCGTGGAGCCGTCCCGCAAGTGGAAGCCGTGCGGGGAAGTACTGTTCTCTTCAAACGGCCGGAGCCATTTTTCATCCAGGGCAATGGCATTGGCCGCCACCAGGCGGGTGGATCGCGGCAGGTCCGCACCCACCATCTGCCGGATCATGCCGTCCGTGCTGTCGGACGCCCAGTCGTTGATGGTTTCCCTGGCCTCGGCGGGGTTGCAGACAAAGGGGACCGGCAGCACCGCGTCACCATCCACGCCGGGCTTGAGCTTAATCCCCTCGGCCACAAAAAGGGCGTTGGCCTTGCTCACTCGCATGGCGCTCTTCCCTGCCCCGCCACCCATGTGCAGGGCCGCCAGCTCCTCCGCCAACTTGCCGCGCGCGCCCTGCTGCAGGAGCTTCAGCACAGCCTCCAACCCTGCCGGAGAGAAGACAACGTTGCCCTTCTGTTCCGAGAGCAGGAGCCGGAACGCCTGCAAGGCAAAGGCATCGCTTTCCACACTGGCGGGAACCTGCAGCTCATCCACGGGCGTACCCTTGTGGGGTTCAACAGGCGAGCAAGAGGCAAGGGCGAGCGCACAGAGAATACATGCGGGGATTTTTTTCATCTTGAATGGTCTTTCCATATACCCTATATAAGCACCAGGACCGCAGCGTGGCTAGCCATTTTTGAAAATCTTTGGGGCGCGTGTGCGCTGCGGGCAGATTGGATAAAAAAAACGGATTGGCAACCGCAGTGGTTTGCCAAGCCGGATTTTTTCTCCGCAGGGCGGAGGCTGGAGGCGAGGGGGGTCGAACCCCTGTCCTGGACACCGTTGATGCAAGCATCTCCATGTTCAGACGCAGATTGCTGCTCTCACCGGTGCTCCGCTCTGCGTCAGCCTTGCACCAAGCCAGATACCTGTGGATGTCGCCCGCGGCGCGGTATCCCCGCCGGGAGCCAGCCTACTAAGCTGAGATCCGCACCCCCAGTAGGCGTCAGGGCTTGGATCCGGGTGCGTATGTTACGCAGCCATGGCGTATTCGTTATTGGAATAGGCACTTAATGTTTTGAGCGGCTTTTAAGGAGGCCAGCCGTTCAACCTCCACATGCAGCCGGCATCTCGAGTGTTCAGTCGAAACCAAAGACGCCCCCGTGTATGTGCACAAGCCAGCCCCAAGAGGACGCGGATGCAGCGTGATTCAAGCTGCGGATGGGTCATAGGGGGGAGGCAAGTGTAGCACGCCGGCAGGGATTCGAACCCCGAACCTTCTGATCCGTAGTCAGATGCTCTATCCAATTGAGCTACCGGCGCATCCCGAAGGAACCGCTGTCGCGGTGCACGGAGTATAGCAAAATTTCGGGGCGCGTCAAGTCTTTTTCTCACTTTTTTGCAAAATTTTGCAAAAAAGGGAAAAAAGGGGTCAGCCCAAGCGCCCGGCGTAATCGCCGTAGCCGAAGCGGCGCACGCATTCCACGGAGCCGTCTGCGCGCAGGAGGCAGATGTCCGGGTGGGGCACGCCGTTGAAATGGGTGGTCTTCACCATGGTGTAGTGGGCCATGTCGTCCAGCACAATCACATCCCCCACCTGAAGCGGGGCATCAAAGGAAAAATCCCCAATGACATCCCCCGCAAGGCATGTGGGGGCGCCCAGGCGGTAGGTGTGGGGCTTCTCTCCGGCGGCGGCGGCGGGGGAATAGGTTTCCCCCGGCAGGCAGACGGCAGGCTGCGGCTCTTCTGCGCCCCCCTGCCCCGCGTGCACGGCAAACACATCCGGGCGGTAGGGCATTTCCAGCACATCCGGCATGTGGGCGCTGGCGCTCACATCCAGGATAGCGTGGCGGTAGCCCAGGCTCTCGAAAACATCCAACACACGCGCGCGAAGCACGCCGGTGTGGATGGCCCAGGCCTCCCCCGGCTCCAAGTACACCTGCACGCCGTACTTGGTGCGGATTTCCTGCAGCAGGGCAATGAGCGCGGGGCGGTCGTAGAAGGGCTTGGTTATCCAGTGGCCGCCACCCAGGTTGAGATAGCGCAGCGTGCCGCCCTGCAGCAAATGCGCGCAGGATTTTTCAAACGCGCGGAACGTGTCCACCAACTCCTGAGCGCCCTGCTCGCAGAGGGTGTGGATATGAAGGCCGGAAATGCCGCGCAGGGCATCCGCGCCGGCTTTTTCAAGCTCCTGCGGGGGGATGCCGAGGCGTGAGCCCGGCACGCAGGGATCGTACAGCGGGGTGTGGCCGGTGGAATGGCAGGGGTTGATGCGCAGACCGAAAAGCACCTCCCCGCTTTTGGCGCGCGGGTGGGCCAGGCATGTTTCGCGGAAGCGCAGCCACTGGGGCACGCTGTTGAAATCAATATGCGCGGCAAAATCCAGTAGTTCGCGCAGTTCCTCCTCCCGGTAGGCGGGGGAAAAGACCGCCACCTCGCCGCCCAGGTTCTGCGCCAGGCGCGCCTCGTACAGGCCGCTGGCGCAGTAGCCGTCGGCATACGGGCGCACCGTCTCCAGGGCGGCTGTGCAGGCAAAGGCCTTGAGCGCCACAAGCATGCGTGCCCCGCCCGCATCCCCCACTTGGCGCAGGATGCGCGCGTTGCGCTCCAGCGCGGCGGGGGATATCAGGAACTGGGCCACGGTTGCAGGATTGCGTTACTTGGTGGCGGGTTCCACCTCTTCCGCCGCGTCTTCTGCGGGCTGGGTGGCCTTGAGCACCTGAACCAGGGCATCGTAGTCACGCTTGGTTTCCAGCTTCTGCAGCAGGTCCTTGGTGCCCTTGTTGGCGGCGGTGCAGAGCTGGGCGGCCAGGACCCAGGCCTGGCGGGCCTTGGCGGAGTCTCCGTTCTTCTGCTCCAGATTGCCGTAGGCGGTGTAGATCTTGGAGAAGCTGATAGCCATTTCCACGGTGGGCTGGCCCTGGTACTTGGCGGCAATCTCAATACCCTTCTTGTAGGTGTCGAGCGCCTCCTCGGGATCGTCGGCAATCAGCTGGCAGTCCGCCAGGCAGCGGTAGGAATCCACCACTTCCACCACGGCGCGGGAAAGCGCGGTGATGGCATCCCTGCCGCTGATGCTGTCGCCCTCCTTCATGTCCACGGCGTCAAACTGCGCCTTGTCAATCTTGAGAGCCTCGTTGTAGTATTTCATGGCCTCCGTGTTGTTGCCCTGCATGAGCAGGCAGGAGGCGATGCCGTTGTTGATGGAGCTGAGGGTGCGCTGACCTTCCGGGGCGGCAAGCTCCTCCGGGGAGAGGGCCTGGCATTCCTGCAGGGCATCCCGGAAGGCGGCCTCCGCGCGCGGGTAGGCGCCGCCCACGTTGCGCAGCACCTTGGCCAGGCTGGTGGTGGCACGCACGCGCTCGCGCTGGTCCTTGGAGGTGGCGCGCAGTTCCGTGCAGTACTTCTCCAGCAGCTCCAGGAAATCACGTGACTTGGTGTTGAACACCGGGAACTGGTCGTTGTCGCTCACCGTAAGTGCCAAATCATACACGGCGGCGTTGAAGAGGGCATCGCGGCTCGCCTTGAGGCTGTCCTCGTTGTGCACCACCGGAGCTTCCTTCGTTTCCGTTGCCGTCTGGGCCGGTTCATTTCCGTCCGTCTGGGGTTTGGGACCGTCATCACCGCAGGATGAAAGACAGGTCAGGGAGAAGGCACCTGCGGCGGCAAGGCCGAGGGAACGGCGGACAAAGGGGAAACGAGAGGTTTTCATACCGCACCATTCTGCCCCATACACGCGTGCGCGTCAAGCCATTTCCACCGCATGGCACAGATTTGCAATCTGCTTGACTTCCCCTTTGCATGGTGGTAATAGTGGGAATCGGCACCACACTCTGACATGAACAAGAAAACCATATTCGGATGGAGCTGCACACTGGCGTTGATAGCCATGGGCATGCCTGAAGCATACGCACAGAACGCAAAGCCGGCCCAAACGGTGGAAACGGCCGCTGCCGCGCCTGTTTGCAAGGGGGAAATCGTGAAACCCGCGGAGCTGATGAAGCCCGTGAAGGTGAACGAGTGCCTGTACGCCCTGCACTGCGCGGGCGTGGTACCCGGTGCGGTGAAGCCCTACCCCGACAGCGTGAACGCCGGCGGCAAGCGTGCCGGCGGCTGCGCCACCGTGGTGAACGGCAACCTCATGGGCCGCAACATGGATTTCATCATCAACAACGTACCCTACGCGCTGGTGTGGACCGACCGCGGGGAGGATCACTACGCCAGCCTGGGAATGGCCGTCTATTCTCCTTCATCCGAGGCGATGCTGAAGGCGGAAGAACCCGGATACATAGAGGACTTGAGCCAGCTCATGGACCCCGCCATCATCAACACCATTCCCAGTGTCCTGCTCGACGGCGTGAACGAGAAGGGCGTGGCCTGCTCCACGCTGATGGTAGAAATCCTGGATGCCGACATGACGGATAAGGGCACCAACCCCGGGGCACCGGAAATAAGCTACTACTGTGCCTGCCGCTATGTTCTGGACCATGCGGCCACAGCGCGCGAGGGTGCGGAGCTGCTCAAGAAGGTCAACCTGGTGAACAAGCCGGAAGGGCTCCTGCTCCACTGGATCATCAGCGACGGCAAGGAAACCCTGGTGGTGGAGATGCACGGGGACAAGGTGCACGTGTCGGACAGGCACCGGGTGATAACCAACTACCTGCTCACCAAGCCGGAGTACACCCTGCATCCGTACGGAATCGAACGCGCGGACTACCTTGTGAAGCATCGCGAGGAGGCAGACACGCCCGACAAGATGCAGGCGCTGATGAGCCAGGTGCGGTACTCCAAAACCTACAGCCGCGATACGGAACCCTTCTGGTGGAGCGAGCACTACGGGGTGGATGAACACGGGGATATGACCATCAACACCCCGCACGACAACCCGGATTTCCAGGCCTCCATCACCGAGCTTGTGGAGGCGGCCAAGGTGGCCACCCCCGCCAGCAACCCGAAGGTCATCTGGGACACGACCTACAGCGCCGTGTACGACATTGCCCAAAAGACCATGCGCGTGACCACGCACGAGAAGTTCGGCGAATACTACAAGGCCAAGCTGTAAGGCTTGCGCACCCTATCCCACGGCGGGCAGAGCCTGCATGTCATTCTGGCATCTGTTCCTGAATGACCTTGCGCTGCTCCGCCTTGGGATCGTTGACCACCTTGATGCAGGAATCGTCTCCAATGACCACGGTGGCGCGGTTGATGAGGTCGTACTCCGGCCAGGCGACCCCCTCTATGGAGGGATTGCCGGTGCGGGCGAAATTGGTCCAGATGCGGGCCACCTTGCGTGCCAGCGCCATATCCGGCTTGCCGGATATGGTGGGGGTGTCCGGGTTGAGGAACACATACGGCAGCTCCACGGAATGGCAGGCGCCTATCCACGGTTTCTGGGTGGAGCGCTTGGCAAAGTAGTACATGTAGGTTCTGCCGGTGCCGCCTGATTTCACATGGGCCTCCGCCTGCTTGATGGAGGGCATGCGGAAAGTCTTCTCGTTGTTGACCTCGGTAAGTTTCCAGAGGTCGGGGAACTTGGCGGACCACTCGTCCTCGTCCGCCTGAACGGCTGACAGGCACTTGGTGGTGTCGCGGAGCGCATCAAGCCCGGCAATCCCCTTCATGAAACCGGTAAACAACGCCAGGTTCTCCTCGTCCGTGGCTTGTCCCATCAGCGGCACCCAGTAGCGCCACTCGTCTGCGGTGGTGCCTATCAGCATATCAATTTCCGCGCCGGCACCCTCCGCCATGGCTTTCATGGGATCGGCCGGCACAATGCCGCCCTCCCCGCGCATGGGCATGCCCTGCAGCTTGTCCACGCCGCCCACGCCCTCCACACCGGTGCGCTCCGTATCATGCGTGTATGCCTCCAGGATCTGCTTGTCGGTGAGGGCCATCAAGTCGTCCAGGTTCTTGCATCCCGTTGCCTCCATAATGGCCCCGGCCTGGTCGATACTCTCGTACTTTGCCTTGTCGATGGTGAGGTTTGCGGCACCGCTCATGGGAATGGCGCGCTGGAAGAGTCCCTTGGCCTCCTTGGCGAGCATGAGCACGCTCGTGGAGCCGCCGCCGGCGGATTCGCCGAACACGGTGACGTTGCCCTTGTCACCGCCGAAGGCACCGATGTTGCGGTTCACCCAACGCAGGGCGGACACGAGGTCCAGGATGCCCAACTGCGTGGAACCCTTGAAATCCGCGGCCTTGTAGCGCTTGCCGTCCGGCACGCGCGAGAGGTCGATGAAGCCCATGGCATTCAGGCGGTACTCTGCGGAAACGAAGACGATATCCGGGTTTTCCTTTGCCAGATAGCGCAGGGTGTACAGCTCGTCAGAGGTGCTCTCCCAGCCATAAGCCCCGCCGTGAACATAGAACATCACCGCCTTGCCCTGAATGTTGGGATCGGCCGTCCACACGTTCAGGTACAGGCAGTCCTCGCTCACGGGATTGGGGTTGATGTCATCATCTCCGGGCACTTCAACCTGCAAGGAGCGCGGCCCGAACTTGTCCGCCTTGAACTGCCCCTCGGCCTCAGCCGCATCCACGGGAGCCTTCCAGCGCAAATCCCCCACGGGGGCCTTGGCAAAGGGGATTCCCAGGTAGGCGTATACGCCGTTGGGCTCCGTGATGCCGGTGAAGGTACCGTTGTGGCAGGTGACGGGCGGGGCGGGCTGTGCGGCTGCTGCCGCCCGTGCGCCGGCAGGAGCGGGTTCCTGCGCAGGTACGGCGGGCGCCGCCGCGATAGCAACGGCCAGGAGGGAAAGGATGATTCTCTTATGGGGTTTCATGTTACTCATCATAGTAAAGGGAAGATGTTTTGCTCCAGTCATGAGCATACCCCTTTTTTCACCGCATGTCAAAAAGTTTGCACCGGCCCGCCAATACACATGCACATGCCGTGCAGCACTGCCTGAGACCGCATTTCGATATGCTCCTCCGGCGGCTCCGCAAAAGTTTTTTACGGCGGGCGCACTTTTTTGCTTGTCTTTCGGGGGGGAACGTGGCTAGAATAGGGAAACCTAACAACATGAAACACTTTTCTCTTATCAGGCATTTAGCGCTGGCATGCGGGGTGGCGGCCATTTCTCTCCTTCCCTCCTGCTCCAGCGGACGCGCGCCGCAGACAGTGGCGTCTGAGTTCCAGAAGGCATGCAATGCAACCGTGTTCAGCTACAACGACACGCACTCCCCGAAGGTGCGCAACTGCACGGAGGCAGGCCCGCTGCCCGCAGAAACGGCCCGCGCCATGGAAATGTGGCTGCGCCAGTCCACCGTGAAGGAATTCTCCTACGTCTACCCCCAGTACTACATTGCCATGTACCAGCCGGGCTCCCGCACGCAACGCGTGTGGGCCCTCTGCTCAGATGGCCAGGGCAACCTGGTGGGTATCCTCGCCCCGAGCAACGGCGTGGCCGCCTGGGACCTTCCCTACCGCGGTGCCTACCGCCTGTATGTGTGCGAGGGCAAGAACCGCCAGGCCATCGGCAGCGCCATCATGGAAACCCTGGCAGACGCCGGGTATGACCAGGCCCGCCTGAACGCCCGCCGCAGCCGCGGCCTGCTGGAGGACCGCTACCTGGTGTCCAAGCCGGCGGAGGACACCTCCCTCGCCCATGAGCAGAAGCTCCGCGAGCAGGAGGAGGCTTCCGTGAAGGCCGCAGAGGAACGCAAACAGGCAGCCGCCCAGGCCGCGCTGGAAGAGCAGAACTCCTCCATGGACGAAGACGAGGACGCGGATATGTCTTCTTCCTCCTCCTCCGACGACGAGGACAGCGGCGATCTCGATTCCTTAGACGACTCCGAGGACGAGCTGTAAGACAATCTTTCCAAACTCTCTCACCAACTTTCAACCGGGCGCACCCGCAAGGGTGCGCCTTTTTTTGGCGTTTGGGCGCCACCCCGGCATATTCTCATTGCTATCCCATGAGAGAGGTGGTAGAATGGCGGCAATGCGTGCACGCACGCGCGCGCGAAAAGCTTTTGACCACCATGAAATACACCGCACACGCACTCGTTGCCCTGGCTCTTACCACCGGCCTGTTGAGCTCCTGCGACCGCAGCAAAGAGGATGCTGCCGCCCAAGCCGCCGCCGCTCAGGAAATGCCCGCCATCACCGTGTTCCGCATCATGCCATACGAGGCAGTGGATACGGAGGATTGGTTCAGCACACTGGGCGCTTCCGGCACGGTCCACATTCACCCGCGCGTGAAAGGCACGCTGCTGGGTTACGAATATGAAAAGGGAGCCAAGGTGAAAAAGGGAGATGTGCTCTTCCGCATCGATCCCGTCACCTTTGAGGCCAGCCTGGAGCGCGCCCGCGCCAACCTGAAAGTGGCGGAGGCCGCCGTGGAAACCAACAAGGCGGAGCAAATGAAATGCCAGAAGGATTTTGAGCGCAATGAAAAGCTGCGCCCCTCCGGTGCCGTCTCCGCCAAGGATTTGGAGGAATCCCGCCATGCCCTGGAGAAGGCCGATGCCAACGTGAAGCGTGCAGAAGCCCAGGTGGAGTTCAGCCGTGCCGCCGTGCAGCAGGCGGAACTGGATTTGGAGCGCACCGTCATCCGCGCGCCCAAGGACGGCATCATCGGTTCCCCGAACGCCTCTGCGGGCGACACGGTGAGCCCTGAAAACGAGCTTGCCTCCATGTGCGATGCCACCCCGCTCAACGTTGTGTTCTTCATGACCAGCGAGCGCCTGATCCAGCTTTTCCACAAGTATGAAATCTCTGAGGCGCAATTCTCCGAGCTGCCTAAATTCGAGATTATCCTGGAGGACGGCTCCGTGTACCGCCACCTCGGCAAGGTTCACGGCATCAACAGCAAGGTGGAAAGAGACGGCCTCATCAAGATGGAGGGCGACGTGGACAACTCCGAGCTGGAACTGCGCCCCAACATGACCGTGCGCATGCGCATGCCCATTACCAAGCGCAATGTGCTGCTGGTGCCGCAGGATGCCGTCATCTCCCAAATGCTCAACACCTTTGTGCTGGTGGTGGACAAACAAGGGGCGCCGCGCCTCGTCTCTGTGAAGAAGGACGGGGAATACGACGTGAGCGTGCAGGAGGAGGACGGCTACACCTCCACCCAGAAGCTGGTGGCCGTGGCCGGGGTGGACAAGCCCCTGGAGGAATCCCTGAAGGAAATAGGCTATGAAAACCCGGCCGAGGCCCCCGTGGTGTCAGACCCCGTGAACGGCGTGCGGGCCATTGCCCTTTCCGCCGACAACAGCCGCCTGAAAGAGGGCGGCAAGCCCGGCACCCTGCGCACCGCACCGCGCAGCTTCAAACCCATCATCACCCCGGAACTGCGCATGGCCGCAGAATCCCTCCTCATCGAAGACCCGAAAGAACCGGTAGCCCCCACCCTGCCCCCCTTCCCCGTGAAGGTGGCACCCCTCACCCGCTGTGACGTGGACATCAACAACGAGTGGTACGGCACGCTGAAGGGCCGCGACGAGGCGGAGCTGCGCCCCAATATCACCGGCACCCTGCTTGGAGACACCATCAAGGGCGGCTGCCTGGTCAAGAAGGGAGACAAGCTCATCCAGATTGACCCGCGCGATTTCGAGATAGCCGTGAACGAGGCCAAGGCCACGCTGACGGCATCCCGCGCCGCCAAGGAAGCCGCGGTGGCAGCCCTGGCCCAGGCGAAGGATGATGCCGAGCGCTACCACAGCATGCAAAAGACCTCCCCCGGCGCCATCTCCGAGAAAACCGTCACGGACGCCGACCTGGCCGTGGCGGCTGCGCAAGCTGCCGTCACCAGCGCAGAGGCCGATATAGCGCAGTCCGAAGCCGCCCTCCACATTGCGGAAATCAACCTGGGCTACACCAGCATTGCCGCACCGTTCGACGGCCGCATCAGCTTCGGCATGGGCAATACCGGCAGTCTGGTTTCCCCCGCCACGGTCAAGCCGCTCGCCATCCTCACCTCCACCAACCCCATGGAGGTGCGCTTCAACGTGAGCGGCACCCATGCCCTGCGCGGGCTGCGCAAGCTCATGCAGCTCAAGAAAAACGACAAGTATGAGGATGCCACCTTCGACATCATCCTGGAAGACGGTGTGGTCTACCCCGCCAAGGGTGTGGCCACCGGCATTGACAACCAGCTCAACAAGGCAACCGGCACCCTGCAGGTTATCGGCGAGGTGGAGAACCCGGACGCCCTGCTGCGCTCCGGCATGCCCGTTACCATCCGTGCCGTGCAGGAGCGCATCAAGGGGGCCTGGCTGGTACCCGCCCGCGCCCCCCTCTGCATAGGAGACGACACCGTTCTGGTGCTCCTCCAGAAAAACAACGCCCCCTACATGATGCCCGTGGTGCTGCGCGATATCGTCAACATACCCGTGAAGGACGCCACCGGCAAGGAAAAGCTGCAGCCCATGCAGGTGGTGGAACCGGACCACGAAATCCTGGGCACCCTGCTGATGGTAGCCGGCAAGGTGGACAACCTGGGCACCCTGCTGCTGCAGGCTGAGGAAGTGAAGGACTGGAAGGAACTTGCCCTCAAGTACAACACGGATCTCACGCCGGAAACCTTCGATGCCGCATTCGAGGAAAGCCGCTGCCTGAGCCACCGTGATTTCGTGCTCAAGAGCGCCAATGCCAGGGACGAAATCGAACTGGTGGCGCACGCCCGCGGCTTCGCGGACGCCATGGAGCTGCTCCTGCATGAAATGGGCTTCGAGCAGGGTGAGCCGGTCAACGTCGTGGTGGAGGGAACCCAGCAAGCATCCATGACCGCCAAGGCCAACATAGCCGCCGGGGCGGATGCCAACGTGCTCACCCCCGTGCCCTTCGAATACACCCCGCCGCGCACCGTCACCGGCTCCGTTACCGCCACGCCCGCTCAGGATATATCAGATACGGCAACCACCGAACCCCAACCCGTCGGCACGCCCGCCAAGTAATCACCCCAACCTTTCACGATCATGTCTCCCTATTTCATCAAGCATCCCATCATAGCCGCGGTCATCTCCATCGTGACCACCCTGCTGGGCATCATCTGCGTCATGGGGCTGCCCGTTGCGCAGTACCCGGACATAGCGCCCATCACCATCTACCTGTCCGCCTCGTACCCCGGTGCCAACGCCACAGAGGTGGCGGATTCCGTGGCAACGCCCATCGAACAGGAAATCTCCGGCGTGGAGGGGCTGGACTACCTCTCCTCCACCTCCGCCAACAACGGCGGATGCGATGTGAGCATCATCTACGAGCCCGGGCGGGATGCCAACACCTGCCAGCAGCTCTCCTACATGCGCTACAGCCAAGCCACTTCATCCCTGCCCAAGGAGGTCTCCCAAATGGGTGTGGTCATCAAGCAGCAGGCTGGCTTGCCCATCCTCATCTACACCCTGTATTCCCCCAACAAGCTCTTCGACCTCACCAACATGACGGGCTACGCCTACGTGAACATGGTGAACGCCCTCAAGCGCGTCAAGGGCGTGGGAGACGTCACCATCTTCAACGCCAAGTACGCCATCCGCATCTGGCTGGACACCAAGAAGATGGCCCAGAAGAACATCTCCGTGCTGGATGTGAACTCCGCCATTGCCGCCCAAAACACCATCAACCCCGGCGGCTCCGTGGGCGCGGAACCCATGCCGGACGGCCAGGAGTTCACCTACACCATCCGCAACAAGGGCCGCATGGCCTCCGTGGAGGAGTTCGGCGATATCTCCGTGCACACGGAGGGCTCCCAGATTGTGCGCCTGCGCGATATCGCCAAGATTGAGCTGGGCGCGCAAAACTACTCACTGGCCTCACGCCTGCACGGCGCAGACTGCACCGCCATAGCCATCTACCAGGCCGCCGGGTCCAACGCTATTGAAACCGTGGACAACCTGCGCGAGCTCTTTGCGGAAATGGAGAGCAACATGCCGGAGGGGCTCACCGGTGAAGTGACGCTGGATACCACCCTCTCCGTGCGTGAATCCATCTCTGAAATCAGGGACACGCTGGTGGAGGCGCTCATCCTGGTGGCGATTGTGGTGTTCCTGTTCCTGCAGGGCTTCCGCGCCACGCTCATCCCGCTGCTGGCCGTGCCGGTATCCCTGGTGACCACGTTCTGCTTCTTCCCGCTGCTGGGCTTCTCTCTCAACACGGTGTGCCTGCTGGGCATGGTGCTGGCTATCGGCCTGGTGGTGGATGACGCCATTGTGGTGGTGGAGGCCGTGGAGGCGCACATGGAATCCGGCATGAACCCGCGAGAGGCCACCTATGCGGCCATGCGCGAGGTAAGCGGCCCGGTGGTGGCCATTGCGCTTGTGCTGGCGGCGGTGTTCCTGCCGTCTGTGCTGCTGCCGGGCATTCCCGGCACGCTCTTCCAGCAGTTCGCGGTCACCATTGCCGTCTCCATGGGCATCTCCGCATTCAACGCGCTCACGCTTTCACCAGCGCTCGCCGCGCTGCTGCTCAAGCAGAAGAGCGGCAGGAAATCCCTGCTGCAGCCGTTCTACAACCTGTTCAACCGCTGCTACAACGCCGTGGCGGACCTGTTCGCCAAGTGCTGCGGCTTCATGTGCCGCCGCCTGTACATCTCCATTCCCCTGCTGGCCATCATCTCCAGCGCCATCATCCCAGTATCCCAACGCGTACCGGGGGGCTTCCTGCCCACGGAGGACCAGGGCTTCCTCCTCTCCGGGCTCATCATGACCCCGCGTGTCTCCATGCAGCGCCTCTCTGACCAGGCCGCCACCGTGGATCGGGTGCTCAACGAGAATCCTGCCGTGAACAACTTTGTCACCATTCTGGGGACCAACATCGCCAGCGGCGTGCAATCCTCCAACGCCGCCTCCTTCTTCATCGTACTCAAGGAAATGAAGGACCGCCCCCTGGTGAACGGCCACCACGCCACCGCCGCGGAAGTGTGTGAGAAGCTGAACGGCGAGCTCGCCATGGCCGGGGTGGACGGCACCTGCTTTGCGACCTGCCCGCCCGCCATCCCGGGCGTGGGCACGGGAGACGACATCTCCTTTGTGGTGGAGGACCGCGCCGGTCTGGGCGTGCAGCCCCTCTATGAGCAGATAGTGCGCCTGGAGGCCGCCCTGAACGCAGCTCCGGAAATTGCAGACGGCTCCGCATCCGACATGATGATGCCGGCCGTTCCGCAGAAATCCGTGACCGTGGACCGCGACAAGTGCCTGGCACTGGGCGTGGACTACGCGCAGCTCAACGCCATGCTGCAGAGCTTCAACGGCTCCGCCTTCATCAACTACTACACGCAGTTCGGCCAGCAGTGGCAGGTGTATGTGCAGGCCTCCGGCGCAGACCGTCTCAACACGGACCAGATTGCCAACTTCTATATCAACAACAAGGCGGGCATGCCCGTGCCCATGAGCACCCTCGTCACCGTCAAGGACACCAACGACACCGAGTTCGTGCTCCACAACAACACCTACAACGCCGGCCGCATCAACCTGCGCCCAGCCCCCGGCTACTCCAGCCAGCAGGCCATGGATGCCGCTGAGCGCGTTTTCCGCGAGACGCTGGATGTCACCAAGTTCGGCATGTCCTTCGTGGATATGAGCTTCCAGCAGAAAAAGGTGGCGGACGGCATGGGGCTGGGCGGCATCTTCACCCTCTCCGGTGTGTTTGCCTTCCTCATCATGGCCGCGCTGTATGAGAAATGGGCCCTGCCCGTCTCTATCTTCCTCACCGTGCCCATCGCCGTGCTCGGCGCCTTCCTGGGCCTGTGGCTCTTCGGCATCGACATGAACCTGTACGCGCAGATCGGCCTGGTGATGCTGGTGGGCCTGGCGGCCAAGAACGCCATTCTCATCGTAGAATTCGCCATCCTGCAGATGGAGAAGGGCAAGGAGCTGGTGGAGGCTGCCGTCATTGCCGCCCGCATGCGCCTGCGCCCCATCCTCATGACCTCCTTCGCCTTCATCCTGGGCTGCGTGCCCCTGCTGCTTGCGGAGGGAGCCGGCGCGCTTTCCCGCAACTCCATCGGCGTGGTGGTTGTCATCGGCATGTCCGTGGCCACCGCCGTGGGCGTCTTCTTCATCCCCTGCTCCTTCGTGTTCATCATGAAACTCTTCCGCGCCACCGTGCGCAAGAAGATAACCGTGGACCCGGACGAGGTTTCCGCCAACGCCAAGCTGGACGCAGCGGAGAACGCGTAAACAAACAACGGGCTTTTTCCCCAAGGCTCCACCTGCTCCGGCGGGTGGAGCCTTTCTCTTATGCGCATAGCTCCTCAGGAAGCCCCCGTAAAACAGCAGAGCCGTTCGCCTTCCCGGTGGAAGACAAACGGCTCTTTGCCGACGGAGCGGGGGGGATTCGAACCCCCGGTACGGGTTAATGCCCGTACGACCATTTAGCAAACGGTTGCTTTCAGCCTCTCAGCCACCGCTCCAAATGCGTGAGGGGAGTATAGAGGTTTTCCCCTCCCGCGTCAACACCTATTTCTCCCGTTGACGAAAAAATCTTGCACCAGGGCCTGAAAAAAGCCGCCTGCAGTTGCCTGCAGGCGGCTTGGAATGAGATATGGGGAGAGGCTTACTGGTTGTCGCCCTCTTCGGAGGGGCTCCATTCCTCTGCCTTGAGGGTGGCCAGGTTGAAGGCCTGCTCCAAGCCCACCATGTCGCCGGCGCGCACGGTCTCGAAGGCAGCGGTCTCGCGGCGCAGCTGCTCCGGATCGTAGTTGACGGCCTTGATGGAAAGACCGATGCGGCGCTCCACCTTGTCCACCTTGATGACACGGGCCTTGACGGGGTCGCCCACCTTGATGACGTCCTTGATGCGCTCCACGTGCTCCTCGGAAAGCTGGGAGATGTGGATGAGGCCATCGATGTCGCCGTTGAGGTTGACGAAAGCGCCGAAGGAGGCAATCTTGGCCACGGTGCCCTCCACGAGATCGCCCACCTTGAACTGGGAGTCGATGGATTCCCACGGGTCGGCGTCAAGCTGCTTGATACCGAGGGAGACGCGCTGGTTCACCTTGTCGATGTTGAGCACGCGGGCTTCCACCACGTCGCCCTTCTTGAGCACCTCGGAGGGGTGGTTGATCTTGCGCGTCCAGCTCATGTCGGACACGTGGATCATGCCGTCGATGCCCTCTTCCAGAGCCACGAAGGCGCCGTAGGGGGTAAGGTTGCGCACAGCACCGGAGATAACGGTGCCGATGGGGAAGCGCTCCTGGATGAGCTCCCAGGGGTTCTCGTCGAGCTGACGGATACCGAGGGAAATCTTCTGCTCCTCCACGGAGATGTTGAGCACCACGGCCTCGATCTCCTGATCCAGGGCGAGCACGTCGCTCGGACGGGTGATGCGCTTGGTCCAGGAAAGCTCGGAAACGTGCACCAGGCCCTCCACGCCCTTCTCCAGCTCCACGAAGGCGCCGTAGGCGAGCAGCTTGGTGACGCGGCCCTTGACGTGGGCACCAATGGGGTACTTCTGCTCGATGTCCGCCCAGGGGTTGTCGGAGAGCTGCTTGAGACCGAGGGAGACGCGCTCCTTCTCGCGGTCCACGTCGAGGATAAGCACCTCCAGCTCCTGGCCGATGTGCAGCACCTCGGAGGGGTGGTTCACGCGGCCCCAGCTCATATCCGTGATATGCAGCAGGCCGTCCATGCCGGAGAGGTCCACGAAAGCACCGAAATCCGTGATGTTCTTGACCTGGCCCTTCACGCGGTCGCCCACCTGGACGGTCTCCAGGAAGTGCTGGCGGAGCTCGCTGCGCTCGGCCTCGATGACCTCGCGGCGGGAAAGGACGATGTTCTTGCGGTCATCGTTAACCTTGACAATCTTGAATTCATAGACCTGGCCAACGAACTCGTTGAGGTCCTTGGGGGGGATGATGTCCACCTGGGAGCCGGGAAGGAAGGCCTCCACACCCACGTTGACGGTAAGACCGCCCTTGACCACGCTCTTGACCTTGCCCTTGACGAGGCCGCCCTCCTTGTAGACAGCCACGATCTTGTCCCAATTCTGCTTGTGTGCGGCCTTCTCCTTGGAAAGGACGACAAGGCCTTCTTCGTTTTCGAGGCTCTCAAGAAGCACCTCGATCTGGTCGCCCACTTCAATCTCCTCGTCCTCGAACTCGGAAATGCTGATAACGCCTTCGGACTTGTAGCCAATGTCAACAAGGACGACCTGCGGGCGGATTTCAAGGATGGTGCCGTTGACGATATCACCCTTGCGGAAAGACGGAAGCTTGGAATCAATCAAAGCCTCCAGTTCGGAATTACTCATAATGTATGGTTTTTGGTTAATGTGAACGCCTTCCTCAAAGGCCCTGTAAACGGTGGCAAGCGGGCGCCTGTGCACCACCGAACGGAAAGCGGTGCGGCATTTTACATGTTTTCACCGCGTGTGGCAAGCACAATCTCTGCAAATTCAACAGGAAAATTCAATGCGGGCGTTCTGTGCACATGTGTGTTCCCAAAGTTATTCCGGAATCAATGAATTGGGGAAGAGGGGCGGGATGATACGCAAAGCGCATCTTGGTGGTTCCGCTATCCCGTTGCGCGCCTGCCCCGGCGTTTTATTCCGGCGTGGCTTTAGCGAAGACCGAAGCCCGCAGGGCAATGCATCGAAAAACATGGATTCAATCTTTGAAACACACGTCGCACACGCGCTCCCCAATTCCGTGCTTGAAAACGCGCGCGTGTGGCGTACAATGGGGGCATGAGCCAGCTGCATTGTCCCAGTCTCTACCGCTATACCCGCCGCGCCACCCGTGAAGTCACCGTCGGCAACATCGGAATCGGCGGTGCCAATCCCATCCGCATCCAATCCATGCTCACCAGCGATACGCTGGATACCGCATCCTGCGTGCGGGAATCGCTCGCGCTTGCGGAAGCCGGGTGTGAGATTATCCGCCTCACCGCGCAAACAAAGGTGTACGCGGCCAACCTGGAGAACATAGCACGCGAACTGCGCGCCGCCGGCTGCAACGTGCCGCTGGTGGCGGATATCCACTTCAAGCCGGATGCCGCCATGGAGGCCGCCAAGTGGGTGGAGAAAATCCGCGTGAACCCCGGTAACTTTGTGGACAAGAAAAAGTTTGTGGAGCGCGACTACACCGACTCCGAGTACGAGGAGGAGCTGGAGAAGATTCGCACCGCCTTCACACCGCTCGTGCTCTTCTGCAAGGAACACGGCCGCGCCATGCGCCTGGGCGCCAATCACGGCTCCCTCTCCGACCGCATCCTCAACCGCTTCGGCGATACCCCGGAAGGCATGGTGGAAAGCGCGCTGGAGTTCGCACGCATCGCGCGCGAACTCAACTACCACCAGCTTGTCTTCTCCATGAAATCCTCCAACGTGAAGGTCATGATCCAGGCCTACCGCCTGCTCGTGAAGCGCCTCGCAGAGGAGGGTGATGACTGGAACTACCCCATTCACCTGGGTGTCACGGAGGCCGGCGAGGGCGAGGACGCGCGCATCAAGAGCGCATGCGGTATCGGCTCCCTGCTGGCAGACGGCATTGGCGACACCCTGCGCGTCTCCCTCACGGAAGACCCCGTGTACGAGGTGGCCCCCGGCTTTGAGCTCGCCGCGCCCTTCCAGCCTGGCAGTGCTGGGCACGGCACCGCTCCCGCACAGGAGCCGCAACCCGTGATTGACCCCTTCTCCTATCACAAGCGCAAGGCGGATGTCATTGAGCGCGGCGGCATGAGCCTGGGCTGGAACGAGCCTGTGCGCGTGGTGCTGCCCGCAGCATCCTGCGCCGCGCTGGATACCGCCAAGATGGGTGATTTCATGCCGGAAATATCTTGCGAGGACGCCGCCGCCGTGGAGCTGGACCCCCGTGATGCCGCTGCCTGCGCCGCCCTGCAGGATGCGCCCGCCACGCTGGTGACCGTGAAGGATGGTGTGGACATGCCGCCCGTGCAGGCCTTCCGCCTGTTGGCCGCCGTCATTCCCACGCGCCACTCTATCCTCCTGAAAGACACGCTCGGCGGGGAATCCGCCCTTTCCGCACCCATGGCCGCCGGTGTCAACATCGGCTCCCTGCTGTGCGACGGCATTGGAAACGCCGTCTGCATCCGCATGGAGAAAGACCCGGAAAAGGCCGCGCGCCTCGCCTTCAACCTGCTTCAGGCTGCCGGTGTGCGCGTGAGCAAGACGGAATTCGTCTCCTGCCCCTCCTGCGGCCGCACGCACTACAACATCCAGGAGGCCTCCGCGCGCATCCGCGCCGCCATGGGCCACCTCAAGGGCGTCAAGATTGCCGTCATGGGCTGTATCGTCAACGGCCCCGGCGAAATGAGCGATGCCGATTTCGGCTACGTCGGCGGCGCGCCCAACAAGATCAACCTCTATGTGGGCCACACACCCGTGGAAATGAACATTCCCCAAGACGAGGCCGTGGACCATCTCATCGCCCTCATCAAACAGCACGGCCGCTGGGTGGACCCCAAGTAAACGTACAATTCACGCTTGCGGCTGGAAAAGCATGTACGCACCGCGGTATGCTCCAGCCCAAAAGAAAGGGGCCATGCATTCGCATGGCCCCTCTGGTTTCCGGAAAGTTGGTAGAAATCAGCGCTTGCTGAACTGGAAGCGCTTGCGGGCTCCGGGACGACCGGCCTTCTTGCGCTCCTTCATGCGGGAGTCGCGCGTCAGCAGACCCTGCTCGCGCAGCTGCTTGCGGTATTCCTCGTCAATCATCACCAGGCTGCGGGCAATCGCCAGGCTGATGGCGCCCGTCTGGCCGTGAATGCCACCACCGCGGGTAACGACGCGCACGTCGTACTTCTTCATGGTGTTGGTGGCGTAGAAAGGCTGGAGCACCACGTTCTGCAGCGCGTCCGTGGGGAGATACTCCTCAAAGCTGCGGCGGTTGATGGTGATCTTGCCGCTCTTGCCCTCCTCTGCGGGGGTCAGCCAAGCATGGGCGATAGCCTCCTTGCGGCGTCCGGTGGAATTATAAGGTGTGGTAGACATGGTATAAAGTGGTTTGCTGGTTATACGGCTTCAGGGTTCTGGGCGGCGTGCGGATGCTCTGCACCCACATACACCTTCAGGCGGGTGGCCTGGGCGCGGCCCTGGCGCGTATGCGGAACCATGCCCTTGATGGCATGCTCCAGAATCAGCTCCGGATGCGTCTTGCGCAGCTTGGCCGGCGTTGTCACACGCTGGTTGCCCACGTAGCCCGTGTAACGCGTGTAGATCTTGGTCGTCTCCTTCGTGCCGGAGAGCACCACCTTGTCCGCGTTCACCACGACCACGTAGTCGCCGCAATCAACATGCGGGGTGAAAATTGTCTTGCACTTTCCGCGCAGCAGGTTTGCTGCCTGCACGGCAACCTGACCGAGCACCTTGTCGGCGGCGTCGATCACATACCACTTGCGCTCGATTTCCTGAGGCTTTGCAGAGTACGTCTTCATAATGTTTTCTAACTGATTTCCGGGAATTTCGGCTTTCGCCGTGCGGAGCCTTCCAGCTCCGGGGCGGCTAATCTACTCCCCTTTCCCTCTTTTGTCAACCGCATTTTTTGTTTTTCCCCAACTTTTTTCATTTCTTCCCCCGAAATGCGGAAATTTCGCTTGCCATTCCCGCACCTCCGCATTAAACTTTCCGCGCCCGCTACCATGCGGTGCTTTCCCAATCACAAGACTATATAATGGCAAATCCCCCGAACAACCGTGGCCCGCGCCCCCAGGGGCGCCCCAACAACGGCCCCCGCAGAAATCCCAACAACCGTCCCGCTGCACCCGCTCCCAAACCCAAGCCCAAGAGTGATGACGGTGAGGGTGAGATCGAGCTGGAGGGTGTTGTCTCTGCCGTGCTGGCCGGCACCATGTTCCGCGTGAAGGTGGCCAACGGCCACGAGTTCCTCGCCCACATCTCCGGCAAGATGCGCAAGCGTTTCATCCGTCTCGTCGTCGGCGACCGCGTGAAAATCGAGGTCTCCCCGTACGATATGGAGAAGGCCCGCATCACCTTCCGCCTGGGCTGATTCCAAGCCCCGTTCCAACCTTCCAGGCAGCCCGCCAAATGCGCGGCTGCCTCTTTTTTTGCAAAAAAAATCAAAATGTTGAAAATTTTGCTTGCATTTATCCTCAGCCTGTGGTTTAATGCCCTCGCACCAATCCAATGCGCACGTGGCGGAATTGGTAGACGCGCTAGTTTCAGGTTCTAGTGGGTAACACCGTGTTGGTTCGAGTCCAATCGTGCGTATTACAAGCAAAACAAAGGGCTTGCGGTTCTTCCGCAAGCCCTTTTTTGTTGCCCGCATTTTGGCCGAAATACCCCTGAAAACACGCAAAAGCGCAACATGAAAAGCCAAAAAAAGGCCACCGGATGTCACCAGGGCGTCACCGCACCCGGCGGCGCTTGTGGGTTTGCCGCCCGAAACTGCCGGATTGCTTTTCAGCCTGTTTTGGGCGGGGTGTCATTTTTGCGGGCCCTGGCGGAGGGTGTTCACGCCGTTAAATATGGAGCCCGCTGCGCCCAGGGCGGTTCCCAGGCTGCGGATGCGGGACTGGCGGGCCTGGTTCTGCATATCCCAATTCTCCAGGGTGGCCTGGCGGCGCATGGTGTTCACCTCCTGCAGGGCGGCGTTCGTGCGGTTGGTGATATCATCTTCCAGTCGGGTGGCGAGGTCTGATTCGCGGGTGAGTGCGCTGCCTTCCGTGGCGAGGTTGGAGCGGGCGGCATCGCCGCGTGCGCGCGCGAGTTCCATGTTGGCGTTTCGCTGGCCGCGGCGGTGGTTCTCCAGTGCGGTTCCGGTCATGGAGTCGGCCTGGCGTTCGGTTATTTGGCGCTGCGCCTCCGCGGCTTGTTTCAGGGCCTTGCCCTGGTCATACTCGGCCTTGGCCTGAATGGCTTTTCCCACTGCGGCGGCAGCGGTTGACAGAATGGTTGTGGTGGTGAATCCCATATCGGCCGCAGGGTATCATTTCCGGTTGCGGGGATGCAAGCGTGCGTGTACCTGGCGCAGCACATGCCCGCCTGCGGGCATGTGTGACCGCAGGCTCATCGCGATGCATCGCCGTTCTGCCAAATTGCCTGCTGCCACAATGCAGGCTTGCAAAGCGCGTGAAAATTTGCCAAGCTGAGCGGAATCACAAACACGTTCATGTTAGAGACACTCCATAGCCTAGTCAACACGCCGGCATTTTATTTCTGCACGGGTATCCTGCTCATCGTCTTGTTCTTCTGGTACCTTGCAGCGGAAAACGACAAGGTGAAGCGCAACGCGGGAACCTTCTTCATTGTGGGCCTGAGCGCCTTCTCCATCATTTCGCTCATGCTCAACGGCATGCACTACGGCATTGATATCAGCGGCGGTGTGGAGCTCACCTTGGAGGTGCAGCCCAAGATGGGCGACTACGGTGACATGGTGCCCCCCTCCGAGGAGGATATGCAGCAGGCCTGCAACATCCTCGGCGAGCGTCTCAACTCCACCGGCACCAGCGAGGTGGAAATCCTCCACTCCGGAAACAAGATTCTCATCCAGATTCCCCAGCAGGACAACGACCCCGACAAGAACAAGGAGAAGCTGGACTCTATGGTGAAGATGCTCACCAAGATGGCCAAGCTGGAGCTGCTGGCCGTGTACCCGGACCAGGACCGCGTGCTGGCAGACCCGGAGGTGCAGGAGAACATTGCCCAGTACGAGGAGCGCCTGGACCAGTACAACAGCCTTGGCGAAGAGGAGCAGAAGCACACCCGCAAGCCCGCGCTTCCGCGCATTCCCGCCAAGCTCGGCCTGAGCGACTACCAGATTCTGCCCGGCCCGGTGACGAATGACGAGACCGGCGAGCCGGAGCTGGACAAGCACGGCAAGCAGAAGGTTTACTACTATGTGCTGCAGAAGCCCTATGTGGCCATGCAGAAGGATGTGTACATCACCGGCGCGGAAGTGGCCAAGGCCCAGCCGGACTATGTGCGCAAGGGCTATGTGGACGTGGTGCTCAACCGTGCCGGCGCAGACCGCATGGGCCGCCTGACGGGCTCCATGCAGATTGGGCGCGACCGCATGGCGGTGGTGCTCAACAGCCAGGTGAAATGCGCCCCCGTGGTGCAGGCTGTGCTGCACAAGGATTTCAACATCAGCGGCCTGAACGGCAAGGGTGAGCCGGAGGACATCTCCAAGGCCCTGGCCAACCCGCTCTCCAGCGATTTGAAGGTGGAGGGCCGCAAGGACGTGTCTGCCCAGCTGGGCCAGAGCGCCCTGGAGCAGGCCGGCGTGGGCGGCCTGGTGGGCATGATCGGCGTGTTCGCCTTCTGCTTCTGGTACTACAGGGCCTCCGGTATGGTGGCCATGGTGGGCCTGGCGTTCAACGGGCTTGTTCTGCTGGGTCTCATGAGCCTTTTCGGCTTTGTGCTCACGCTGCCGGGCATTGCCGGTATCGTGCTCACCATGGGCGTGGCCGTGGATGCCAACGTGCTCATCTACGAACGCATGCGCGAGGAACGCTCTCAGGGCCGTTCCTTCCTCATCAGCCTGCGCAATGCGTATGAGAAAGCCTTCTCCGCCATTTGGGACTCCAACATCACCTCCCTTATTACCGCCGTGATTCTCTTCTGGCTGGCCAGCGGCTCCATCAAGGGCTTCGCCGTTACCACCAGCGTGGGTATCATCACCTCGCTCATCGGCGCCATTGTGGTCACCCGCGTGCTCTTCTTCTGGGTGGAGCACCTGGGCCTGCTGCCCAAGGACTTCAAGTTCGCCGGTGCGCCGTTTGCCGGCAAGACCTTCGACTTCATGGGCATTCGCAAGATTTGCATGTGGTCCTCGCTGGCCGTAATTGCGCTGGGCATGCTCTATTCCGTGTTCATCCGCGGTGAGAAGGGCCTGGGCGTGGACTTCACGGGCGGTGCCAGCGCCACCTACGTTATTCCCGGCGATTCCCAGCTCAACTACGGCGAGGTGGAGGATTACGTGGCAGGTATGAAGCTCTCCAAGGAGGCCTCCGCACAGAAATTCACCAGCGGCACGGACTGGAACATCAAGATCCGCTGCGCCAACAAGGAGGAGGCCCAGCAGATAGACACCGAGCTGCGCAAGAACGTGGCGCACATGAACGAGCTGCAGGCTCCCTCCGTGGATGATGTGAGCTCCTCCCTGGGTTCCGCGTTCTTCAAGACGGCGTGCTTCGCCTTGATTGCGGGTATGCTCGGCATTGCGCTCTACCTGGCCATCCGCTTCGAATGGAGCTTCGCCATGGGTGCGCTCGTTTCCACCGCGCACGACGTGTTCGCCATCATTGCGCTGGTCATCGTCATGGGAACGGAACTGAACATCATCCACATCGGCGCCTTCCTCACGGTGGCCGGCTACTCCATCAACGACACCATCGTGATTTTCGACCGAATCCGCGAACGCCTGCGCACGGCGGAGCCGAGCGAGAAGCTGGTGGATATCATGAACGAGGCCATCAACACCACGCTGTCGCGTACGCTGCTCACCTCGCTCTCCACCATTGCGGTGCTCATCTCGCTCATCATCCTGGGCGGCCCATCCATGCGTGATTTCTCCATCACCATGCTGCTGGGTATCTTCATCGGCACGTACTCCTCCATCTACATTGCCTCCCCGGTGGTGCTCTACTTCAGCCAGAAGCACAACCTGAGAGAGGAAATCCAGAAGGCGGCGGATGCCGAAGCCTCCGTGTAACCCCGGTGCCACCCCACACATCGCATTCCCGTGAAGCGGGCCGCTAAACGCGCGCTGTGCATCCTGGGCTGCCTGGCGTTCCTGGCCGCCGTGTGGGGCTCCGTGGACTGCGGCCTGCGCCTGGCCCAACCCGGGCTTGATGCCGAGACGGAGACGCACCTGCGCCACCTCATCTACTTCCACTTTGCGCTCACGCAGCTCTTCCTGGTGCTGGCGGGCGTGCTCTTCTGGCGCCGCCACCACAAGTGGAAGCGCTACTACCTGGTGGTGAGCTACAATGAGAACGGCGTGAACCTGGACCCGCCCGGCATCCGCATTCCCGCCACGCGCCTGTACCGCTGCCACCTGCACAATCTGGCGGGCGATGTCTCCCTGCCTCCGCCGGATGCCCCCATCCTGGTCTACCCCATGTTCATGCTCAGCGGCACCACCAGCGGGGCCAGGGTTCCGCAAATGCTGCATGATGCCTATTCCCGCCGCTTCCCGGGTGCTGTGCCCCGGCTCTTCTTCCAGCCGGTGCTGGGGGCTTCCCCCTGGCTGGCGGAGGCCGCTGCGCGGCGCTTGCGCGAGCACAACCGCCTGCAGCCGGACACGGGTATCCTGGTGGTGGCGCACGGGTCGTCCCTCTCGGAGCCGCCGCCGGAGCCCGCCCTCTTCTGCCGCCGCCTGCGTGAGCTTCTGCCCGGCACGGAGATAGCACTGGGCTACTTCCACCAGGCGCCGGAAGCCGCCGCCGTGATGGCCGGCATGCACTCCCGCCATATCCTGCTGCTGCCCTTCCTGCTTACGGAAGGCATCCACACACGGCGCGACCTCCCCACGGAGGCCCAGGCGCAGGCCTGCGGCAAAACGCTCACCAAGCTCTCCGTGGCCGCATCCATGCTTGATTCCCAGCCATGAAACTAGCCGTCAAAGTGACCCCCGGAGCCTCCCGCAGTGAAATCATCGGCTGGGAGGAGGACCACCCCCAGGCCGGGCGCGTGCTCAAGCTGCGCATTGCCGCCCCGCCGGTGGAGGGCAAGGCCAACAAGGAAGTCATTGCCTTCCTTGCCAAGTTCCTCGGCGTTCCCAAATCCGCGGTGGAACTCCTGCACGGCTCCTCCGGGCGCATCAAGCTCCTCCAAATCCCGGATTCCGCCGCAGATAGGTTGCCATAAGGCTGAACCCCTCCTTTCCAACAATTATGCTTGGTGGTTGCCATGGGGGCGATATTGGGGTAGAATGTGCGGTGGTATGAAGACAATCGATATCAACGACCTTTCTGTTTCTGCATCCCGCCTGATTGGCAAGGATTGGATGCTCATCACCGCCGGTACGGAGAAGGATTTCAACTGCATGACCGCCAGCTGGGGCGGCATCGGCTACCTTTGGAACAAGCCCGTGGCTTTCGTGTTTGTGCGCCCCAACCGCTACACGCGCGAGTTCATGGACCGCGAGGAATCGCTCACCCTCACCTTCATGCCGGAGAGCTACCGGCAGGATTTGGTGTTCTGCGGGCGCCACAGCGGGCGCGATACGGACAAGATGGCAGCTACCGCGCTGCAGCCCGTGGTGACAGAGAGCGGGCTGGTGACCTACAAGGATGCTCGCTATGTGCTGGAGTGCCGCAAGATGTTCTGCGCACCGCTGCCGCAGGAGGGTTTCCTGGATTGGAACGAGGTGTACCCGCAGTGCTACGCAGAGGACAATCCCCTGCACCTGCTCTACATTTGCGAAATCACCAAGGTGCTGGCCGCAGAATAGCCACGCGGCAAAGCCGCGCCGAATTCCAAACGGTACATCACCACTTGTCCGGCAGGTAGTTTCCGGTCATCATGAGATAGCGCAGGGTGAGGCCCGCTACAAAAGCGGCCACCACCACGGCCAGCACATACACGGAATTGAGCAGGGTGCCGGCAGAGGAGTGCTTTATCTTCGCGGTCGGAATAACCACCTGCGCCTGCTTGCCTGTCTTGCGCGCCAGCTTGCGCTTCTTGCGTGAGCGCTTGATGTCCATGGCGGTGATGACCTTGCGCTCGCCCTTGCCCTTGGTTTGCTTCTTGGCATCCTTCTCTGCGGGATTGGGGCTCTCCTCCTCCTTTGCCTCCTCCTCGTCGGTGGAGTCGTCGTCATCATCATCCAAATCATCCAGCACAAAGGCCATGGTATGGGGGCCGATGTGGTAGTTGGTCTCCTCCACCAGCTTGACGTGCTGCTGCTCCTCACCGTGGACGAGGATGACACCCTCCACGCTGCGCAGCGCCCAGAAACCATCACGCCAGCGCACCTTGCAGTGTACGGGCATGAAGTCTTCGCCCTTTGGCAGCACGATGTCGCAGGTGGAATCCGAGCCCACTGTGAGTGCGCCGTTCTCCTCCATGTCGTCGGGAAGGTCGCGTGTCTGGTACTCGTCGCGTGAGTCTTTGATGATGAGGAAAGCCATGGCTTGCGGCCCCATTATGGCACCGCCGCGGCCGGATGGCAAACAAAAAGCTCATGCCGGGCGCGCGAACATGGTATGATGGAGCCATGCTGAAAGCAGTCATGTTTGATGTAGACGGCACGCTGGGAGACACCCTGCCGCTGTGCACCGAGACGTATCGCCGAATCACGGAGGAGGTGACGGGGCGCCGCCCCACCGCAGCCGAGGTGGAGAGCCTGTACGGCCTGAGCGACCGCGGCGTGCTGGGCGGCCTGCTGGGCATGGCCCCGGAGGACCCCGCGCTGCCGCTCGGCCGGATGGTGGAGATATACGAGCACCTGCACCCCACCCTGGCCCCTGCCCCGTTCCCCGGCGCGGTGGAGGTGCTGCGCGGCGTGAAGGAGGCCGGCATGCACGTGGGCATCATCAGCGGCAAGGAATCCCACACCGCCATGCCCACACTGCGCTTTTTCGGGTTGGTGGGACTGTACGAGTGGGCGGGTTTCGGCGAACCCACCCACAATGCCAAAGGCGAGCGCCTGCAGGAGGCGATGAAGCTCTGGAACCTG
The DNA here is from genome assembly GCA_045641125.1 of Akkermansia sp. Taxonomy (GTDB): domain Bacteria; phylum Verrucomicrobiota; class Verrucomicrobiia; order Verrucomicrobiales; family Akkermansiaceae; genus Akkermansia. Next base: position 46,617 of record JAZUGI010000101.1, read on the forward strand.
CAGCCGCATGAGCTGGTGTATGTGGGTGATGCCCCCAGCGACATCACACAGGCGCATGGCGCGGGTGTACGCATTGTCAATGCGGCCTGGTCCCCCAGTGCCACCGGGATGGAGCGGGAATGCCTGGCGCTCAAGCCGGATTTCCGCCTCACGGACATGGCGGAGCTGCTGCCGCTGCTGCGCTCTTTGTGAACGCACTTCACGCTTGCAGGGCGGTTGGAAGATGGTAGAATGAAGCCATGAGCTATGATTTGATTGTGATTGGCGGCGGCCCTGCGGGATACGTGGGTGCCATTCGAGCGGCGCAACTGGGCAAGCGCGTGGTGTGCGTGGAAAAGGAGCGCACAGGCGGCACCTGCCTGAACTGGGGCTGCATACCCACCAAGGCCCTGCTGCGCAATGCAGAGGTCTACAAGGCCACCGCCACCAAGGCGGAGGAATTCGGCATGACCATAGAAGGCCTTTCCTTCGATTGGAGCAAGGTCATCAAGCGCTCCCGCGATATCAGCGACCGCCTTGCAAACGGCATCGCCTTCCTCTTCAAGAAAAACAAGATCGACCTCGTCGTAGGCGAGGCCAGCATCCCCGCTCCCGGCAAGGTGGCGGTGAAGGCTGCAGACGGCACGGAAAGCGTGCTGGAAGGTGCCAATATCCTCATTGCCACCGGTGCCCGCTCCCGTGAGGTGCCCGTGTTCCCTTTCAACGGCAAGACCATCATCGGCAGCAAGGATGCCCTGGTGCTGGAGAAGCGCCCGGAGAGCATGATTGTCATCGGTTCCGGCGCCATCGGCACGGAGCTTTCCTATGTGTACCACAGCTTCGGCACCAAGATCACCCTGGTGGAGGCCCTGCCGCACATCCTGCCCACGGAGGACGACGACGTGAGCCAGGTGGTGGAGCGCTCCTTCAAGAAGCAGGGTATCACCTGCATGGCCGGGGCCAAGGTGGAGAAGCTTGATGACCATGGCGACAGCGTGACCGCTACCATCACCACCAAGAACGGCAAGGTGGAGGAAGTGACCGCGGATGTCTGCCTGGTGGCCATCGGCGTGGTGCCCGTGGTGCCGCAGGCGGAGGGCCTGCAGCTCAGCGAGCGCGGCTTTGTGGTGGTGGACGACCGCTACCGGACCAACCTTCCCGGCGTGTACGCCGTGGGTGATTGTATCGGCGGCATCATGCTGGCCCACACCGCCAGCTTTGAGGCGGAACAGGCCGTGGAGGGCATGTTTGTGGAGGGCCACACCCCGCAGAAACCGCAGAACGTGCCCGGCTGCATCTACTGCCACCCCCAGGTGGGCAGCGTGGGCAAGCGCGAGCGCCAGCTCAAGGAGGAGGGCGTGGAGTACACCGTGGGCAAGTTCCCCTTCCAGGCCATCGGCCGCGCCGTGGCCGGCGGTGCCACGGAGGGCTTCGTGAAGCTGCTCTTCAGCAAGGATGAGCACCGCCTGCTGGGCGCGCACCTGGTGGGCGACCACGCCACGGAGCTGCTCACCGCACCGGAGCTCGCCCTAGCCAACAACATGGATGCCGCGGCAATGAATTCGATGATTTACGCCCACCCCACGCTGGCGGAAGCCATTCACGAGGCCATCCTGGCAGCAGAGGGGCGTGCCATCCACGCCTGATCAAACACCTGAACCCAACTACCCTATCCCACCATGGCGCGCCAATTCTACTACGACTCTGGAGAGGAAAAGGTCGGTCCCGTTTCCGGGAACGACCTGGTGCGGCTGCGCGACCAGGGGGCGATCAGTCCCGCCACCTGGGTGCGCCGCGCGGATTCGGAGACCTGGCGTCCCCTCTCCAGCGTGAACCTGAAAGAGGAAGAGGATGAGGAACACAACCCCGGCCTGTGGCGCGCGCTTACCCGCAACCTGGGCATAGGCCGCCTGCTGATGATTATCGCCGTGGGAATCGTGTTCGTGCTGCTGATGGCGGGGCTGGTGAGCGTGCTGTGGCCGGTGCTGCTGGTGCTGCTTCTGCTCTGGTTGCTCTACCGTGCCATCAATTGAGGCACTTGCCGTGCAAGGTGCATCACCGCGCAGGCTTGCCGCGGCCGATGTACAGGAGCACACCCAGAAGGACGGCGCAGCAGGCCGAGCGGCAGATGAGGTAGGCCGGGTAGTAGCCGCGCGAGGAATCGAACTCTGCGGGCAGGAAGCTGCTCCACAGCGGGTACATCTCCCCTTCCGGCAAAAAGTGCAGGGTATGCATGCAGCAGAGGCCGATTATGAGCGCAAGCAGCAGCCGCACTCCGGCAAACACCACCGGCCGCATGTCCGACAATGCCTTGCAGAACAGCCCCATCAACATGAGTGAGAACAGCGTGGCGTGCATAAGCATGAGCGTGCTGCACGTCTCTATCGCCAGGGCGCTCTCCGCCCATCGGTTGCCGCTCTCCAGGATATTGCGTGTCCAGACGGCCACCGGCAGGCAGAGCAGGCAGATGACGACGAACCAGAGCGAGGCTCCCGCCAAGCCCGGCGCCTGCAGGATGCGCGGGATTCCCGGCACGGCCAGCTTGTCGTGCACGGGCATGCGTTCGGCCGGCAGAATGGCCTCTAGAATGGCGGCAAAGGTGGAGAGGCCGAGCGCGGCGCTCGCCAGGTTGATTTGCTGCCCCCAGAGCGTGATGGCGGGTTCCCCCTGCATGCAAAGCAGGGCGGACGCCCCCACCGGAACCAGCGTCAGCAGGCGCACAGGCCAAGAGGCGTTGAGGGAGGCAGGTGCGTAATAGCGCCGCGTGATTTCCAGGCAAATGCATACCACGGCGGCGGCCAGCACCGCTATGAAGCACCATTGCGGTGCGGAGATGGTTGAATCATTCAGCTTGTCTGCCAGCAGGGAGGGCAGCAGCCCCACCAGGAATGCTATGAGCTGCACCGCACATGCCACCAGAAAGCCGATGCGCAAAATCACATGCAGCCGCGCAGCCAGCATGAACACGGCCGTGCCCACCGCGCCTATGCCCAGCAGGGAACCCAGAATACGCCAGTCGTTCTCACCTATGCCGTGTGCCTGCCGCCACCAAATCAGCGGGGCGCACAGCAGGCAGAACAGCACCGCCTGCAGCACGGCAGATGTCCACAGGTAATACACCAGGTTGCGCGCGCTCAGCGGCGTGAGCATCAGGAAGTTCGTGCTTTTCACCATGGTGTCCGCCCGCACTGCGGAATAGGCGCGGAAGGGAATCCAACCCAGCAGCACAAAGCCCAGGATGCCGAAGATGAACCCCGTGTCGGTGGCTGCGGTGTCCATGTTGAGCATTTGCACCATCCACGCGCCGAGCAGCGCCAGCAGCAGGACGGTGACGTGCGGCAGCGTGCGGGCGGCCTGGCGCCAGTCTTTCACAATGACGGCGGGTATGTAGTCTGAAAGGTGCTTATTCATGGTGCTGCCTGAGAACGTTGACAAAGGTTTCCTCCAGTTTTTGCTCCTGGCGATGGAAATCGGTGATTAGGTGGGTGGCGCTGAGACGGCGCAGCTCCAGGGGTAGCGCCTCCACTCCCTCTGCGGTGAAACGCGCCACCACCATGCCGCCCGGCAGCTCTGCCACATCCTGCCACAGGGTGCTTTCCCGCAGGTCCGCGGCTAGGGAGACGGCATCCGAAGCCGCGTGCATCTGCACGCGCACGCCGTTTCCGCACCGCGACAGCTCGTCCTGAGTGCCCTGGGAGATGACCTTGCCACTGTCCATGAAGATCATGAAATCGCACATCTCCGCCAGCTCCGTGAGGATGTGGGAGCTGATGAGCAGCGTCTTTCCCTGGCGCCGCAGGTCCGCCACCAGTTGCTTGAGCTCCAGGCGCGCCTGCGGGTCCAGCCCGGCGGCGGGCTCGTCCATCACCAGCAGTTGCGGATCACCGATGAGCATGCGCGCCAGCAGCACCTTCTGGGTCTGCCCCTTGGAAAGCGCGTTCACATAGCGCCAGGCCAAATGCGCCACGCCGCAGAACTCCATCACGCGGCGCACCTCGCTCACGCGCGTGTCCCCGGTCAGGCCGTACGCGCGGGCGTAAAAGTCCATGAACTCGTGCACGGTGGTGTGGGGCGGGGGTGCAAAGGAATCCGGCATCCAGCCGAGCTCGCGGCGCACCTTCACGGGTTCCGCCACCACATCCGTGCCCTTGTAGGAGATGCTGCCGCTGTCCGGGGTGTCCAGCGTGGTAATCATGCGCATGATGGTGGTTTTACCGGCGCCGTTGGCACCGATAAGCCCGGCGGACTGACCGGGCATGAGGTTGAAGGAGGCACCGTCCACCGCCCTGACGGCGCCGAAATGGCGCACCAGGTTGTCGACGCTCAAGATGGCTGGAGATTCCGGCATGGGAGGGAAAGGTGGTTAGTGGTTGGGGTAGGTTCGCTTGCCGAAGATGGCGGAGCCCACGCGCACGATGGTGGCGCCTTCCTCCACGGCCACGGGGAAATCATGGCTCATGCCCATGGAAAGCTCCGGCAGGGGCAGAGGGCCTTGTGCCCGCAGGCGCTCCGCAAGCGCACGCAGAGAGGCAAAGGCCGGGCGCGCGCCCTCCGGGTCCTCCGTGGGCGCGGGTATGCACATGAGCCCGCGGATATCCAGGTGAGGCAGGGCGGTGAGCGCGGCCCAATCCTCCACCAGACCCTGCGGGGTGAAGCCGTGCTTGCTATCTTCCGCGTCCACGTTCACCTCCAGCAGGATGCGAGCGGTGGTGCCGAGCTCCCCGGCTATGCGGGAGATGCACTCTGCGAGGGTGAGAGAATCCACGGCTTCGATGAGGGAGAATCCCTGCTCCAGGGCCTTGCGCACCTTGTTGCGCTGCAGCGGGCCTATCAGGTGCCAGGTGCAGTCCGCCGGCATGGCGGGCATCTTGCCCATGGCTTCCTGCAGGCGGTTTTCGCCGAAGTCTCGCTGGCCGTCGTTGTACGCCTGCATGATATCCTCCACGGGGAAGGTCTTGCTCACGGCCAGCAGCTGCACGCTGCCGGCGGGGCGCCCCGCACGCCGCTCCGCCGCGGCAATGGCGGCACGGATTTCTGCCAATTGGTCCTGTATGTACATGGGGTGGGAAGAAAAATCCCCCGGCATCCGCATGAACGCCGGGGGAGGGTTGGTAATGCTTACTGTTGCTCGGCGGGCGGCTCCACCACGGTGGCGGTCACGCCGGTCTCCGGGGAGAAGTTGACCTGCAGCGCCGGGTCTTCCTGTTCCACCTGCGGGGCGGGTTGCTCCTGCTTGGACTCTGCGGGCTTCTTCTCCTCTGCGGCTCCCTCGTCGGCGCCGTTGCGCTCGTTCGCGGCACGCACCAAAAGCTCGCGGCCCATGAACGGCTGGCCGTGCAGCACGTCCACGGCGCGCTGGGCATCCTCCTGGTGGCACATCTCCACGAACCCGTACCCCTTGCTCTTGAAGGTGTGCGTGTTGTAGATGATTTCCACGCTGCGCACGCGGCCAAAGCCCTTGAACAGGTCCTCCACCTCGGATTCAGAGGCCTCGTAGGAGAGGTTGCCCACGTAGATGCGGCCGTTTTTCACGGGCTTGTTGTTGAGCTTGCGCTCGCGGCGGGGCTTCTCCTTTGCGACGGGGTTGCCACCCTTGTTGTTGGTGCGGGGCTTGGCCACGCGCACCTTCTGGGGGGGCTTGGGCTTGTCCTCGTGGAGTTTCTTCTGTACATCCGCCTTTCCGTTGCCCTTGCTCTTGCCGAAGCCGAAGAAGTTGAGCACCTTCTGGACAAACGAGGTGGGATTGCTCTTCGGCTCTTCCTTGCGCGGCATACGGTGGCGGGAACTGTAACTCTTGCGGTGGTTGCGGCGGCGGCGGGCACCCTGGCCCTCCCTGCCTTGAGTATGATGTTCTGCCATATCGTGTCTTGTATTTGATTCGGCCTCGGCCGCCGCCTTTCCATCCGGCGCGGCTCCCGGCCCTGTTTTTCGGCCTGGCGCGCCGCTTGCCACATATCATCAAGCCGACACGCCCGCCTGCGCTCATTTTACCCTTTGGAATACCCCTTGGCAAGTCAAATAACAGTGCCGGAGCGTAGAAAGCGCGGCGTTGTGTCATGCGCGCGCGGCGGGGTGTGTGCGAGCTTGACAAGGCGGGGGAATTGGGGCATCATAACGCCGTTCTGCTGTAGCTATGGCGGAACACCACACCAATACCGATCATGAAGACCAAACTGTTCACTAGCGCCATGCTGGCCGCCGCCACCGCCGTGGTGACGTGCTCCTGCGATGACAACAAGGGCAACAACGCCGGCAATGGCGGACAGGCTCAGTCCACGGCAACTGAACAGACGCCCACCGCCCCGCAGGCAGCCACTGCCCCCACCAACGAGGAGATATGCAAGGCGGTGACGGACCCGCTGGCCGGGTACGCCTTTGCCACCCCCGGTGGCGTGGCCTATGATGTGGTGGCGGAAACACCCGGCCACCAGACCATTGAGGCAACCGTGAAGATGGTGGTGAAGGAGAACCTGTACGCGGAGACCGCCGCGCCGGAAGATTTCAACAAGGAGCGCCAAGCCGTGAACGAGGCCGCCAACCTGGCCATCCGCCCGGATGCCGCCTACCTTATGCAGGTGGGAGCCCCCACGGATTTGATTACGGACGATGACCGCACGGCCAAGCAGCTGCCGCAGGAGCTCCAGTCCGCCCTGGTGGAGCTGCGCGAGTTCGCGGAAACAAAGGTTTTCAAGCAGGTGGCCGCCGCCGGACAGGAGGTGGAGGTGCGTCTCTCCGTGGAGGCCGCGCAGGAGAACGGCGCGTGGAAGTTCACGCCCGGTGCTCAGAACCTGGCTCCCGTGACCGCCCTGGCGGAGTACACGCCCCAGAGCGCCCTGCCGCAGGGTGCATCCATCCTCACCCCGGAATTCATCGAGTCCCGCAAGGCGGAGATAGCCGCCAAGGTGGCCGCCTTCAACGAGCTTGCCAAGCCCTTCAACCAGGGCCGCGAGGAAGCCGCCCGCCAGAAGCTCACCGAGCTCCAGGCACGGGCAGAGGAGGAGGCCCGCCGCAACCAGGAGCAGGTGGACGCCCAGAAGGAGGAGCAGGGCAAGTGGCAGGAAACCTGCACCAAGGCCCTTGCCTCCGGCAGCAACTTTGCCGGCGAGTGGACCCGCGGCAACCGCTTCGGTGAAATCACCCTCCATATCGAGCAGGCCAAGGTCTTTGAGAACTCCGTGCAGTTCTTCGGCACCATCTACGACACCAAGCTCCCGGAGGCCAGCCTGGATATCGCCGGCCGCTGCGAGCTCACCGCCGGAGAGCAAGGCTCCGTGGTGAACGTGACCATCTACGACGGCCAGTACGATCCCGACCAGCCCACCGCAGAGGTGTACGATGCCAAGGACGGCATGCTGCAGCTCATTCTGGGGCAGGACGGCAAGCTTACGGGCGTGATGACCTGCGAATCCTGGACGGAGACCCCGGAGAAGGCCTTCAACGTGCAGCTTTCCCCGAAAGCGGCATCCAAGCAGGGCAAGGGCGGCCGCCAGTAAAAACTTCCTTCACCCTGAACCAATCCCGCCGCATGTCGAAAAACGCTTTAGGAAAGGGCCTGGGGGCCCTCATCATGAAAAAGGACGAGCTGCCGACCACCGGCAAGGTGGACGACGAGCGCGTGATCAAGGCGGCGGTGAACGATATTGCCACCTCTCCCTTCCAGCCGCGCCGGCACTTCAATGAGAAACAGATAGCCGAGCTGGCGGATTCCATCCGCGAGCGCGGGCTGGTGCAGCCTCTGGTGGTGCGCCGCGTGAACGGCAAGTTCGAGCTGATAGCAGGCGAGCGCCGCCTGCGCGCCCTCAAGCGTCTCGGCATGCGCCAGGCCAAGGTGGTGGTGCACAACGCCACGGACCAGGAGGTGGCCGAGCTCACCCTCATCGAGAACCTGCAGCGCGAGGACCTCACCCCGCTGGAGGAGGCCGAGCAGTACCGCCTGCTCCAGACGCGCTTCGGCATGAAGCAGGAGGTCATTGCCCGCCACGTGGGCAAATCCCGCACGGTGGTGGCCAACATGGTGCGCCTGCTGGACCTGGTGGCGGATGTGCGCGGCATGCTGGAGCAAAACACCATCACCGTGGGACACGCCAAAGTGCTGCTGCAGCTCAAGAACCAGGAGCAGCAGCTGCATGCCGCCCAGCGCGTGGTGCGCCAAGGGCTCACCGTGCGCCAAACGGAGCAGCTGGTGCGCAACATCCTGAACCCTGAGCCCAAGGCCGCCCCGCAGACGGCGGCGGCTCCCATCCTGCCCCCCGCCTACCAGAAGGTTTGCAAGCAGCTTGCCAAGAGCCTGGGCACCAACGTGAACATTGCCATGAAGGCCAAGGGCAACGGCGTTATCGAGATTCCCTACGCCGGCCAGAAGGACCTGGTGCGCATTTTGGAGATTTTCGGCATTTCCGCCAAGTTGTAAATGAAGCCGCAGGCGTTCATCCTCTCATTGCTGGCAGCCGCCCTGGCCTGCTGCGATGGGGATTCCTCCGCTGCCCGCCCGACCCCGGCACCCGCGCAGGTCCCCACGCAGCTGGAGAACGGCGACACGCAGGATTTCTCCGGCAACAACGCCTATGTGCATTGTGCCGCCCTGTGCGCCATGGGCCCGCGCACCAGCGGCTCCGCCGCGTATGCGCGCCAGCTGGAGTATCTGGAAAAGCACCTGCATGCCGCAGGTTGGCAAACCTTCCGTGATTCCTTTGCCGCGCCCAACGGCACACCCATGACCAACCTGCGCGCCACCTTCGGCACGGCGGATGCCCAACGCCCCATCCTGCTCAGCTGCCATATCGACACCAAGCGCGGCATTGACAACTTTGTGGCGGCGGACGACGGCGCGAGCGGTGCCGCCGTGCTGCTGGAGGCCGCACGCCTGCTGGCGGCGGATGCCGCGCAAGCCGCCCGCGTGGAGATTGTCTTCCTGGATGGGGAGGAAGCCTTTGCCCCGCGCATGCCGGAGGAACACGGCCTCTACGGCTCCAAGCACGATGTGCAGCGCCGCGCCGGCAAGCTGCCGCGCTTCCTGGTGAACCTGGACATGGTGGGCGGCGCAAGCAACACCATGGCCATTCCCGCTGCGGACACCTCCCAGTTCATGTATGAGCAGTATGCCGCCGCCGTGGCGGCCCTGGGCCTTTCCCCGGAGAAGTGGACGGCCTATCCCGGCTCCTACATGGACGACCACCAGCCGTACCTGCTGGCCGGGGTGGATGCCCTGAACTTGATTGCCCTGTTCCGGGAGGGAAACTGGTGGCACACGGAGCGTGACAACATGGAGCGCATCTCTCCGGCCAAGCTCCGCGAATCCGGGCGCATGGCGCTACAGCTCGTCAAGCAGCTGCTTTCCGCAGAATAGCGCAGGCTTATTTCAAGTTTTGAATGCGCTGCAGGAACTGGGGCGGAATGGCGGCGCGCTGCTCCGGGGTGTCGATATTGCTGTGGTACACCACCTTGCCGTCCAAGTCGAACACCTCCACCGTGAGCAGGTTGTTCGCGCCGAGTATCATCACCCCGCCCTCATCATCCCGGAATCTCATGGAGGACTCGCCCGCGCGCCCCTCCATCCAGCGCTTGCCGTTTCGTGCGTTCAAGTCGCGCGCCAAATCGCGGATAGCCTGAAGCGTGTCCGTGAGCTTCTCCGTATCGATGCCCTCCGGCAGGAGCGAGAGCTGGCGGCATACCTCCGCGCGCAGGGTTTTCAACTGCTCTCGCGCCTCGTCCGGTATGTTCAGCGGGCGCATCACGCGGTCACCGCCCACGGCGGTGTCCAGGTAGTTCTGCATGGTGGCGGCGCGGTTGGGCGCGCGCATGAGCTGCACATTCACCACCCGGCGGTGGCCGTTGCGCATCACCTCCAGCCGCACGGTATCCGTGACGTTGCGCCGTGAGAGCCGGGCGGCCAAGTGGGCGCGGCTGTGCACCGGCTTGCCATCCATCATCACAATCACGTCTCCCACCTGCAGGCCGCAAAGCTCAGCGGAGCCGCCGGGCAGCAGGGATTGCACGCGCACGCCCACTTCCACAGGGGCGGGGTGCTCCGGATCCGGCACCACATCACTCCCCACCAGCCCCAGCGCGCAGCGGTTCGGCGCGGCGCATGCCACACTACCCAGCAGCAGCGGCAGGGCAAACAGGCAGGCAAGGTGCAACTTCATCGTCATCAAAGTATTTCCGCTGGAATCGTGATCTGCGTGGTGTTGGGCACGCGCACCGTGATGGTGGCGTCATCGTCCTCCATCACGAAATAGTCCTCGTATATCACCTCGTAGCTGCGCATGGGGGTGGAGTCCTCGTTCCAGATTACGGTTTCGTCCTCATGGGAATCAAGCACTCCGCGGGTCACCAGGCCTTGCGGCGCGGAATCCGCGGCGGCGTTGCCGTACAGCGCAAAGCCCGTTATGGTGCAGCACAGCAGGATGGCCGCTGCCGTGTGGTGGAACCACCGGTAGTCGCCCAAGCGCCGCTTGGGCTTGGCGGCGGCCACGTACATGTTCATTCCCAGGCGCCCCATCATGTGCAGGGGCATGGCGGCGGGGCTCAAGCGGTGCAACTCCTCCTCCGTGCGGCGCAGGGCCGCCTCCTCTGCGGAGGCTTCCTGCATGGCCGCCAGCAGGCGGGCATGCAAGGCCTCCGGCAGGGGAGCTGCCTTTACGGTATCGAGGTGTGTGTCGTCTGAGCTCATTTCTACTGGTACAGGCGCACACGCTCGCCGCTTTTATTTAGGAAAATCAACATGAAGGGTTAAAAACACGCGTTTAGTGCTCGATGGGGTCCTCGTCCAGCGCTTTGCGCATGGCCTGCATGGCGTACCGGTAGCGGGAAGTGATGGTGGCCAGCTTGGTGGAGGTGATATCCGCAATCTCCTGGAAGGTGTGCTCGCCCCATATCTTGAGCACCACCACCTCCGCATACTCGCGCGGCAGCTTCTTGAGCAGCCCCTCCACGCGGCGGCGCAGGTATTCGTCATCCGCAGCGCAGTGCAGCCACGGCTCGTCCGCCTCTCCCTCCTGCATGCTTTCCTGCTCATGTTCCGCATACTGCTTGCGCACCTCCGCGCGGCGGCCCTTGTCCATGGCCTGGTGGCGTATGGCGGTATAGGCGTAGCTAATCCATTGGGCTGCGTTGCCCTGGAACGCGCCGGAATCCACTGCGTGCACCAGCTGCACCAGCGCCTCCTGCATCACATCCTCCGCATCCGCCTCGGACCGCGTCTGCTGGCGGGCGTACAGCAGCAGGCGCGCGCCGTTCTCCTGAAGCCACGCCGCCCAGTCCGTCGCTCCGCCGGGGTTTGCCCCCGTTCCCTCTTGTGTTGCCTTGCCCATGAATGTTCGCGCTCTACTCCCTCTCCTTGTAGCGGGAATGCGCGTTCCAGTCAAGCGCAAAGCGCGGCACTGGCGCATAACCCACATGTGGCCCAAGGAATTTGGGGAACCTGTGAATTTGAGTGGTGGGGTGGATGACGTCTCTCGTAGTATGTCACGGAAGCGCTATGATGCGCTTTGCGTATCAGAGTTCCGCATCCTCGCCATCGGTGAAATCGGTATCGGCGGCAGGCTCCGGTTCCTCTGCGGCAGTGGGTGTGGGCGTGGTGTCCACGGTGGGATCGGAATCGTCGAAGGTGGGCATCACGGTATCACCCAAGGCGGTGCGGCGCACCACGGTGTTGGTCTTGCCGCCGTCTGCCGGCTTGGGCGGGCGGGTGGGATCGTATGCGGCGGAGGTGTTGATGTTGTCCTCCGTGCGGTCGATTTCCGAGGGGGTGTTGGAAGCGAGGGAGGTATCGTCCACGGCAGGCGTTTCCGTGGCCCAGAGGGCAATGGCACCCTCTGCGTAGGCACCGTAGAGGGAGGCGGGGTCAATATTGCGCATCTCCGTGTAGAGGGCGCGCAGGCGGGATTTGGAGGCGCCTGCGCGGCGCAAGTGGCCGGCCAGGGCGGCCAGCATCATCTGGCGCTGCTGGCGGGAATAGCAGCTGTGCACCATCTCACTGCGGATATAGGCGTTGGCGGTCTCGAAATCCATGGTCTGGATTTTCTCCACCACGGCCAGGGGATCGAATTTGACGCGGTTGGCAAAGCCCACCTTGTCGCGCTTGTTGTCCTTGGCGTCCTTGGTGTCGGACTCCGGGAGGGCGAGGTTGATTTCTGCGGCGCGGAAGAGGAGCTGGGCCTTGCGTGCGCCGCGGGCGCGGTCCGCCTTGGCCAGGAGCTTCTGCTGGTCCCGGAAGTCATCCAGAATGCGCTTGAGCGCGGCGGAAGCGGCTTCCGGGGTTTCCATCTCCTCCGGTTTCTGCACAATGCCGCGCAGGTTGTTTTCCGAATCCAGAACGGCGAGACAGGGGTAGCTCCAGATACCGGAAGGGAGCTTCTTGTCACCCATCATGCGTTTCATCTCCTCCTGCTGCTTTTCATCCGGGAGCTGGTAGACGGGCATGGCGAGGAAGACGCAGCGGTGGAGCGCGGGGTTGATTTTGCGCTGGCCCACGAACTCATCGTACTTCTTCTGGCTGAGCTTGTCGTAGTTGGCACCGTAGATGAAGACAACGACAGGGTTTTGGCCGGCTTTGTTCAGCGCTTCCGGCAGGGTGCGGGCCTCTGCGGCGCATGCGGGCTGGAGGGTGGTGAGCAGCAAGGCTGCGGCAACGGTTGAGAGAAAGGTTTTCATGGTTACGCGCGGTCCTTTTTGCCGAAAACGTAGAAGCCGGAGATGGTGGGCTCGTACTTGTCCCCCTCCCTGAGCATGCGCACATACTTGGCGGAGGGCTTTTCATGGCGCATGTCGAAGCGGATGTTGGTGCCCTCGATCACACCCTTTTCACCGGTCCGCTCCCAGTTCTGGCCGTCATTGGAAAGCTCGATGTAGAACGGGCGGTCCTTCTTCTCCTTTTCAATGGGCTTCTCGCAGACGCAGACGATGCCGTTGATGGTGCTCCTGTACGGGAGCGAGACGGTGAGGCCGGCGTCTCCCTCGAACTTGCCGGGAATCTTGCCGCCGGTGCGCTGGAGCACGGCCCAGTGCAGGCAGCATTCCTTCATCTGCCCGGGATCGATGGTGGTGGCGGTGCGGATGACGCCATCCATGGAAACGACCTTGCCGGGGAATCCGCGGAGCTTGGCGCGGTGGCGGGGGAACTTGTTGCGGCACTTGCGCTGGGCAAGCTTGCCGATGGCTTGGAAGACGCGGGCCTCATCGTTCTCTGCGGCGGCGTAGATGGCTTCTCCCAGGGTGGCCCAGGTTTCATCCTGCTCCTTCTTGGAGCCGGAGGTACGCTGCATGGATTTGAGCAGCAGGTCCGTGTACTCCTCCTTGGCATCGGGGTCGCTGTTGTCCATCTTGGTCATGTAGTTGAGCCCCCAGGTGAGCACGGCCCCGGCGTAATCCTTCTTCTTCATGAGGATGCCGAGCACCTTGGAAACGTATTTCTTGCGGGCGTCCTTGTCCTTGAAAGCGGCGGCCTGGGCATCCAGCAGGGGGGAAACCTCCCAGCGGTTGCTGCCCCAGCCGTCGAACCGTGAACAGAGCCCGGCGAAGAGGTCCGTGAGGGCCTCCGCATCCTTCTGCAGGGGGAGGAGGTCCGGGTAGACGAAGCGGCAGAGCATGGTGGCGGCTGCGTGATAGTGCTTGGCGCCAATGCCATCCGTCACATGCCGGTGAAGCGCGCTCCAGCGCTCCACGTTCTTGGCGGCCTTGAGCTTGAGGTATCCGCGGTAGCGGGTGATGGCGTTCCAGTTGAGGGGCTGCACGGCCAGGGCCGCATCATAGGTGCGGAAGGCGGAGGCCTTCTTCTTGCGTGCCGCCAGGAAATCCGCCAGGGCGGTAAGCTCGTCCGACACCTGGGTGGTGAAACGGTCCTGGTAGAGGTCCTGCATGAGGATGAGGAAATCCCAGCCGGATTCACCCCAGAATTTCTTCTGGAGGGAGTGCTGCCAGTAGATGGAGTTGCCGAGCTTCCACTCGTTGCCCACGCGGATGGTGTAGGAGCAGTGGCCGGGTTCACCCAGGGTCATGGCGGGGATTCCGGCGGCCAAAGCGCTGTAGGCGGCATAGTGGGAGAGCGCGCCGCACACGCCGCCAATCTCACGGTAGGCCCAGGCGGTGATGTTCTGCGTGTAGTCCAGGATGGGGGCAAGATACTCGGAGGAGAAAACGGAGTCACCTGCCACGTTGCGCAGGCGGTAGCACAGGTGGGATTCACAGCCCAGGTAGCGTTCCACGGGCAGGCGCACGTTGTCGCACAACCAGGCGAGGTTGCGCGGGTCTCCCCACTGGCCCACCTTCTGGCCGGGCTCGCTGCAGCCGGTGACCAAGCGGGTTTCCCAATAGGCAAGCTCATCGAAAATGGCGTTGAGCTTGTCCGCGCGCCAGGCATCGTTGTAGAACTTGAAGCGGGCGAGCATGTCCTCCTTGTCCCAGCCCTCGCGGGCGAACTCCAGGGCGGTGGTGGTGGCAATGCGGCGTGTGACGGGTTCCTTGAGGCGGAAATCATCTGCGGCATAGATGGCGGCCAGGTACTCCAGGGCGGTGCCCAGGTTCTCCGTGGGGCCGGCGTAGAGCAGCCCGGCCATCCAGTTGAGATCGTTGCCGAGCTTGGCCATCATCTCCGCGCCCAGATGGTTGGCGGCCACCTTCTGCACGGCGTCCCCGCCTGCCTTGCGCAGCAGGGTGAGGCGCGCCAGGTCCAGCCTGTTCTCCGGGGCAGAGAGGAAGGCGAGCACCGTCTTCTCGTCCGCGGCACCCAGCTTGGCATCCACGCGTTCCGCGAGGGCGCGGTAGAGGGCATCCGCCTGTTTCCAGTCCGCCGGCTTGAGGTCATCCGCCACATACCCCTGCTCTTCCGCCTTGGAGAAGACGGTCTGCAGCTGGCGCGCGGCGCTCATGGCGGAGGTCATCTGTGCGGCCAGGCGGGGCTTGGGCACGGCATCCTGCTGCGGGTCGGCGGGCACGTCGTCCTCATTGTAGGAATCCGCCTCCTGCGCGGTCAGCTCTGCCGGCGCGGGCAAATCCACGCCCCCTTTCCCGTCTCCCTTCCGGGGGCCGGGGGTAGCTCCATCCTCGTCATCAGATGCCAGCAGGGAGCGGGTCTCCTCGCTCAGCCAGGCATCGTCGTCCGCATCCGTATCGCTCTCCTCGTTATCCTCGTCCCACAGGCTGTCATCCACGGCCACGCGGCTTCCCGTCTTCTGCTGCGGGGTGGTGCCGGGAGTGGCGGAATCCGACCCGTTTTGGGCTACGGGAGTGGCATTGGGGGACTGCTGGCGCAGCAGCACGGGGCACAGGGCCATACCCAGCGCAAAGCTGATACCTGTACCCATCAGAAGTTTGGCAAGGGGCGATTTCACGGTCAGGAGCGCTTCTTGAGCGCATCAAGGGTTGTTCTGGCGGCGTAGCGGATCATGGAGTCCGAGTGGGACTGGAATTTCTCCACCACGGGGATGGCTTCGCGGGTACCCTGGCTCTGCAGGTAGCGCATGATGGAATTGATGGTTCCGAGAGATTTCGTGCTCTCCAACAGCTGCAGCAGGCGGGCCTGGACGGCATCATGGGAGCGGGCATCCAAAATATCCAGCGTGGGTTTCCACTCCACCGGGTCCTTGCCCCAATACTCCACAATGGCCTCCACCATGTCCTGCGGGCGTTCCTCAATGAGGAAATTGATGATGGTGGCAGAGGACTCCCTGTGCTGCTTGAAGCGTTTCTGGAAATACTGCCAGCAATGGTTGACGATGGCCGCCCTGATTGAATCGCCGGAGGTTGCGGAAGCGCGGTCCGCGTAGGTGACGGCGGTTTCCACCAAGGCTTGGTAGGTTTCCTGGTCACCCTCCCAAGGCTCGGAGAGAGCGGCCACCAGGGCCTCCCTGATATCCCCGCGGGAATAGGCCACGTTCGCTCCCTTGAGGGTGCGCGCCGCCATGCGCACGCGCATGGGCTCCAGGCAGAGCAGCTCGCTCAGGTTCGCCGTCACAAAGGAGGCGTTCTGCGGGTCGCTGAGCACTTCCGGCGAATACTTGGAGACCATGTTCGCCTTGTCTGCATCATACAGCACCTCGTACACACCGGTTTTCACATCCGCATAGGTCACGCGCCCCAGGCGGGAGAGGATATTCGAAATGTCGCGGCGGTCGTCGCGTATGTTGGCCACCAGGAACAGGGCTCCGTTCGAGCGGGTGTAGGGCGTGGTGAATTCCGCGTGAAGCAGGCGGTTCAGGGCATCCCTGATGACACCGCGGGCGGCAGGCTGCTGCACATCCACATACACACCATAGTGGGTGAGGTGGCGCGCTTTCTTGGCATGCTGGATGAAGACGGCCAAATCATCATCCGTGAGCACGCGGCGGTTTTCCGTGGGCGCGGTCACGGTGTCTTCCGGCTTGGTCGTCTTCTCAACTGCCACCACGGTGGCGGGTTTGAGCATGTTGGAAACCATGGACCAGACGGTGGGCATGTACCAGCCTGCAATCAGGAACAGAGCCACCACGGGGTAGACAACCTTGGGCCGGCGGCGGGTGGAGAAGAAGACAAAACCGGCAGCCACCCAACAGAAGACGACGGAGAACACGCGCTGCTCATCCGCATCCAGCTGTGCAATGGGGGAGGAGGAGGGGCTGGTATCGCTGACAAGGAAGATGAAAAGGCAGACAACGAAAAGCAGGATGCCGATGGCAAAGCGGATCTTGCCGGCCATGCTGAAAGCCTCTCCGGAGAGGTAGCCTTCATTCATGCGCTCTGCGCGGGCGACCTGGCGCGCATGGGCAGACTTGTACTCACCCCACAGGGAGGCCAGCTCATCAGAACTCAATTTGGGGGCGGATGAGAACTCTGCCTTCAGGCATTCCGGGCAGACAGTCATTTCCTCCTGATTGGTGTGGAAGGAACGGCCGCATTTTGAACACACAACTTGCATACGCGAGTATGGTAACAATTGGGAGACGCTTTGGCAAGTGAATAAATCAGGCAGCAGGCGGAAAAAACAGCGCGCCCCGCTAGGGACGCGCTGTGCAAAACATATCTTGGGGGAAGAGCCCTATCAGGCCTCGGCCTCGGTCTTTTCTGCAGCCTTCTTGGCAGGAGCCTTTTTGGCAGCCGGCTTCTTGGCGGGAGCCTTCTTGGCGGCGGGTTCCTTGGCGGCAGTGGTCTTCTTGGCGGGAGCCTTCTTGGCAGGGGCCTTCTTGGGCTCCTCAACAGGGGCCTCCTCTGCGGGGGCGTCCTTCACCACCTTGCGCGCGAGCTGCACAGGGGCAAGGCTCTTGCTGTTCTTGGCGATTTCCTTCTGGCGCTTGATGTAAGCCGCGCGGCGGCGGCGCTTGGTTTCCTTACGATGTTGTTGACCCATTGTTACTGGTGATTTGTAGGGCGGCAAAAACCGCCCGGTTGGTTAGTGATAATCCGTGGGGATTGTAACCTCCTGAGCCGCCGCTGGCAAGCCTAAAGTGCGCACAGCCCCGTTTTTTGTTGCCAGCGGGAATCTTTCGTGGTAGTCTGGCACGCATGAAAACCGCCATTCTGGGAGCCGGGGCGCTGGGCTTGTTCTACGGCGCCAAACTGGCGGAAGCCGGGCATGATGTCTCCTTCATCGTCCGCTCCGCCTACAGCACCATCCGCGAACAAGGATTGCACGTGGAAAGCGTGGACGGCGACATCTACCTGCCGCACGCGAAAGTGTACCGCACGGCGGCGGACTGCGGCCCTGTGGATTTGGTGGTGGTGTGCTGGAAAACCTTTTACAACGACCAGCTGGCGGGCTCCATGCCCCACCTGCTCAAGGAAGGCACGCAGGTAATCAGCCTGCAGAACGGCATGGGGAACGCGGAGGAGCTGAGCAAATACCTGCCTGCGGAGGATGTGTTTGTGGGGCTGTGCTTTGTGTGCTGCATGATGGAGACACCGGGCATCACGCGCCACCTGGAGGGCGGGGATATCCAGTTTGCCCCGTACCGCGGCACGGATACAGGCTACGAGCAGGCGTGCGCGTACGCGGAAATGTTCGGCAAGGCGGGCCTGCGCACCACCGCGTACCGTGATTTGGAGTACATCCAGTGGCACAAGCTCATCTGGAACATCCCGTTCAACGGGCTTTGCCTGGTGCACGGCGGCATCTCCGTGCCGCAGCTTTTCGCCATGCCGCAGGAGGTGGAACGCGCCCGCGCCATCATGGAGGAAGTGTGCACCGCCGCCAAGTTGCGCGGCTTCCCCCTACCCGCATCCCTGGTGGAAAACCAAATGAAACGCACGGAAATCATGGGGGATTTCACCCCCAGCAGCGCCGTGGACTTCCTGCGCAAGCGCGCCGTGGAATACGATGCCATTTGGGGCATCCCGCTGGAGCGCGCGCGTGCCGCCGGGGCAGACGTGCCCGTATGGAGCAAGCTGTGCGAGGATATCCGCCACCGCCTGAACCTGGAATGACGAACCCGGGCTCCAGAACCCTGCGGCGCTGCGGCGTCTGGGCGGCCGCAGCAGCCCTGCTGGGCGGCGGCGGGGCACTGCTCACCCTGCCATCCACCGGCGTGGCGGCGGCGGAATTGGCGAGCGGGCTCACGCATGCACCCGCCCCCCCGGAGAGGGGAGACGCCCTGACCCAGCGGCTTTCCTTTCTCACCCTGGGCGGACTGCGCGCGCTCACGGCAGAGCTGCTGACCACCGATGCCACGGATGCCTGGATGGTGCAAGATTGGCCGCGCGCCCAAAAGCGCTGGCAGCAAATCACCACACTGGCCCCGCAGCGCGCCAACTACTGGATGCGCGCATCACGCGACATGACGCGCAACGCCGTGGCCCACACCCTGAGCCGCAAGGACTTGGATTCACCCGCCAGAACCTCCCTGGCGGCGGCGTATCTGGAAAGCGGGGAGCGTTTCCTGCTGGACGGGGCTGAAAGCAACCCTCAAAACCCGCTCATCTACCTGGAACTGGCAGCCCTGTACGAAAACACGGCGCGCCGCCCGCAGTTCGCCAAGGCGGCAGAAGCCTACAGCCGCGCCCTGGAACTGGGAGCCCCGCCCATGTACCGCCGCTGGGTTTTCTACAACCTCTGCCGCATCCGCGGCAGGGAGCGGGAAGCCCTGGACCTGGGGATCCGGCTTTTCGAGGAACCCTCCGCACGCACCCCTTCCCTGCGCTGCCTGCTCTTTGTGCTGCAAAACAAGCTGAACCTTCCGCAGGAGCAGCGCATGAGCGACACGCAACTCTTTGGAGACAAGCAACGTGCGCGCCGACAGCTGAGCTTGTTCCTGCACAACGATTTGCGTTTCCCCACCACCGGGGTGGCCGAATACCTGAACACCCTCCCCTGACCCGCAGCCGGGGCTGCGGAAAGCAAGTTCAATTTTTCTTGCAGGGGCATGCATTATGTGTTTGACCCCCCGCGCGCGGCGTGATAGACTCTTTGCATGCTTTTTAAGCGACACCTCTCTTTTGCACTCCTTACCCTGGTCTTCACCCTGGGGACCGGGACATCGCAGGGCTTGGATGAAAAGCTCATCCTCAGCAAGCTCAACCACAGCGACACCCTGGAAAATCTCCAAAACAACCTCAGCGACCTGGAACGGGAAAAAGACACCCGCCCCAGAAAGGATTACAACGACACCAAGCGAAACCTCCAGAAGCAGATACGCGAGGAGAAATCGCGCATGACCTCCACCACCGCCAAGGTGAAGGAACTGCTGCGCCGCGTGGCCGGCGGAGAGGGCATCAACGTGCAGGACAAGGAGGGGTGCACCCTCATTATGCGCGCCGCAGACTGCGGGAACGATGAAATCGTCTCCCTCATCCTCAAGGAATCCCCCGCGCCGGACCTTTCCATCCTGGACCGCCTGGGCCGCACCGCCGTGGTTCATGAGCGGGACGGCGGGGGCTCCGTGATTATCCAGCACCTCTCCGAACAATGGGAGGATGCCGTGGGCAACGCGGATGCAGCGGAGGTGGAGCGCCTGCTCGCCTGCGGCGTTTCCCCCAACCAGCTTGTGCGCGGCAACCCGCCCATCGGCTCCTTCATCAAGAGCGGCAACGCGGAGCTGGTGCGCACCATGCTCACCTTCAACCCGCGCCTCAAGGTGCAGATGACAGACGGCACCCCGCTGCTGGAACTGGCTCTGCGCAAGCAGAACCCGGAAATCGTTTCTGCCCTGCTGGCCGCCGGCATTCCCACGAACACGCTCTTTGTCAACGGCATGCACCCCATGTGCCACCTGATGACGCGCTGCAAGGCAGATACGGTGAAAGCGTTCGTCAAGGGCGCGGGTTCCGCAGCCCAGCGCATGGAGATGGGCGGCATAGGCCTGCTGCAACTGGCAGCCCGCACCGCCCAGAAGGAGGTGGAGGAATGCGTGGTGGAAAACCTGCCCACCGCCCTCAACCGCGAGGATTCCCAAGGCAATCTGCCCCTCTTTGAGGCCGCCCGCCGCGGCAACGTGGAAATCTACGACTTCCTGTTGGAAAAGGGAGCCAAGGTAGACAACACCAACTCTGCCGGCGAAACCGCGCTCATGCACGCCGTGCTCAGCGGCAAGCCCGGCATGGTGCAACACGTGCTGGAGAAAATCTCCCCCTCCCGCATCACCGCCAGGGACCGCGCCGGGCATGATGCCCTCTACTACGCCCAGCAGATCAAGAACCCGGAAATCGAACAGATTGTTTCCGGCGCATCCAAAAAGTAAACCCCTTCACTCTTCCCACCTATGGCCATTCACGTTCGCAGAAAAGGCAAGCTCCTGGCAGAGCGCCGCAAGAGGATGATCATCTCCTCCCTCCTCTCCGCGCTCACCGTCATCGTACTCGGCGGTCTCATCATGTACTTCGTCGTCATCCTCTTCTCCACCCAGGAACCGGCGGAATTCATCACCTACACGCCGCCCTCCGCCAGTGAGGACATCCCCAAGCCTCCCTCCGAGGAGGAGGCCTCCTCCCGCGCGGCTGCACCCTCCCCGGATATCAACCCCTCCGTCATTGTCTCCACCTCCGTGAGCACCGTGGTCATGGCCCAGGTGGACGTGGAGGTGCCCTCCTTCGGCGTGGGCAACGGCCTGGGCGAGGGTGACGGCATGGGATTCGACGGCTCCGGCTTTGGCAGCGGCATGGGTAACGGCCTGGGCAACGGCAAGGGCAACGGCCGCGGCGATGGCGGCGGCAAGGGCCTGAACGACGACGTGCAGGTGGTGCTCTGCCTGGATGCCTCCGGTTCCATGGACGAGCTGTTCGTGGAGGTGGCGGATTCCCTGAACATGCTGGTGAACACCATGACCCGCTGCCGCCTGGACGGCAAGAAGGCCCGCGTGAACCTGGGCATTGTGGTGTACGGCCAGGCCATGGACAACGGCGCGCCGCGCGTGCTCACCCCCTTCACCACGGATGTGAAGTCCATGCGCTCCAAGCTCAAGGAAATCCAGTGCGACGGTGCCGTGGAACCCTGCGGCGAGGTGATTGACTTCGCCCTCAACAACTTTGAGTGGAACATGCGTGACCGCCAGGATATCCTGAAGGTCATCTTCATTGCCGGCAACGAGGACTTCAAGCAGGGCACCCTGGACTACCGCACCGCCATGCACAAGGCCAAGCGCCGCAACGTCATCGTCAACACCATCTACTGCTACCCCGGCGGTGAGGAGGAGGCAGCCATGACCCCCGAGGGCAAGGAATGGGCGGATGCCGCCACCCTGTCCGACGGCATGGGCCTGGTCATCACCATGGACGGCTCCACCCCCGCGGGCTCCCCGGACGATGCGAAACTGCTTGCCGCCGCCAAGGCCCTTTGGGATATACCGGTGATGGCCATGGGCGGCCCGGATGCCCAGGCGCGCTGCATGAAGGAATACTCCCAGCGCCCGGCCATTCCCAAGAAGCAGAGCGATGTGAACGATTGGCTGGCAGACAATTCCGACCTTCTCATCCACAGCTACGACTGGGACCTGGTGGAGCTCTGCCGCCGCTATGAGGACGAGTTCTCCCTGGACATGATTGGCGGCCCGGGCAACCTGCCCAAGGAACTGCGCGGCGTTGGACCCTCCCAGGCCGTATCCCGCCTGCAGGATGCCGCAGAGGCGCGCGGCAAGGCCCTGCGCAACTACATGAACGCCGCCGGTGCAGGCACCGGCTTCTGCGGCAAGGCCCTGCGCGCCCTCCGTATCCAGGCTCAAGAAAAAGGTATCGAACTCAAGTCATGAACATTCTGAAACTCACCAAGCCCAACGGCCACCAGCAGCTCATCACCCTTGACCTGGAGGAAGGCGCCGTCTGGATGGTCGGCCGCGCGGACTTCTGCAAAATCAGCGTTCCTGAAGACTCGGAACTGGCAGAGAAGCACTGCATGATCACCCGCAAGGACGGTGCTCTCATCATCCGCGACAACATGTCGCCCACCGGCATCTCCGTGGGCGGCAGCAAGATTCTGGAGGAGCCCATGCAGCCCGGCCGCACCTACAACGTGGGCGGCTGCTCCCTCTGCCTGGAGCAAGAGGCCCCCGCACCCAAGCCGCGCTCCGGCAAGACCCCTGCACTGGCCACCAAGCGCGTGTTTGCCGGCGCGGCACCCCAGCGCCAGCTGCACACCGCAGACAAGGACCGCATGGCCTACCAGGGCTGCCCGGCCACGGAATTCGGCCTGCCGTACGAGTTTGCGCTGGATTTGCAGATGCACACGCAGGATACCGTGCTCACCCCCGGCTCTATGCTGAAGTTCAAGGTTTTCAGCCCGGAGGAGTGCGACGTGTACCTGGTGCAGTTCGATTCCACGGGCAACGCCCACCTGCTGGTGCCCGCAGAGGCCACGGAACCCACCGCACACGCCCCCGCAGGCGTGGATGTGATGCTTCCCGCCAACAGCGACGACGAGCTGGTAGTGGGCCTGCCGCTCGGTCAGGACCTTGTTGTGGCCGTAGCCTGCGGTGCCCCCTGCAACTTTGCCCAGGAGTTCAACAAGACCCTGGAAACCATGGGTGCCGCCCCCAATCCCGGTGCCGCCCTCATGCAGACCATCTCCCGCTGCGGCCCCAACCGCTGGGCCGCCGCATACGTCTACATCACCACCCAGGAGGGCTGATAATCGCCCTCCCGGACCACGCGCAGCATGCAGGCAATCATCCTAGCCGCGGGCATGGGGAAGCGCCTTGGTGAACTCACCAGGAGCAACACCAAGTGCATGGTGAAGGTGAACGGGGTCACGCTCATCGAGCGCCTGCTGCGCCAACTGGACCGCGTGGCGGAAACGCGCGGCCTCAACCGCATCGTCATTGTAGTTGGGTACCAGGGCAAAAAGCTGCGGGACTTTATAGCCACGTTGGGCATCAAGAGTCCGGTTCTGTTTGTGGACAACCCCGACTACGACACCACCAACAACATCTATTCCCTGTATCTGGTCAAAGACCGGCTGACAGAGGATGATACGCTTCTCGTTGAGAGCGATTTGATATTCGAGGACGCCCTCATCAACAAACTGCTGGACAATCCGCACCCGAGCCTGGCGCTGGTGGCGAAGTTCGAAAGCTGGATGGACGGCACGGTGGTGACACTGGATGAGGACGACAATATCCGCCAGTTCATCCCCGGCAAGAAGTTCAGCTACCGCCATGCGGAGGAATACTACAAGACGGTCAACATCTACAAATTCGGCAAAGAGTTCTCACGCAACTGCTATGTACCCTTCCTTGCAGCCTACTGCACGGCCATCGGGCACAACGAGTACTATGAGCAGGTACTGCGCGTCATCACTATGCTTGACAAGCCGGAAATCAAGGCCTTGAAGCTGAGCGGAGAATCGTGGTACGAGATTGACGATGTGCAGGATTTGGACATAGCGGAATCCATCTTCTGCGAGCCGGGCGAAAAGTTGAGACACCTTGAATCACGGCAAGGCGGCCTGTGGCGCTACCCGCAGGTGCAGGATCACGCGCATTTCACCCATCCCTATTTCCCGGATTACCGGCTGCGCTCGGAACTGGCGGCCAACCTTGACCGCCTGCTGCGGGCGGAACCCTCCGGCCAGCGGGTCAACAGCCTGCTGGCAGCCAAGGACTTCGGCCTGAAACAGAACATGGTGTGCGTGGGCAACGGTACATCCGAACTCATCCGCGCATACCTCGGCACCACACAGGGCCGCATCGGCATTGTGCTTCCCTGCTTTGAGGAATACGCAAACAGCATCGGCAAGGAGCGCATGGTACCCTTCATGGCCGCTGAGCGGCAATTCACCTACACGGTGGATGAACTGATGGAGTTCTACCGCGGCAAGGAGATTTCCGCGCTCCTTCTCGCCACCCCTGATTTCCTCACGGGGCTCAGCCATTCCAAGGAAGATATCACCCGCCTCTGCAAATGGTGCAGCGCGCAGGGCATCTCCCTGCTGCTGGATGAAACGCACATGGATTTCTCTCCGTGCAGCACCGCCAACAGCATGCTCACCAACGCCGCGCTTGCGAAACTCCCCTGCCTTTCTGTCATCAAGAGCATATCCGGGGCCTGCGGTTTCTCCGGCCTATGCCTAGGCATGCTGGCCACGGCAGATACCGCCCGTCTCTCTTCCATCCGCTCCACCCTGCCCCTCCGCAACATCAACTCAACCGCCGAATTCTTCCTGCAGATATTCGGCAAGTACGACAAGGCATACACCGCCGCCTGCCTTTCCCTACGAGAGGAAAGTGCACGTGTGAAAGCAGCCTTGACGGGAATTCCGCATCTTCAGCCCATAGGCTGCGGTGGTGCCTACATTCTCTGCAGAGTGCAGCCGCCGCTCACCGCCGCCACCATTGCAGCGGACTTCCTGGACCATTACGGCATTCTGCTCAAAGACGGCTCTGCCGAGCAAGGCTTGGCAGGCTACGGCTCTTTTCTGGGCATTGCCGTGGGTGAACCATCGGCCAATGACAGGGTACTGCAATTGCTGCAGGATTATCTTTCCCGGTAAGCCCCCGCGCCTAGGATGGCCTCTATGATATTTTGCGCGGACGGGCGGTTGTTCGGCGGCACAATGTACCGTTGCACGCAGCTCCGGCGCTCCGCCGCCTTGGGGTCTTTCCCCTCCACCACCACTTCCTGGAGAAAACGCTCCAGCTCTTCTATGGAATCTGCCAAATAGTGCGCGGCGTGGCAATCGGCGGTCATCTCATTGAAGTTCGGCAGCACCGCCGCATCCTTCCCGTGCAGGAAGCAGCACGGGTTTCCTGTGACCATATACTCGACAATAAAGGAGCCGGAGTCATGAACCAAGGCATCCGACTGGGCAAAGAGGTTTGCGTATTCACCCTGCTCCAGCTGACCGTTTGGCATATTCTCCCACGCTTTGTAGTATGCGTCCGTACGCTCGTACCCCCAATCCGCGAGCATGTACAGCTCAGCCTTGAGCTTGGGGTGCGGTTTGAATGCGAACTGTATGCGCCCGTTGTACCTGCGGGCAAGTTCCAGCATCCGGTCCGCCACATGCGGGAAAATACCGTTGGTGAGCACAGAGACCCCGGCTATGTTCCAATGAGGCGCCCAAACAACACGCTTGCATGGTGTACCCTGCGGCTTCCACACGGCTGCCCCAGGAGCAGCGAACCTTTCAGGGTACAGGAAGCCATCCACCGGCGGAAAACCGGTCAGGCAAAGGTTGGCACCCTTGTTGGTCATAATGGATTTGATGAAGTCCATCATGGGCCCGTTTTCCACAAAATTGAACCAGTACTTGTTCTGAGTGGCATTATTATACGAAAAATGCGACTCAGAATTGCGGTAGCAGTACGGCACATAGCAGTACAGCTCATGCTCCATATCCGCAGCCATGGCTTGCGGCACGGATTCATAGGGGGCCTGCACAAAGATGACATCCGGCGCAAAGGCCGCGCGGATTTTATCCATATCCGCCCCGCCAAAAACAAAGCTTCCGGTCACGGGGCCTATGCCGTCTATCACCAATACGGGATAGCCCTTCTCCTTGAAGTACCGGCGCGTGTATTCCAGGGTTTCGCGCCGCTTGGCGGGGTCCGGGTTGTCCATGGATGCCACCGGGCAGATGGCAGGATTGAAACGCGGGTGCTCCAGCATGAGCCGGAACAGGGAATCCACCTTCCAGAAAGAGGGATGCCAAATATAGAAAAGCACGTTGATTACCTCCTTATGCCGCACGGCCTCCACGCGCTTGAGCATGCGCTCCCGGTATGCGGGATACTCCCGATTCAGCTTCCGGAACACCTCCTCGCATGCCCGGCGTCTCAGGTATTCGTAAAAGGCCCCAGGCAACACGGCCTTGGCAATGGCGGCTATCTTCCCCATGCCGCCATGCTAGCAGAGAGAGCTGCGGCCTGCAAGCCTATTTCAATTGACACCGCAGACCGATACCAGAATTGAAAGCTGGTGCACACGTGCTCTTTCAGCGGTCAACCTCATCATAGCGTTGACATTAATAATTCTCTCATGTACACTTTCTGAGTCATGAAAGCAGCTATTATCGGGGGAGGCATCTCTGGCTTGTCCATTGCACAAATGCTAAAGGCGGCAGGCTGTGAAGTTCGCGTTTTTGAAAAAGCCTCAACACCCGGCGGCCTTGTCAAGTGTTCTCATGTCAACGGCGTGCTTTTCCACATGACGGGCGGGCATGTTTTCAACTCGCGCAGACAGGATGTGCTGGATTGGTTTTGGCCGTTCTTTGAACGTGACGCCGAATTCTTCAAAGCGGTGAGACACGCAGTTGTGGCATTAGGAGACCAAACGGTGGATTACCCGATAGAAAACCACCTGTACCAAATGAAGCCGGAGATGCGCAAGGCCATCATATCCGACTTGTTGGAAATCAACCGCACAGGATACGGAGCTCCCGCCAATTTTGATGAGTTTCTGCGCCGGCGCTTCGGCAAAACCCTGTATGAAGCATACTTTCACCCATACAACGCCAAAATCTGGCAACGATCACTGGAAGATGTACCCCTGGCTTGGCTTCAGGGAAAGCTCCCCATGCCCACCATTCCCGAAATCCTGGAAGCCAATATTGCCCAAGAAAAGGAAATGAACATGGTTCACAGCACCTTCTGGTATCCCTTGCACAATGGTTCCCAACATCTGGCAGATACCCTTGCCAAAGGATTGGATATCCGGTACAACGCGCAGATTACCTGCATTAGGAGGGATTCCGGAAAATGGATTGTTGACGGTGAACCTTTTGACAAGGTTGTCTACACTTGCAACGTACGGGACTTGCCGCAGATACTTCAAGGAGGCCCGGACATAGCATCACTTGCAAAGGCCATAGGGGAACTCGAGTTTCACGGCACCACAGCTGTGCTCTGTGAGATTGACAAAAATCCCTACAGCTGGATTTATATGCCGGACACGGCCCACGAATCCCACCGCATTATATGCACGGGCAACTTCTCGCCAAACAACGACCATTCCGAACGCACCACCGCCACCATCGAATTCTCCCGGGAGATGACCATGGAGGACATCCAAACCAACTTGGCCCGCATCCCCTTCCATCCCACCTATCTGGCACACCATTACGAAGCCTGCACTTATCCCGTGCAGACGTCACAGACGAAAGACACCATCGACAGGTTGAAGGCTGTGTTGCACCCCAGCGGACTCTATCTCCACGGCAGATTCGCCGAATGGGAGTACTACAACATGGATGCCGCCATTGGTGCCGGACTTGACCTCTGCCGCAAAACTGCGTTCCTTTCCTAACCCTCCTTCGACATCATGAGCGCAAACAAAACGGGGCTCGTTGTCCTCTACAACCACAACTACGAAAAAAACATAGAAAAAATCAGCCGCATCTACAAGGACCGTTTCCCGGAAATGCGGCAGATCATGCCCTTCTATTACGGAAACAACCCAGAGGTCATCCGGGTGTTCGGCAATTCGTTTTATTTTCAAACATACATTGCCCAGGCATGCGAAAAGCTCATGGAAATGGATTGCGACAGCTTCCTGATTATTGGTGATGACTTGCTGTTGAATCCCGAGTTCAATGAAAGCAATGTTCATGAGCGGCTCCGCATGACAAGGGACGAATTCTATCTTGACGGGGCCGTGGAAATATCCAAGGGCGATCATATCCGCGCGGTTGAAGAGGCACAGAAGATTGATATGCACCATCCAGGACTGGATCGCAGCGCGAGCCGCATTGTCCCGGGATTTGCCGAAGCGAGGGATATACTGCAACGGCGCGGAGTGCTGAACTCTACGAGCCTTCCTGCCCACAAGCCCCTGCTGCTGAAATGGCGTTCCCCCTTCTGGGCCAACCTGCGCACAAACCTAGGCTACACGAAATCGAACGTATACCAGCACCTTCTCTCTCTTTCCTACCGTCTCATGCCTAGGGAAATGGTGTATCCCTGTGTTTTCGGCTACTCTGACATCATTGTAGTTCCACGAGCGAAGATGAGAGAACTGTGTGACTTCCTGGAGGTTTTTGCGACATGGCGCATGTTTGTTGAACTTGCCATCCCTACTGCCGTTATGCTGCTGAAGGATTCCAAGATCAAATTTTTAGATGAAAACACTTTTAAATCCGGCAATGTCTGGTATCCCAACACGATGGAACATTACGAACGTATAAACGCCATCATTGAGAATACCATTGCCAAGGCAGAAGGACAAATCCAACGGCTTCCGGAAGCGTTCCCGAGAGAGTACCTCTACCTTCATCCAGTCAAACTTTCGATGCTCTCATAGTATCCTTCCCTTAGAAGCCTGAGCGTTCTGCCGCAAATACAACGCACCCATTAGCGGAATATCCGCCCCATCACCTTGTCCGCATGGAAGAAGGGTTGCCAATAGGCGGCGATAGCCTGCGGATTTCGTTTACCCGTTTCCCATTGTCCCAACTCTTCCAAGACGGCATCTGCCAGTGATTCCGGAGTATCTACCCTAGCGACTGTGCCGGAGTCCTTGGATGCATACCACTGGGGCAGGCTGAGAGAAGGGCGTGCGGGAATCACCACGGTGCACCCGCAGCAGAGGGCCTCAGCAGAGGCTATATGCGTACTCTCCCGCTTGGAGGTGCAGAAGCTCACCATGGCATCGCAGTACACATCTTTCAAGGCTGCGCTGGGCGTGAAACCCTTGAGAAGGACGCGTGCTTTCTGTTGTTCCGGCAGGGCGGCATGCCAAGCCGCCACAGGTTCTCTGTAGCGTCCGTATATTTCCACCACTACCGAGGAGTCTTTTTCCACCAGCAGTTGAGAGGTCTGCATCATCAAACCCGGATCCTTGATATCATCCTCCGCCCCCCAACGGCCCACGCACACCACCTTACGCTGCTTGGTACGGCCATCGTACGCGAAACGGGGAGAAACGGGGCATGGCATCATCTCTGCCCGGTCCGCCACCGCAGCACCGTAGAACAGCCGGTGGCGCAGCATTTCCGCCACAGGTGGCGACATGGTGATGACATCTGCCAGCTTTAAATGTCGTGCGCGCAGGAAATCGATAGCGGCGTGGGTTACAATGTTTTTGCAGCGTTGCAGGAAGGGTGGTCGCGGAGTCCAAGCCTCGTCAAAGAAATCCCCGTTGGTATCCAGGTGGATGACCAGCTTGATTCCCGCCTTATTAATGGCGCGGGCAATGGCGGTATAGCGCGGGGCTCCCCAGGAGTATAGGACCACACCATCCAGATTCAGGGAGCACCACCAGTCTGCAGATTTGAGCTCCTCCATGGGCACGCGGATGATATCCTCACGGATATCATCCTCATGAAACGGCAAGGGCATCACAGCCATGCTCTCTGCGCCGAGTTTGCGCAGGTTCATGCAGATGAGCCCGGTATCACGCGTAAAAAAGCGTGCATCCCCGTGGAAGGCCACGGGGGTGCAGGTGAAAATGCGCTTGCCTTGCAGGGGCATGAAGGGAAAAGAGAGCTTAATCTTTCTTCCCGGCGGTGCCCATGGTGTAGCCGGCGAAGGTGCGCATGTTGTAGGGGGGCTGGCCTTCCGGCACGGCGTAGCCCAGGGCCTTGCGGATGGCCAGGAAGTCTGCGATACCGGCTTCGTCCACCTGGTTGAGGGGGGCCTTGTGAAGGCCGGCCAGCAGCACCATCTTGCAGTAGGCGTCCGCATTCTCCATGAACCATTCCGCCTCCTCGATGTGACGGGCGCCGGTGATAACGCCGTGGTTCTCCATGAAGACCACGGTGCTCTGCTTGGCGGCCTCCGCCACAGCGGCGGCGGTTTCATCGGACCCGGGGGTGCCGTAAGGCGCCAGGGGGATGTGGCCCAGAAAGATGTCTGCCTCCGGGTTGATGCCGTTGGGCGGCACGATACCGGCAAAGAGGAAGGCGTTGCAGCACGGGGGATGCGCGTGGATGCAGGCGTTCACGCCGGTGGCCTTCATCATGGCAATGTGGGTCTTCACCTCGCTGGTGCGCGGGCGGTAGCCGCAGAGCTGCCCGGCCTGCATATCCACCAGGCAGATATCATCCACGGTCATGAAGCCCTTGCTGCAGAGCGTGGGGGAGCAGAGCACCAAGTCCTTGCCCACGCGCACGGAAAGGTTGCCGCCGTTGCCGTCCACGTACTCGCGCTTGTAGAGGCGGCGGCCCATGTCCACCATGCGGTCCTTAATGGTGCGGATTTCAGCGGAATTGAAGAAGTCGTCGATTTCCTCGCGGGTCTGGGGATCGTATTTCTCCCAGGGGAAGATGCGCTCCGGGAGTTCGGGATGGATGTAGAGGTCGGGATTGGCCATAATGATGTTGAATTAGGTGTTATTTGTGAAATATTTTCATGTATTCGGCATGCTGGGGGCCGGGCTCCACGGTGGTGTAGGAGATGCCGAAGGCGTCTCTGCAGGCCTCCGGGGATTCGTACACCCCTGCCCCGGCGAAAGCGTACATGGCGGCGCCGAGCACCGTGCTCTCGGAGACGTCCGCAATGCGGATGGGGATGCCCAGGATATCCGCGCGCATCTGGGTCCACACCTTGTTGCGGGCACCGCCGCCCACGAGCAGGAGGTTGCGGGAGCGGAAGCCGCCCACCTTCTCCAGCTTGTGCAGGCGGGTGCGCAGGCGTAGGGTGAGCGCCTCCATGGCGGCGCGGTAGATGTGGCCGCGGGTGCGGCCCAGGATAAGGCCGCGGATGCTGCCGGGCACGGGATCGCTGGGCAGGAAATCCGGAACAAGGCTCACACCGTCGCAACCGGGAGGCACGGCAGCGGCCTCCGCATCCATGGTATCGTAGTTCTCTCCATGGTAACAGGTGGATTTCACCCACTCGATGATGCCGCTGGCAATCCACTGCAGGCCGGGGTTGAGCAGGCCCGCCTTGCTGTCGTACTCCACGGTGGCACCGGCCGCATAATCCTCATTGTCCAAGGCGGCCTGGTTGGTACGCAGCATCAGGATTTCCCAGGTGCCGCTGGAAAGGAAGGGCTGGTTCTCACCCACGCCGCTGCCAAAGAGGGCGAACTGCGTATCGTGCCCGGTGGAAATCACGGGCACGCTTTGCGGCAGGCCCAGCTGCGCACAGGCGGCGGGCAGCAGGTTGCCCAGGGACTGCCCGGCCTCCACAATGGGCTTGAACAAGCCCATCTCCACGCCGATGGCGGAAAGGATTTCCCCGCTCCATGTGCCGGTCTTGAGGTCTGTCATCTGGGAGGTGC
Source organism: Akkermansia sp. (assembly GCA_045641125.1). Taxonomy (GTDB): domain Bacteria; phylum Verrucomicrobiota; class Verrucomicrobiia; order Verrucomicrobiales; family Akkermansiaceae; genus Akkermansia. The sequence continues at coordinate 78,144 of JAZUGI010000101.1, forward strand.
CGGCCATGGTGCGATCCGTGAACATCTGCCCGGTGAGGCGGTGGGAAATGAGATTGGGCATGAAAAGCCAGGCATACGCCCTTTCGAGCAGCTCCGGGCGGTTCTCCTTGAGCCAGACGAACTTGTTGATGGTGTTGAAGGCAAAGGCACCCACGCCGGAGAGCTCGTTGAGGCGGTCCTGAGAGATGTATTTGCCGATGTTCGCCATGACTTTCGCCGTGCGCGGACATTTCCAGGATATGACCGGATAGAGCAGCTCGCCCTCCTTGTCCACCAGCGCGCCATCCACGCCGAACGTGGTGATGGTGACCGCGCGCACTTGCGTTGCATCCACCTCCGCCACGGCCTTGCGGGAACACTCCGAAAGCTGGTTCATGATGCGGTCCAGGTTCCACACGTGGAACTCGGGATTCTCGCTTCCGGCATCCGTGGAATTAGGCTGGCTGGCCTTGGCAACAATCTTGCCGTGGTCGTCCACTATCATGGCGCGCACGTTTGTGGCACCGCAATCTAGGCAAAGTACGTAGGACATGGGGGAAATTCTTCTTGTGTTCCAGCAGTCGAATATGCTGCGCCCCGTTGCCAGACGTCAAAAACCCGTTTTTGCGTCTAACAGGGGGCTATTCATTCTATAGCATACGTACGCACGGAGAGTCAATCTATTTTTCACGCGAGGCCACTGCTTTGGCTTGGCTGAAATGCAGGTGTGGAGCGGCTTCGGCAGGAATACGAAAAAGCCGCGCCATCCGGCGCGGCTTTCAGAGTTGCGGGGGCGGGATTTGAACCTGCGACCTTCAGGTTATGAGCCTGACGAGCTACCGAGCTGCTCTACCCCGCGATTGGGACGCGCAAAATATACTCCTTCTCTCCCGACTTGTCAAGCTTTTTTCCGATTTTTTCTGTTTTTTTCACATGCTGGATTATCATACCGAAAAAA
>JAZUGI010000102.1:0-10289 GCA_045641125.1 Akkermansia sp.
GCCTCCACCTGCCTGCAGCCCGTGTTCAACGTGCTCTACCGCCACAGCTGCCTGGGCGGCTATACGGAAACCGGCAGCGATGCCGCGCTCAAGTACGCCGATGCCGAGGCCGATGTGGTGACCTTCGGCCTGGGTGCCCGCTTGCAGAGCGCTGTGGGCACAAGCGTTTTCAACCGCCACACGCTGCTGGAGACGCGCGCCCTGCTCAAGCTGGACGCCGGTGACCGCGATGTGACGCCCCAGGCCAACTTTGTGGGCGTGGGCGGCATGCAGAATATCAAGAGCAACGAGTACGGTGCATTCGGCGTGGAAATCGGGGCAGGTGTCATGATTCCGATTGGTGAGGGTGCCAGCTCCCTGTTCTTCGACGTGAGCGCGGAGTTCCGCTCCGGCTACTCCGATGTGAACGGCGCCGCCGGCTACCGCGTCAACTTCTGATGCCCCCGGCGGCATCTACCGCACTTTCAGCGCCCTCCCATGCGGAGGGCTCTTTTTTGTGCCCTTTTTGAACCAATGTGCCGCTTGCCTGCATTTTTGGCTCGCAAAAGCGGCCCGAGCGGTGTAAAATACCACCAGCGGGAAATTCCCCGCCCGCGCGCGTGCACGGGGGGAATACCTTTCCAAAACCAGTAATACAACAACACTATGCAGTATACAACTGAAGTTGAAAACATGTGCTGCGTCAAGAAGGGCTGTAACCACGGCCCCGCTCCCATCCCCCAGGAGGGCGCTTGGACGCAGTCTACCAAGATCGAGGATATCTCCGGCCTGACCCACGGCGTGGGCTGGTGCGCCCCCCAGCAGGGTGCGTGCAAGCTGACGCTCAACGTGAAGAATGGCGTCATCCAGGAGGCCCTGGTGGAAACCATCGGCTGCTCCGGCATGACCCACTCCGCCGCCATGGCCTCTGAAATCCTGCCCGGCAAGACGGTGCTGGAGGCCCTGAACACGGACCTGGTGTGCGATGCTATCAACACCGCCATGCGCGAACTCTTCCTGCAGATTGTGTACGGCCGCACGCAGAGCGCCTACTCCGAGGGCGGCCTGCCCATCGGCGCCGGCTTGGAAGACCTGGGCAAGGGCCTGCGCTCCCAGACCGGTACGCTCTACGGCACGCTCGCCAAGGGCCCTCGCTACCTGGAGCTCGCTGAGGGCTACATCACCAAGATCGCCCTGGACGAGAACGGCGAAATCATCGGCTACCAGTACGTCAAGATGGGACCCATGATGGAGGAAATCAAGAAGGGCACGGATGCCAACGAGGCTGTGAAGAAGTTCACCGGCACCTACGGCCGCTTCGACGGCGCCGCCAAGTACATTGACCCCCGCCACGAGTAAAGAACCACCAACACAGAAAGGATACCATTATGCCTCTTTTTGAATCATACTCCCGCCGCATCGACCAGATCACCCCGGTTCTGGCCAAGTACGGCATCAGCTCCTGCGAGGAGGCCGAGAAGGTCTGCCTTGAGAAGGGCATCGACGTGCGCGCCATCGTGCGCGGCATCCAGAACATCGCCTTCGAGAACGCCGGCTGGGCCTACACCGTGGGCGCCGCCATTGCCATCAAGAAGGGCTGCACCAAGGCTGCCGATGCCGCCGAGGCCATCGGTGAGGGCCTGCAGAGCTTCTGCATCCCCGGCTCCGTGGCAGACGACCGCAAGGTGGGTCTGGGCCACGGCAACCTGGCCGCCATGCTGCTGCGTGAGGAGACGGAATGCTTCTGCTTCCTCGCCGGCCACGAGTCCTTCGCCGCCGCCGAAGGCGCCATCGGCATTGCCCGCTCCGCCAACAAGGTGCGCCAGAAGCCTCTGCGCGTCATCCTGAACGGTCTGGGCAAGGACGCCGCCTACATCATCTCCCGCATCAACGGGTTCACCTACTGCCAGACCAAGTTCGACTACATGACCGGCAAGGTTGAGGTGGTGAAGAAGACCCCGTTCTCCGACGGCGAGCGTTCCAAGGTGAACTGCTACGGCGCGGACGACGTGCGCGAGGGCGTGGCCATCATGTGGCTGGAGGGCGTGGATGTGTCCATCACCGGCAACTCCACCAACCCCACCCGCTTCCAGCACCCCGTGGCCGGCACCTACAAGAAGGAGTGCCAGCTCAAGGGCAAGAAGTACTTCTCCGTTGCCTCCGGCGGCGGCACCGGCCGCACCCTGCACCCGGGCAACATGGCCGCCGGCCCTGCCTCCTACGGCTTCACCGACACCCTGGGCCGCATGCACAGTGATGCCCAGTTCGCCGGTTCCTCCTCCGTGCCCGCGCACGTGGAGATGATGGGCCTCATCGGCATGGGCAACAACCCCATGGTGGGCGCCACCGTTTCCGTGGCCGTTGCCGTGGAGGAAGCCATGAAGAAGTAACCTTCTTCATCCATCCAACCATTCACCAGCCGCCCCCGCCACCACGGCGCCGGGCGGCTGTTTGTTGCCTGCGCGCCACACGCACCGCGCAAAGGGAGAATGAAATTGCTTGACGCGGCGAGAATTTCCTCTATGATGTCACACGTATATATTCTGTTCCATGAAAGCGATGCCATTCATTTTCCTTTCGGCTCTGGGATTCTGTCTGAGCAACTGTTCACAGGTGAATCCCCAGGCAACGCTGCAGCATCTCAAGACAACGGATAGCGGAATCAAGGGGGGCGATGGCCAGAGCATGGAGTCCGCAATCGTCCTCACCGAAAAGACCCCGGCGGTCATACGGCAGGAATACGTCATTTTCGAGTCCCTTTATGGATTCAGGCCGGATATCCAGGGGCTTACCGAGAAAGACGGACATCACTACGATGTGCTCAGCGGCAAAGACAAGACCCTCTATTTTGACATTTCCGCGTATTGGCGGCACACATTCGGCAAGTAGAGACGCCTCATTCCCAGAGGGTGTTTCCGCCGGCGCGCCTAGTTTGACAATTGCGCGTTCTGCGTGTAGGATAGGGGCATGAAAAGCGCGTATGCATTGGCGGCGGTATTGGGGCTGGCTTCGTTCTGTATGGCCGCCCCGGCGGATTTGGGCGTGTGGATGGCCATCGGCGATTCCATTTCCCACGGCACGTACAGCCACTCCTACCGCTGGTTCCTGCAGAAGGATTGCATTGACAACGGCGTGTCCTTTGATGCGCAGGGCTACTTGAAGGGCTGCTACAGCGGCGCGTTCAGCGAGGCTTCCTACCGCGGCCGCGCGTTCGACAACGAGCATTGCGCCCAGTTCAACATCTGGACGGATGAGGTCTCCGGTGCGCGCTTCCGCCGCCTCACCAGCGTGAGCGGCCTGCAATCCTCCAACCTCAAGAACTGGCTCGGCGTTTCAGACAAGCTTACGCCGGACAACAAGGGCACCGTGGGAACCTACACGGGTAACACCTTCTCCCCGGACACCTACACCTACATGCTGGGCACCAACGACCTGCAGGGCATCCGCGAAACCTCCTGGGAACAGATTCAAACGGCTGTGAAGGAAAACGTGGGCGCCATGCAGATGGCGGCCAAGAACGCCGGCAAGAAGGCCACGCTCTATCTCATGTCCGTGACCTCCACCGACAAATCAGACGCGCTGGCGCAGAATATTGCCAGGTTCAACGCCTGGCTCTCCGGGGAGTTTGCACCCTCCCTTCAGGATTCCAACCTGCGCGTGGTGTATGCGGATGTGAACCCGGGGTTGCAGGATGTCACCAAGCCCGCCGGCTATGCGGTGGCGCAGATGTTTGCGCCGGACCGCATCCACCCCACGGACCAGGCGGCCCTGCTGGTGGCGGGCAACCTGGCGCGCGCCATGGGGCTGCCGGGGCGCACGGCGGGACTGGAGCGTGAATCTGTGCAGGCGTTCGATTCCCTCACCCTCAAGGATGATGCCGAGTACCGCCAGAACCTGCAGCCCTTGGCAGACGGCGGCCTCTCCTTCAGCAGCGGGGAGGAATCCGCCCTCTGGCTCCCGTGGTGCAAACCCGTGGATTCCGCCGTGGGCTACACGGTTGAATTCCGCGTGCGTTTCGGCAACGGCGCGAAGGACGGCTGGGACGCGGAGCAATGCTTCAGCGTGCTGGTGGGAGATGGCCGCAGCTATGGCCGCATCGCCATCAACGAGTCCTCCATTTCCTGGGGCGGCAGCATCCTGTACTCGCGAGACATGTCGCAGAATGCCACCATCCGCGTGGCATACGTTCCCGCACGGGAAGGGCAGGGGATTCCCGCAGGGTACTATGTGTGGCTGGATGGCATGCTCATTGGCGAGGCCCTGCCCGCAGAGCAGGAATGCAACCTGTGCGACGGCGTGATGATGAGCTACCACGGCAACGCTCCCGCCGTGCTGGTGAACCATGCTTCCCACAGCGCGGCTCCCTTTGCGCCGCCTGCAAGGTAAGGGTTAGTCCTCCTCCTTTTTCTCCAGCGGTGTCAATTTCAGGTACGCCTGGGTGACCTTGCGTTTGTCCGTGCCGGTGACGGTGAGCATGTAGTCGCGTATGCGCACCTTCTCCCCGCAGGTGGGCAGGTGGCCCAGCTGCTCCGTGATATAGCCGCCCAGGGTGGACACGCCGGATTCCGGCTCGATTTCACCGATGTCCGGCAGGTATTCGGAGAGGTCGAAGAGAGCGAGCGAGCCGCTGGCAATGTACTGCCCGGGAGCCACCGGGAAGAAGTCGCGCGCGGCATCCGCCTCGAACTCGTCCTGAATGTCGTCACCCACAATCTCCTCCAGCACGTCGTCCAGGAACACCAGCCCCAGCGCATCGCCGTACTCGTCCACCACCAGGGAGAAATGCGTTTTTTCCTTGGAGAAGAAATCCAGCAGGGTGTCCAGCTTCATGGTCTCCGGCACCACCTTGAGCTCGCGCTTCACGCGCATGAGGTCCTGCTCCGGCCCGGTGGCGAGCTTGAGCATGTCCTTTACGTGCAGCCAGCCCTTCAGGTTGTCCAGGTGGCCATCCACCAGGGGGAAGCGGCTGTGGGGGCTGTTGGTGACGATTTCCAGGTTGTGCTTGAAGTCGTCGTTGATATCCAGGGTTTCCACATTGGCGCGCGGAACCAGGATATCCCGCACGGAGCGGTCGTTGAGCTCCAGGGCGTTCATGGAGATTTCCGCCTCGGTCTCGGTCACCTCGTTGCTGCGGCCGCTCTCTTCCACGATGAGTGCGATTTCCTCTGCGCTGTGGGTGACGTTGGGCACGTAGTGCGGGTCCACGCCGAAGAGGTGGTGTGCAATGAAGTTTGCGGTGTTGTTGAAGAGCAGCACCACGGGCTTGGTGAGCTTGGCAAAGCGCTTCATCCACGGTGCGGTGAGCATGGCCAGCTCCAGCGGTTTGCGGATGGCCAGGCTCTTGGGCACAAGCTCACCCAGCACCACGTGTGCAAAGGTGAACAGGCCGTATGCCACCACGTAGGAGATGGCGCTCACGGCATCCGGTGCCAGGTGGCAGAAGTAGGCGAGCGGCGGGGAGATGAGCTGCTCGATGAAGGGCTCTCCCATGTTGCCGAGTGCCAGGGAGGCAATGGTGATGCCTACCTGGTTGGCGGAGAGGTAGGAATCCAGGTGGCGCACAATGTGCAGGGCGGTCTTGCGGCGCTTGGCACGGGCGGGGGTGTCGTCCCCGTTTTCCACCAGCTGGCTCTCGCGCACGCGTGCGCTCGCAAACTCGTTCGCCACAAAGAAGGCGTTGAGGAACAGGAAGAACGCGATTCCTATCAGGAACAGCAGGATGGATGACAGGCTGGGGTAGCTCCACGTTACTTGGGCGGCTTCTTCAGCGGTCAGGAACAGGTTCATGCGGGGTGGGGAATGGGGGGGATATGTGTCAGAGCTTTTCAAAGGTGCCTTCATCGCGCCTCTGCAGCACGGTGAAGCCCGCTTTCTTGGCATCCGAGACGGAGAGCGGGGCGGTGATTTTGGGCACGTTCACGGTACCGATTTTCTTGCGCACGGGGTTCTTGCAGTACATGCAGTGCGTGAGCGGCGCGCGGTCTGCCGGGCGCATGAGCTCAAAGCCCTTGCGGCACATGGCGCAGGAGCGTTTGGGGTCTTCCGGGTGCTCGGAGATGTATTCGTAGATGGGCATGCCGCTCGCTTTTGTTCCCGTTTTTCAGGAAACGAAAATTGCGGGCTATTCTTGGAATAGCCCGCAGAAAAGGTTTATCTGTTGTTGCTTCTCCAAACCCGGACTTACCAGCTCGACTTCGTCACGCCGGGAATCATGCCGGCGTTGGCAAGCTCGCGGAAAGCGATACGGGAAAGATGGAAGCGGCGAAGGAAAGCGTGGCGGCGGCCGGTCAGCTCGCAGCGGTTCACCTGACGCACCGGGGATGCATTGCGCGGCAGCATGGTCAGACCCACGTAGTCGCCTTCAGCCTTCAGCTTGGCGCGGAGCTCCGCATAGCGGGCCGCGACAGCTGCCTTCTTCTTGTTTCTCTCTATCCAGCTTTTTTTAGCCATAACTTGTGCGGGGCTTATTTACAGCATTTCCCCAACATTGTCAAGCTGAATTTGCCACTTTTTTCAAAAATTGTTGGAAAATGCGTCTGCGCTGCGCGTAGGAGCTTGAATTGCCGCAGCGGTTGTGGTAGCCTTGGCACCATGAAATCCGCTATTGTAGCTATGCTGCTGGGGACCGCCACATGCTGGGCGGCCGTAAGCTTCGACCACACCTTCGGCGACCACATGGTGCTGCAGCAGGGACAACCCATCCCCGTGCGCGGTGAAGCCACGGGCAGCGGCGATGTCACCCTCACCTTTGGGGATGCCACCATCAAGGCCAAGAAGAACGGCAAGCACTGGGAGGCCCAGCTGCCCCCCTTGAATGCCACCGCCACGGGTGAGAACATGATTGTGCGCCAGGGGAACGACACCGCGGAGATTCAAGACGTGGTGGTGGGTGAGGTGTGGTTTGCCTCCGGGCAGTCAAACATGCTGCGCCGCATGGACGAGATGGCGGACAAGGGCACCGCCATACCCGCTTCCGGCAACAAGAACATCCGCTTCTTCCACGCGGAGCCCCAGGTGCACACCAACAATGCTTCATACGGAGCCAAGGAGAAGGAGACCCTCAATTCCGGCGCCATGTATGTGGGCAAGTGGGCCGTGAGCGCGCCGGAGACCACGCCCCGCATGTCTGCCGTGGCCTGGTATTTTGCACAGGAGCTGCAGAAGCAGCTGGATGTGCCCGTGGGCATTGTTCACGCCTCCCTCGGCGGCTCGGAGATGATGGCCTGGATTCCGGAATCCGTCCTCAAGAAAAAGTACAGCGACTGCATGAGCGCGAAGTGGCTGGACAGCAAGTACATGAGCGAGTGGGTGCGCGGGCGCGCGCGCAAGAACATTGGCAGCGACCTTTCCATGCCGCACCCCTACAAGCCCGGCTACCTTTTCAAGACGGGCGTGGAGGATTGGCTGAACTTTCCCGTGAAGGGCGTTATCTGGTACCAGGGTGAATCCGATGCGGAGATTCAGGACATGAAGCAGAACTACGAGCTGCTGGCCAGCCTCATCGGCGGCTGGCGCGCGGAGTTCAAGAAGCCGGATATGCCGTGGATCCAGGTGCAGCTGCCCCGCATCAACGACAAGACCCCGCTGCGCGCCTACTGGCCGGAATTCCGCGAGGTGCAGCAGCAGTCACAGGAGAACATCCCCGGCGTCTACACCGTGACCACCGTGGACCTCGGCTCCACCAACAGTGATGTGCACCCCGCACGCAAGACCGAGGTGGGCCAGCGCCTGGCCTATGTGGCCGCCGCCAAGGTTTACGGCAAGGACGTGGAGTACAGCGGCCCGCAGGTGGCCTCCGTCAAACCCGCGGGCGGCTCCCTGAAAGTCACCTTCAAGCACGCCAAGGGCCTTGCCACCACCAACGGCGCCGCCCCCACCGGGTTTGAGGTGGCCGGCAGCGACGGCAAGTTCCAGGATGCCACCGCCACCATCAAGGGAGAAACCGTGGAGCTCACCGCCCCCGGCGTGAAGCGTCCCCAGCGGGCGCGCTACGGCTGGAAGGTGTTCTTTGAGCCCAATCTGGTGAACGGGGCCAAGCTCCCCGCCGTGCCCTACTCCGGCATCGCACCGAAAAAGGCCAAGAAGGGCGGTAAGTGAACCGCCCTCCTACGCCTCCTCGTCAAAGAGCTCGGCGTTGTCCAGCTTCAAGCGCCTGTTGGCGTTCGGCTCAATCCCCAGCCTGCGCAGCTTTTCCACCTGTGAGAGGTAGTTGCCGCGGCCGGAGTACAGGCGGTCTGAGGCTTGCCTGAAGGCATTGTCCGCCTTGGTCAGGCGGTCGCCTATTTCATCGAACGACTGCTGGAACAGTGCGAATTTCTCGTAGAGCTTCTGGCCCTGGTCAATGATTTGCTGCACGCTTTCCACGCGTGTGGCGTTCACCCACAGGTTGTTGGCAAGCTGCAGCGCCATGAGCAGGTTGGTGGGGCTGATGAGCAGCAGCCGCTTGGAGAGGGCCTCCTGCGGCAGCTCCGGGGCCGCCTGCAGGGCGGCAATGTAGCTCGCCTCGTTCGGCATGAACATCAGCACATAGCCGATGCAGTGCGGGTCCAGCCGCGCGTAGTTCTTCTCCGCCAGCTCGTTGATGTGCTTGCGCACGGAGGCTACATGCTCGTTGAGGGCGGCGCGGCGCGCGGCGTCGTCCTGCGCCTCCGTGTATTTCACATACGCGCTGAGCGACACCTTGGAGTCCACGATGACGTGGCGGTCCTCCGGAAGAAGGATAACGGCATCTGCGCGGTACAGGTTGTTCTCCTCGTCGCGCATCTGGGTTTGGGTGGTGTAGTGCTTGCCGCGCGTAAATCCGCTGGTCTCCAGAATGCGCTCCAGAATCACCTCTCCCCAGTCGCCCTGCATTTTGGAATCTCCCTTGAGGGCCTTGGTGAGGTTCACCGCATCCGCGCCTATCCGGCGGGTCTGCTCCATCATGGCGGCCATCTTCTCCTCCAAGGAGGCCTTGTTGCGGGCCTCTGCCGTGCGGGCGTCCGCCACGGCCTTGCCGAGCTCCTGCAGCTGCTCCTTGAGCGGGGTGACAATGGAGGTCATCCTCTCCTCGTTGGTCTGCTTGAGCTCTTTGCTGCGCTCTGCCAGGGTTTGGGTAGCCAGCGTGCTGAACTGCTCCAGCAGGGCCTTGCGGCTGGTTTCCATCAGGCGTTCCTGCTCCAGCTTCTCGCGGGCGTGGGCGGCCTCCACCTGCTGCAGCTCCTGTTTGTGGTGCACGCGTTCCTGGTCGAGCATCAGCCGGGCATGCAGCGCCTCCTGTTCATGCTTTTGTTTCAGGAATTCCTGCTGCTGCACGGCATTGTCCGCCCGGCGGCGCCATTTGGCGGCTTTTCGGGCGGTTACTATCCAACAGGCCAGGAAGGCGAGCGCGGGCACCCCCGCGGCAATGGTGAGTATCTGTTCGTTGGTCATATTCATACGGTAATTGCACCGTCATCTTATCTCCGGGCGGCTGAAAAGTCAAAGGAAATCGCGCGCGCCGCCCTCATGCGGGCAAGGAGGGGGATAGTTCGAGTGGGCAGCGGGGGATGCATAGCAGATATTCACCCAGCCCTGCGGGGAAATGGCATCTCTTTCCGATTCATATAGACAGATCATGCCATCCGTCAAAGAGAAAGCACATGATGAAAGTACAGATATGCACAATCGCAAAAATAATCATCGCTGTCAAGGCTATCAAGCGATGCCAAAAATCAAGTTCTTTTCGCACCCAAAGTATGTACACGGGTATTGGATATAAACAAAATCCTGCAGCGAAAACGCATATCAGAGCGTGCTCAACTGCCGGAGTGTGCGGGCCCATGATGAATAATAAAGGAATGAATAGTGTTATGCTGTAAAGCCAGGCAGATAGCCGAAGAATGCGAATATCCCGCACGAACTCGGGAAGAAGGATGCACGCGGCATATAAAGCCACCACAATGGCAAAGCTTGGAATGAGCGGGGCCTCCAAGTAAAGCAACGCCAAATATGAAACTAATAATAATATAATAAGAAGAACAATAATTGTGCTTGTTGTCTTAATGATTTTCATATCATTGCCATCCCATAGAGGGATGAAGTTGAGGTTATAGGGAGTCTATCAGTTCCGGGCGTGATTTGCAAGCCCACGGTTCAACGTGATGACCTCTGGCGGCCCGAACAGTATGCCGTTTTTGATGTGGAATCCGACGTTGGGCATGGTTTGTTGACTTTCAGTGTTGATGTTTGGTGAGGTCGACCCCTACCCGCTGCACCCGCGGCATGATGGCGTTCTCTACTACCTATAAGCAGAAAAACTGATAAATGGCAGAATTTTTTTCAAAAAAATC
>JAZUGI010000103.1:0-24239 GCA_045641125.1 Akkermansia sp.
CGCCTTTCTGGTTGGCTATGGCTATAACTTTCACCGCGGCTATTCTAGCAGCAGCCCAGCTGCTAGCCAAGGTATTTTGTTGGCAGCGCGGTCGGCGTGTGGTATGATGGTGCGCAGGGAAACAACGGATGAGCTGGTGGCCGCCGCGCGCCGCCTGAGCGAGGAGATGCAGGCCCTGGAATTCGGTGCCCCCGTGGCGTTCACCTACAACCCGCTGGAGTACGCCTGGGCCGGGCACGAGGCCTACATCCGAAAGTTCGGTCAAGGGAAAAAGGATGTGCTCTACCTCGGCATGAACCCCGGCCCCTTCGGCATGGCGCAAACAGGCGTTCCTTTCGGGGAAATTGCCGCCGTCACCCTCTGGATGGGCATCACCGCCCCCATCGGCACCCCGCCCGCCACGCACCCCAAGCGGCCCGTGCAGGGCTTCAACTGCCCGCGCTCAGAGGTGAGCGGACGCCGCCTCTGGGGGCTCTTCGAAGAGATGTACGGTACGGCGGAAACCTTCTTTGAACATGCGTATGTAGCCAACTACTGCCCGCTCATCTGGATGAGCGAAACCGGGGCGAACATCACCCCCACCCAGCTGCCCAAGGAACAGGCTGCGCAGATAGACGCCGCCTGCCGCCGCCACCTGGTGCGCCTCATTCAGGTGCTGGAGCCGCGCTGCCTCGTAGGCGTGGGCGCATACGCCCTCAAGCAGCTGGAGCTTGCCGCCGCCGAGCTGCCGGACAGGGAGATGGTGCTGGGCACCATCCTGCACCCCAGCCCCGCCAGCCCCGTCTCCAACAAGTTCTGGCCGGAGCGCCCGCGCGAGCAGATTCGGGATATCCTGCAACAGGCCGGGCTTCCCCTGCCGTAAGGCCGGGGCGCCAATTTACTTTCTACTTCCCTTTTTCTTGGCGGTTTCACCGCCCAGGCTCAGCCCGTTTATCTTGCGCTGGGACCAAGCCTTCAAGAATGCCTTCTGCAGGTTCTCCGCGCCCTTGTAGGGGGCTATAAGGGTATCCACGGCCTCGTCCTTGGGCTTGCCCTCGCGCAGGGCCTTCATGTAGCCGCGCATGGCACCCACGCCGCGGTTGCCGTCCAGGTGCACAAAGAAGGTGACGAGCATGGTGGAGAGCAGGTAGCTGTTTTGGCCCTTGCCCATGCAGTTGTACAGCTCCTGCTGGGGCATGCGCAGGAACTGCTCCAGGGTGCAGGTGAAGCTCAGGCCGCCTCCCTCGGAGTTTTTCTGCACCTCGTGCAGGATGACGGCGAAGCAGCGGTCGAAATCCAAATCCTCGCCCACGTACGGCACATAGCCCACATACTCCGCCCAGCCCTCGTCCGCCCAGGTGTTGAGCCGGTTGAGCGAGAAGTTCTGGTGCGTGAGCTCATGCACCAGCGTGTGCGTCTTGATGTCGTCCGTGACGATCTTGCCGTTTTCGTTCATGCCGAGCGCCTCGAACGGCACCAGCACATAGTCGTCGTAGATATCCTTTTCATTCAGCGGCGCAGTATCGACCGGAGCGGCATTCTGCGGCGCGGGGCTCCCGTCTTTGCCGCCAAATTTCTTGAGGATTTCCTCCGGGGTCATCCCGGTAATTTCCACGCCGCCCGTAGGCATGGCGGACTGCATCATGAACATACCGTCGGAGCCCTGGGTGCCGCCGCGGGAATAGTACTCCGCCTTGGTGCGGCAGAGCTGGACCTTGTACTTTTTCTCGGAGCGGTCCTTGCTGGCGCGCTCGACGGGCAGCACCTTGGCAATGGCCCGGTTGGCGGCAAAGGCGCACTCGAAGAGGCGGCCAATGGTCTTGCAGCTCTCCGGGCCAATGGGCACGGGGGAGTGGAAGCTGTAGTTGTTGCTCTCGTAAATGTACTCCTTGTCGCCCTCCTGGTGGGGGAGAGCGGTGAGCTCCGTGTTGGCGGGCACGGGTATCTTCTTGGGCCAGCTGTCCGGGGATTTCACGCGGATGTTCTTCACCCCGGAATCGCGGAGCTCCTTGCGCTTCTCGCGTGCGGCCTTCTGCACGTTGCGCTCCTTTTCCTCATCTGCATCCTTGGCCTTGGAGGTCTTTTTGTCCGCCTTGGCGGCCGGCTTCTTGGCTCCCTTGGCGGCAGCCACCACAGGCGCGGATATCTCCGTGTACGCCCAGGTGTTCATTCCCAGGACGGAGAGCAGCAGCGCGGCGGTACAGATGAGTTTCATGGCGGTGTCAGCGGGTGAGGCCGTCTTGCTTGGCCTGGTTCCAGTAAGCGTATTCGGAGCGGTTGAAATCCACGTATTCCGGGGAAAGGTCCGTGGTGTACACCACATATTCCTCCTTCCCCATGTTGAGGTTGATGAGCACCTCGAACTCGCGCGCCTGCACGCGGTCGCGCAGGTCGTCGCTCTTGGTGCTGGTCTGCATACCGCCGCGGCATGCGGGCAGCCCGGCTATGTCGATATCCACCTTCTCCTCGCGCACGCGGGTGCCGGAATACCCCACGGCGTGGATGATGCGGCCCCAGTTGGGGTCCCCGCCGTTCCAAGAGCTCTTGACAAGGGAGGACTTGGCCACGCCCTCCGCCACGCGCTTGGCTTCCTGCGGGGTGGGCGCGCCTTTCACGCGCACGGTCACAAACTTGGTGACGCGCTCGCCATCCTGCACAATGTGCTTGGCCTGCTCCATCATCACATAATGGAGCGCGGCGGTGAACTTCTTCCAGCCGGGGCGGCCGGGTGCCAGCTTCACGCCGGATGCACCGTTGGCCATCACCAGGCAGGTGTCGTTCGTGCTCATGTCGCCGTCAATGGTGATGCGGTTGAACGAATGCTCCACGCCCTCGTGCACGGTGGCATCCAAATGTTCGCGCTCCACGGCCGCATCCGTGCAGACCAGGCAAATCATAGTGGCCATGCAGGGGGAAATCATGCCCGCGCCCTTGCAGCAGGAGCCGATACGCACAGGCTTGCCGTTGATGGTCACCTCCACCGCCACTTCCTTCTCGCGGGTGTCGCTGGTGATAATGGCGGAGGCCACATCGTGCCCCTTCTTGGCGGAAAGGTTGGAGCAAAGCTCCGGCAGGCGCGGCTCAATGCGCATCATGGGCATCGGCAGGCCGATGACACCCGTGGAGCACACCGCCACCTCGCGCGGCTGCAGGCCCAACTGTTTGGCCACAACGCTGCATTCCTTGCGGGCCACCGCCACACCGGCCGCGCCCGTGCAAGCGTTCGCATTGCCGCTGTTGGCCACCACCGCGCGGATATTGCCGTGGCGCAGGTGGCTCTGGCTCACGCGCACGCAAGCCGCGCGCACGCGGTTGGTGGTAAAGGTGCCGGCGGAAGTCGTCGGCAGCTCGGAATACACCAGCGCCAAATCCAGCCGCGTTGCCGTGGGCTTCTTGATTCCGCAGCTGATGGCGTTGGCCACAAACCCCTTCGCGGCCGTCACGCCGCCCTTCACTTGTTTCATCTCCTGTTCTGCCATATTGTATTCCTTGTGAACGTTCTTCAGTATAATATCCTGCTCCCCTTTTTCAAGGAAAAAAGGGGGCCAAAACAGGCACATACGTATTTGCCCCATAGATTTCTCAGAAAAAAACGCTTGCTACGCAGGGCTGCCCGTGTAGAATGCGGGTAACAACCCCTATCATACCCATGCCCTACACGAACATCAAGAGAGTCATGTGCCCCTTCTGCGGCAGCAGGAATACCGGAAAATACGTATACGGCTTCCCCGGCCCCGAATTGTGGGAGGTTGCCTACAAACCCAACCCCGCCCTGATTATCGGCGGCTGCTGCATAGAGATCAGCCCCAGGGGAAAAACCAACCCATCACACCACTGCCACGCCTGCAATCGGGATTTCGGCCGCCCCTCCAAGGCCACCTACAAGGAGAAGGGAACCCTCGATTTATACCACCCGTACGTGGAGGGCGCCAACAGAATCGAATTCGAGGTCGGCGGCTATGGTGGCCCCACGTATGCCATACGGCTTACACCCCAAAACATCCGCCTGATTGCATCCCCCATCACCGGCAGCGCCGGGCTCCAATACGGTGTCGAGGGCATCAATGGCGCCATCGACAAAACCGTTCCCTTCACCACCCGCAGCTTCCGGGCCGTCGCACGACACCTCTTCCACAAATTCTTCCTCGCAGACTGGAAACGCGAATATCTGGATTTGGACATCCTGGATGGCGAGCAATGGCAGCTCACCGTCCATTTCGACAAAGCGTCAGGCCCTCTGAAAATCAGCGGCAGCAACGTCTACCCACCCTACTACCGCCCGCTCCTCTCCTACCTCCGCAAGTTCTTCCACAACAACGGCCTTCCTTTTGTGGGAGACGACTTCGACGCATGATTTCCGAGCGCACAGGCGACATCTTGGAAAGCAGGATGCAGACCATCACCAACACCGTCAACTGCGTGGGGGTGATGGGCAAGGGACTGGCACTCGAGTTCAAGCGCCACTTCCCCGACATGTTTCGTGACTACGCCGAGCGGTGCAGGAAGGGCGCGGTCGTGCCGGGCAAGCCCTATACCTACCGCAACATGCTCGGTACCTCCATCCTCAATTTCCCCACCAAGCGCCATTGGCGGGAGACTTCGCGCCTTGCGGACATCGAGGACTGACTGGACTACCTTGCCGACCACTACCAAGAGATGGGCATCACCTCGCTGGCCATGGCGCCCCTCGGCTGCGGCAACGGCGGGCTTTCCTGGGATGTGGTGGGGCCGCTCATCTACCGCAAGCTCTCCGCCCTGCCCATCGATGTGGTCATGTACGCCCCCTTCGGCACGCCCATCGAGCAACTGACCGATGAATTCCTGTCCGGCTCCGCAAGTGAGGAATGAAGCCTCTCATTCCTGTTCTACACCATCTCCACCTCCCCGCGCGATAAATCACCCACACGCATGACAGCAGCCTCGGACCTCTCCCGAGCCGCCCTCCACGCGGATTCCCTCACCGAACTGCTCCGCATCCTGAGCAAAATCACCCCCGGGGCCCGATAGGCGGCCCCAACGCGCCCCGCGCAATTCGGCGGAATGCGCTTTACACGCCCGCCGCTGCGTGGTACATTGGCGCTGCCTTATGAATTTCCGACAACTGTTCGACAGCACCCGCTTGGCGGATTATCCCAACAACCGCCTCTCCCATCCCGCCCTCGCCATCCCGGACGGCGCGCCCGTGTACAACCTCGCCACCGCGCAGGAGGGTGTTGTCCTCACACGGAACGGTGAGAGCATCGGCATTTCGCAAATCCCCGGCCTGCCAGATTGGGTGGTGGAGCGCTTCAAATACTGGAACGCCGCCTACAACCACGCGCTCGACTTCTTCTGGGAGCAGGAGCCAGATGCCTACGCCCTGGAGGCCTACGGCATCTCCATCGCCGCCGACATGGCCGATGCCCTCAACGGCCGCGCCCGCGTCCAATACTGCGGCATGCCCCTGCACTCCGAAAAGGCACTCGGCGATTATTTCTGGGGTCAGTTCCACTACGCGAGCGATGATGACGGGGTGGTGAGATGGCACGCGAAAGCGCGGCACGACACCATCGAAATCCCCGCAGACGCCCCGTTCACCCCGTACATGGAGCAGGTCCGGAAAGAGGGCGAGAGGAAGGACGGCGCGTTCGATGCGTCCTATTCCTGCTGGTGGGAATACGATTACCTCGACTGCATCCTGACCATCAAGAAGCGCGGCGAGCTGCACTACGCATGGGATGACTTCCTGCCCGATTGGCTGGATGATTTCATCGGCGACATCCTCTACCAGCATCGCCGCTTCTGCGATACGGAAGCGACCGATTGGTACAATCACGCCTGGCTCTTCACCCTGCGTGAAGACGCCATGCTCATCGACCTCGCCCGCGTCTGCGACTGCCCCAACGGCATCGCCTACAAGTTCGGTACCCACCACATCTCCCACCCCTTCCCACTGGGGGAGTGAGCGGGCGGGGGGATTGGATTCAGCAGGCCGCGGAGAGGTGCAACCCTTAGCGCTAATCCACACCGCGCCCGTCTTCACGCGTTGCGCTACGCCTTGCGCGGGGTGGATTAGCGCCAACGCTCGCCTACCAACCACGCCGGTTACCACCAATCATTGCACACCATGAGCGCATGCCCGTCAATTTAACTCCATCGGCTCAATCTCCACCTCCCCGCGCGATAAATCTCCCACACGCAGCCGCTGATACCAGATGATGTCTATCCAGTGGAACAACGCATCATCGTTCGATGGATGCAGGGAAAACGCATTGCCGTTGTCGCCAGGGTCAATGTCGTACCCGCCCTCACGGAATATTTCGGCATCTATGCAATCGAATTCGTTCTCGATGCCGTCATCGTTCAATGAGGCCAAGCGGTCATCCAACAGAATGGAATAGCCTTTGTCCGTGACGATTTTCAGCACGGCCATCAATTCTTCAAAGGTAGTGATGTTCATAAGTAGTCAATAGTGGGTGAGTTTGTAGCATCCGCGCGAGGCGAAGGTGAGATAGCCCGCATCTCGCAGGAATTGGAGCTGCTGGCGGATTTTCGGGCGGATGTTGTGGTTGTCGGGATGAAGCTGGGCGAGGTGGCTTTCAAAGGCGTACATCTCCTGCAGCGTGAATTCGGGCTTCCGCAGACGCTCCACGCAGGTCATGACATCGATGAGCCAGCCGCGCTGTTCAAGGTTGCGCCCCGACAAAAATGCGGTGTGGTGGTACTGTTCGCAGACTTCCTCCGTGGGCCGCACTTGGCCGTCGCGGACGTAGTAGATGCGCCCGCTGGCGGGTATGGCCTTGGTCAAGATGTTGCATCCCACCCAGCCCGCGCGCTGCGCCGTGGGTTTCAGCGGAGGACGTTTCTCGATGATTTCCGGGGTGAAGTAATGCGCGGGCGTCACGAACAGGTTCCGCACCATGTATTCCTTATCGTACTGAAGAAAGAAGAATGAAGGTGCGGCCTCGGAAGTGATACGCTCAATCATCGTCCTGTACGCACCATCATTCACCGTTGTGCTGATAGGCCCCTTCTTGCTTTTCAGCTCAAAATCCAACCGGCACTCCGCGCAAAGGAAATCCGCCACAGGTCGGTTCGCCTCGTAATGCTGCAACCGTCGCCCGCACGACGGACACACCACCTGCTCTTCCAACCACGTCTCCGTCAACACCCGCGCCTTCTGGCTCGCGGAGCTATACCCCGCCGCCCCCTCCGGCCGCAGCGCAAGGGATGCAATGTGGTGGAAGTGCTTACCCATATGGTTCATTCTACCAAGCCGCCACCATTGTGCAAGGAGAAATGGAAAAACGTGATGAGAAAGCGTGCGTGGTGCGGGGTGGTTGGAGGCAGCGGGCCACGGAGAGGAGCAGGCGTTGGCGCTAATCCACACCGCCATGGATTGCTCCTCTCGTACGCCTTGTTTCCACCCACCACGCCAAAAACAAGCCCGGCGCGCTCTGGGGGAGCGCGCCGGGGTGTGGGGTTGGGTAGTTGGTGTTAGGGTGTTACATCATGCCCATGCCGCCCATGCCGCCCATGGAGGGGTCGGGGGCGCCGTGGCCGCAGGAGCAGCCCTTCTTCTCCGGGAGTTCGGAGATGAGGCATTCCGTGGTGAGCATGAGGCCGGCGATGGAGGCGGCGTTCTGCAGGGCGGAACGGGTGACCTTGGTGGGATCCACCACACCGCTGGTGAGCAGGTCCTCGTAGTCGTCGGTAACGACGTTGTAGCCCATGTTGGGGGAATCCAGGCCCTTGACCTTCTCCACGATGAGGGCGGCTTCACGGCCGGCGTTCTCCACGAGCTGGCGGAGGGGAGCCTCCACGGCGCGGAAGACGATGGCGGCGCCGGTGGCCTCGTCGCCGGTGAGCTTGAGGCCGCAGATGGCCTTCTGGGCGCGGATGAGGGCCACGCCGCCGCCGGGCACGATACCTTCCTCCACCGCAGCGCGGGTGGCGTGCAGGGCATCGTCCACGCGGTCCTTCTTCTCCTTCATCTCGGTCTCCGTGGCGGCGCCGACCTTGATGACGGCCACGCCGCCGGCGAGCTTGGCAAGGCGCTCCTGGAGCTTCTCCTTGTCGTAGTCGGAGGTGGAGTCCTCAATCTGCTTGCGGATCTGGGAAACGCGGGCGGAGATGTCAGCGGACTTGCCTGCGCCCTCGATGATGACGGTGGTGTCCTTGGTGACAACGACGCGCTTGGCGAGGCCGAGCTGGTCGACATCGACGTTTTCGAGCTTGAGGCCGAGGTCCTCGGAGATGCACTGGCCGCCGGTGAGGATGGCGATATCCTGGAGCATGGCCTTGCGGCGGTCGCCGAAGCCGGGGGCCTTGACAGCGGCCACGTTGAGGGTGCCGCGGAGGCGGTTGACCACGAGGGCGGCCAGGGCCTCGCCCTCGATATCCTCAGCGATGATGAGGAAGGGCTTGCCGCTCTTGGCCACCTTCTCCAGGATGGGCAGGAAATCCTTGAGGTTGGCAATCTTCTTCTCGAAGATGAGGATGTAGGGGTTCTCCAGCACAGCCTCCATGGTGTCCGCGTTGGTCACGAAGTAGGGGGAGAGGTAGCCCTTGTCGAACTGCATGCCCTCCACCACGTCCAGGCTGGTATCGATACCCTTGGCCTCTTCCACGGTGATGGTGCCGTCCTTGCCCACCTTGTCCATGGCCTCGGCGATGATGTCGCCGATTTCGGAATCCCAGTTGGCGGAAACGGTGGCCACCTGGGCAATCTCCTTGGAGGTGTCCACAGTCTTGGAGATCTTCTTGAGCTCCTCCACCACGGCGGGGGCGGCCTTGTTGATGCCGCGCTGCAGGGAGATGGGGTTGGCGCCGGCGGTCACGTTGCGCAGGCCCTCACGGTAGATGCTCTCCGCGAGCACGGTGGCGGTTGTGGTGCCGTCGCCGGCGATGTCGTTGGTCTTGCTGGAGACCTCACGCACAAGCTGTGCGCCCATGTTCTCGTAGGCATCCTCCAGCTCCACCTCCTTGGCAACGGTGACGCCGTCCTTGGTGATATTGGGGGAACCGAACTTCTTGTCGATGACGACGTTGCGGCCGGCGGGCCCGAGGGTGCACTTGACAGCCTTGGCAATCTTGGTGACACCGGCGAGCAGGCTCTGGCGGGCGGATTCTTCGAATGCGAGTTGCTTTGCCATAATGTTTCTTTTCTATGTTAGGGGTTCAGGATGGGATTAGTCGATGATCGCGAGGATATCGCTCTCGTTGAGGATGACGTAGGTGGTGCCGTTGAGCACAACCTCCGTGCCGCCGTACTTGGTGATGAGCACCTTGTCGTTCACGGCCACGTTGAAGGGAATCTCCTTGCCGTCCTTGTCGCGGCCACCGGTGCCGATGGCGCGGACAACGGCCTCCTGGGGCTTCTCCTTGGCGGTATCCGGCAGGAAGAGGCCGCCGGCGGTCTTGCTCTCAGCTTCCACGCGCTCCACGAGCACGCGCTGTCCCAATGGTTTGATCATAGTATTGTGTTTCCTTTCTTAGGTTTGGGTTAATAATAGAAGTTCTTTACTTGTTGTCGTCCACCACTTCGGCATCCACCACCGTACCCTTGGCCTGGCGGGGACCATCGTTAGCGGGGCCGGCGTCCGGGGCGGGAGCGCCCTGCTGGGCGGCAGCCTGCTGGGCGGCGTTCTGGAGCTCGCCGAGGAGCTTCTCCAGCTCGGCGGTGAGGGTCTTGCACTTCTCCACGTCCTTGGCCTCGGCGGCGGCCTTGAGGGCCTTCACCTTGTCCTCGATGGGCTGCTTGACCTGGGCGGGGGCCTTGTCGCCGAGCTCGTTGAGCTGGCGCTCCACGTTGTGGGCGAGGGAATCCGCCTTGTTGACGGCCTCGATGTCCTCTGCCTTCTTGCGGTCCTCCTCGGCGTGGGCCTCGGCGTCCTTCTTGGCTCGCTCGATTTCCTCCTTGGAGAGGCCGGAAGAGCCCTGGATGGAGATGTTCTGCTCCTTGCCGGTGTTCTTGTCCTTGGCGGTGACCTTGAGAATGCCGTTGGCATCGATATCGAAGGTCACTTCAATCTGGGGCACGCCGCGGGGAGCGGGCTGGATGCCGTCGAGCTTGAAGTTGCCGAGCAGCTTGTTGTCGTTGAACATGCGGCGCTCGCCCTGGCAGATGCGGATATCCACGGCCGGCTGGTTGTCGGAGGCGGTGGAGAACACCTGGCTCTTCTTGACCGGGATGGTGGTGTTGCGCTCAATCATGGGGGTGGCAATGCTGCCCATGGTCTCGATGGAGAGCGTGAGCGGCGTCACGTCCAGCAGGAGCACGTCGGTCACATCACCCATGAGCACGCCGCCCTGAATAGCGGCGCCCACGGCCACCGCCTCGTCCGGGTCCACGCCCTTGTGGGGCTCCTTACCGGCCAGGCGCTTGGCCATTTCCTGCACGGCGGGCATGCGGGTCATGCCGCCCACGAGCACGAGCTCGTTCACATCGGAGGTGTTGTGCCCGGCGGCGGAGATGCAGTTGCGCACGGGGCCGGAGGTGCGCTCCAGCAGGGATTCCGTGAGCTGCTCCAGCTTGCTGCGGGTCATGGTCATCTGGATGTGCTTGGGCCCGGTGGCGTCCATGGTGATGAACGGCAGGGAGATATCGTAGCTCTGGGTGGAGGAGAGGGCAATCTTGGCCTTCTCCGCCTCCTCCTTGATGCGCTGCAGGGCGTCCGTCTGCTTGGAGATGTCCATGCCCTCCTTGGCCTTGAACTCGTCCAGGATCCAGTTGATGATGGCGTTGTCCCAGTCGTCGCCGCCCAGGTGGGTGTCGCCGTCGGAAGCCTTCACCTCGAACACGCCGTCGCCGATTTCCAGCACGGAAATATCGAAGGTACCGCCACCGAGGTCGTACACGGCAATCTGCTCGTTGCTCTTCTTGTCCAGGCCGTAGGCCAGGGCGGCGGCGGTGGGCTCGTTGATGATGCGGCGCACCTTGAGGCCGGCAATCTCACCGGCTGCCTTGGTGGCGTTGCGCTGGGCATCGTTGAAGTAGGCGGGCACGGTAATCACGGCTTCGGAGATGGTTTCGCCGAGCTTGGCCTCGGCATCCGCCTTCAGCTTGGAGAGCACCATGGCGCTGATCTCCTGCGGGGAGTACACCTTGGTCTCGCCGCCCACCTCCACCTGAATGTGGGCATCGCCGTTGGCGGCCTCCACAATGGTGTAGGGAAGCTTCTTGTCGTCCTCCGTGAGCTCCGCGTACTTGCGGCCGATGAGGCGCTTGGCGGAGAACACGGTGTTGCGCGGGTTCGTGACAGCCTGGCGCTTGGCGGCCTGGCCCACGATACGCTCGCCGGTCTTGGTGAATGCCACGATGGAAGGAGTGGTACGCGCGCCTTCGCTGTTTTCAAGAACAGTCGCCTGCCCACCGTCCATCACGGCCATGCAGGAGTTCGTGGTACCGAGGTCGATTCCGAGTATTTTGCTCATATCGTTGTTTCTATTGGGTTAGATTTTTCTCATTTTGCGCCGCAGGGTGCGGCTGTCTTTCACCTTCCTGAGTTGCAAATACCGTGCCAATTTTGCAATTTATTGAAATATCAATGCTTTTAGATATAAATAGGCGCGCAACTGCGGCAAAACGCCGCATAAGGATGCAGATTCGCCGCGGCAATTCGCCACACAGCGGCATTTTGCCGCGCCGTTTAACACAAACAATGCGGGAATCGGCACACATGCGGTGCCATCAGCGCGGGAGCGAATGTTCAAAACCCATCTTCGGCTATCTGCGGTGTCATTACTCGCATTGCTTCCGGCAAATGGAGCGGGATACAGCAAAAAGGAAGGCCCGCCGGCGTATGCCTGGCGGGCCTTGCAATTGGATGGTGAGATGATTTACACCTCCTCGATCTGGACGTCGTAGACCTTGCCGAGGATGTTGAGCTTCATCTGGCGGCCGGAGATGGCAGCGGAAACGCCAACGGAGGTGAGGGCCACGGGGGCACCGTAGTTCTCCTGCTTGGCGGGCTTGGCGGGAGCGGTGGGCGGCTCCGGGCGCTTGCCGGCGTAGTAATCCTCCAGCTGCTGGGGGAACATGGCGTAGATCACGCAGTTCTCATCCGTGGCGGGAATGTTCTTGGCGGTGAGCTTGTCGCGCAGGTCCTGCATGCCGGGCTTGATAAGGTCTGCGGGGCGGCAGGTGATGGGGTCCTTGCCCATCTTCTTGGCGCAGAGCTCCTGGAGCTCCTTGTCCACGGGTGCGGGGGTGTGGCCGTAGTAGCCGAGCGCCACATCCGCGCACTGGGGGGTGATGTTCTTCCAGCGGCCGAACTTGACGTTCATCATGGCCTGCACGCCCACAATCTGGGAGGTGGGGGTGACCAGCGGAATCCAGCCGAGCGCCTTGCGCACCACGGGGATTTCCGCGAACACCTCCTCGAACTTGTCGGTCATGTTCATCTCCTTGAGCTGGTTGCGGAAGTTGGAGAGCATGCCGCCGGGCACCTGGTAGCGCAGGGTGTCGCTGTTGACAATCTCGTTGCGGTGGTTGGTGAAGCGGGAGAGGCTCTCGTACACGGGCTGCAGCTTGGCGGAAATCTCCGTGAGCTTGTCGCGGAAGTCGTCCGCCACCTCCGGGCAGCGCTCGTAGCCCTTCAGCAGGGCGAGCATGCGCATGCAGTCCGGCTGGCCGGTACCGTTGGCGAAGGGGGAGATGGAGACATCCACCGCGTCTGCACCGGCGTTGATGCCGGCCACGTAAGTGGCGGCGCCCAGGCCGGCGGTCTCATGCGTGTGGATCCACACGGGCAGGCCCACTTCCCTCTTGAGGGTTTCCACAAGGCTGGCCGTCTCGCTGGGGGGGATAAGGCCGGCCATGTCCTTGATGACGATGCCGTCCGCCCCCATCTCTGCAATCTTCTTGCCGAGATTGGCGAAGTATTCCAGGTTGTGCACGGGGGATGTGGTGTAGCAGATGGTGCCGTGGGCGGTGGCGCCGGCCTCCTTGGCGGCGCGGATGGAGGTGCGCATGTTCTCCGGGTCGTTCAGGCAGTCGAAAATGCGGAAGATGTTCATGCCGTGCTTGGCGCTCATCTTCACGAAAGCCTCCACCACGTCATCTGCGTAGTTGGTGTAGCCCACCATGTTCTGACCGCGCAGCAGCATCATGTGCGGGGTCTTGGGAGCCAGGCGCTTCAGCGTGTCCAAACGCTCGAAGGGCAGCTCGCCCAGGAAGCGCAGGCCGGCATCGATGGAGGCACCGCCCCAGGTCTCCAGGGCGGAGAATCCCATGGTGTCCAGGATGGGCGCGATGTCGAGCATCTGCTGGGTTGACATACGGGTGGCGGCCAGGGACTGGTGGCCGTCGCGGAGTACGGTGCAATTGAATGTTGCTGGATTCATATTGATTGGTGATTAAGATGTCTGCACACGCCGAAGCGCGGTATTGTGGAGGATTGTAGCAAGCCCCCCCGCGCGCGTCAAGGCAGAAAAGCGGCCCAAGTGGGGGGTGGAGCTATTTTTCCTTGAATTCTTGCGCGGCAGCGGTAGAATATGCGCATGGCTGAGATTCATCCCACGGCAATCATAGACCCCACCGCAGAACTGGCGGAGGATGTAAAGATTGGGCCCTACTGCGTGGTGGGGCCGCATGTAAAACTGGGGCGCGGGTGTATCTTGCACAGCCACGTGGTGCTGGGCGGCCCCTCCACCTTTGGTGAGGGCAACGTGTTCTACCCGTTCGCGGTCATCGGCCTGCAAACGCAGGATCTCAAGTACAAGGGCGAGCCCACCTTCCTGGAAGTGGGGGACCACAACACCTTCCGCGAGAACTGCAACATCAAGCGCTCCACCACCCCGGAGACCAAGACCATCATCGGCTCCCACAACAATTTCCTCATCAACAGCCACTGCGGCCATGAATGCGTGGTGGGCAACCACTGCATCGTCTCCGGATACGCCGGCATTGCCGGCCACTGCCAAATCGGCGACTGGGCCATCGTGAGCGGCTTTGCCGCGCTGCACCAGTTCGTGCGCGTGGGCGCGCACGCCATGATTGGCGGCTGCGCGCGCGTACCCATGGATGTGCCGCCCTACACCATCATCGAGGGCTCTCCCGCCGCCGTGCGCGCCATCAACACCATCGGCCTGCAGCGCCGCGGGTTCTCCGAGGAGGACGTGCGAGCCCTCAAGTTCGCCTACCGCAAGCTTTTCCTCTACAAGGGCGGCAACCTGCAGGAGGAGATGAATACCGTCATCTCCGACGAGCAGTACGGCAACAACCCGCATGTGCGCCACCTGGTGGATTTCCTGCAGACTTCCGAACGCGGCTTCATTCACTGATGAAACGGTACCTGGTCTTTGATTTGGACGGCACGCTGGTGCATTCCCTGCCGGGGATAGCCACCGCGTTGAACCTGGCCCTGAGCAAGCTGGGGCTGCCCACGCACCCGGAGCACGCCGTGCGCTTGATGATTGGGCGCGGGGCGGCCAACCTGTGTGCGGCCTCCATCGGCTATGCAGATGCGGCAGACGCCCCCGCCGAACTGCTGGAAAAGGTGCACAACGGCTTCCGCAAGGAATACCCGGACAACTGGCAGGGCCACATGACCCGCGTGTTCCCGGGCATCCCCGTCCTGCTCAACCGCCTGGCGGCGGAAGGAGCCAAAATGGCCGTACTCTCCAACAAGCCGCATGATGTCACCGACCCGATGGTGCGCACTCTTT
Organism: Akkermansia sp.; assembly: GCA_045641125.1. Classification (GTDB taxonomy): domain Bacteria; phylum Verrucomicrobiota; class Verrucomicrobiia; order Verrucomicrobiales; family Akkermansiaceae; genus Akkermansia. Next base: position 14,629 of record JAZUGI010000103.1, read on the forward strand.
TCTCCACCATCCCGTTCGATCCGGTCATGGGTTACACGGGGCAGTTCCCGCGCAAGCCGGACCCCGCCGCGCTGCGCCACATTGCCGCCCAGTGGGGTGTGGATGTGAGCGAGATAACGCTGGTGGGAGATTCCATGCATGATGCCCGCACGGCGGCCAACGCGCAGTGCGGGTGCATGCTGGTGGCCTGGGGTTACGCCAAGACACGGGAGCTGGTGGCCAGCGGGCTGCCCGTCTACGGCTCCGTGGAGGATTTGGAGATTGCCCTGCTGGATTAGGCCCCCTTCCCGCATCTCAGCGCGGGCGAAACTCGGAAGAGCCGTCCGTGTACAGGGAGAGAATGTATTCGCACCCGGCGCGGCGAATGTGCCGCTTCTCGTAGCAGCGGCAGGGTTTGCCCTTGTCGTTCCAGAAATACTCGCGCTCCGGCTCGCCCGCCGCATTGAACTCGGTAATGTGCTCTGCATAGCCGAGAGCCGGGTTGTTGCACGGCAGCCCGTCTGCGGCATTGTAGCATTCCCACTCGGTGCGGGTGGCGGCATCCCGGCGGGAAACGCGTTCCGCACACACGCGGCAGCCGGAGCACAGCTCACCGGTGCGGTCGCAGTAGCGCACCCGCTCAGCAGCACCGTCCTCACCATGGTTGAACTGCACGGCGACCACCTGCTGCGGTGCTCCCGGCACGGATTGCCCGGCAGCGTTGTACCAGCTGCGGCGCAGGGTGGCGGCATCCTGCGTGCGTTCCTCCCGCTGCACGGCCACTCCGTCCACATTGTCGGCCAGGGCTCCATCCACCAAATTCCGGCGCGTGGAGGTGTGGTGCACGTCATCATAGGAGAACTGCACCAGCTGCTCCCCGCGGGTGTTGGCGATAAGCTTGCCGGCGGCATCCAGATGGCGGATTTCCAGCGGGCGGCCCAAGGCATCATAGCTTATGACCTGCCGCGCATACCCGGGGCGGTGCGGCACGCATACTTCTCCGTCCGCATTGCGGAATGTGGTGCTTTCCAGCCGGCCGGCGGCATCATAGGTGAACTCGGTCCGCGCCACGCCGTCCAAATCATCCGTCCTGTACCCCTCCGCAGAGAAATTGGTCTTGTTCAGCACGCGTCCGTCCGCATCATACTCCACGCGCTGCTCCGCCACGCGGCTGCCGGGTATGGCCTGTGGGCGGCCCTTGGCATCCACATGCACCAGGCGTGTCACCTGCCCCGCCGCATCAGACTCCACACGCACGTGCGGCACACGGGGTTCCAGCCCGCCCGACGGCTCCAGCGCAGCCAGCCCTACAGGAGGTGTGGCCCCCGCCGAATCACGAGCCCCGGCATAATACGCCACATTCTGCTCCGGGGCATCGCCCGTCATCAAATGGTAGGCACCCATACCGGCCGTACCCAGCAACAGGGCCAGTGCGGCCAAGGTGCCCGTACGCTCCCATACAAAATCCACGGCCCGCCCGGCCGCTCTCTTCAGCTTTCCCCATTCTTCACGCATGCATGATAGACCATGCATGCCCGCCTACCAATCAATAACGGTTGGAGGGAACGAAAGCTCCGAAACGTGCGATACGGCGCGGACAACTATTTCACTCCTTTGCTTCAAGTTGCCGGAGCACGTAGTTGAGGCAATAGGGAGCATCGCCATGCCCATTCTCGGCAGCCATGCGGAACCATTTGGCAGACTCCTTGCGGTTCACCTCCACGCCATCGCCATGCTTATAGCACTTGCCAAGTTGGTACTGGGCATCGGCAGCCCCCTGTTCCGCCCGGGCGGACAGGCCCTTCATAAACTGCCCGCAGCCGCACAGCAGCACGGCAGCCGTCAAGTACAGCATGCTGGTTTTCATCTATGCCCCTATTATATCAAGTTTGTAATGTTTATCTTGACGTATCCTCATTATCGAGGTACAAGCTGTACATGGAGATACAAAATTCAGTTTTTTTGTTATATCCTCTTCGGTTCCAGTTACCAGTCCGGCTGAGAGGGGAGCATTTAGCAAATCTGTCCGTAGGTGCGGCTTTGTGGGGGCGGCGGCATGGTTTGCTTTCTTTTGAAGACCTTGTATCCTGCTGCTGTAACAACTGGAGGGAGGGATGTGACACCTTAGAGCATTTAGCCGGATTGACCAAGGATGAATATTCAGAAAAAGGAGCGCAGCTCTTGCTGCAGCTGGAAATCGAGAGCCTTTGTGATACGGAGGAAGCTCATCATAAGTATGCGGATGAAGTTATTGCAATGGTATACGCTAGTGTGTTATCACAGCGACGCTTATTCCCCGGCGTGGCAGAACGCGTCATCAACAGCATTGCCGAGGAGATGGATTTTGTAAGCGACATGGAATGGACGGGGTATCCTGAAACGCCGCCTTATGTGAATGATCATGGTTTCAGCCCGGCATGGATTGGCTTTATCTTTCAGGCACGCCGCCTGTTGCAACAGGCTAACAGCTTCACCACAAGGTTGAAGTTCAGGTTCTCCGGAGAACAATGTCTTGAGGATGCCTGGAAAAAAATAGAAAATAAATTAGGCGCTCTTTTACTCTAAGGATGATTTGTCATCACAGCGTGATTCTCGTTGTGGTGCCGGGACTTCACGGTATACCGACCTACTCGCCAGAGCATACACTCGAATTTAGGTTTTTATTTGCAAGATTGTTTTTATAAAGGTTTAGTATTAAATGGTTTATAGAACGTGGAGGTTTTCGACTCCCATTGACGACCCTTACAAAAAGACCCGCCTGATGGCGGGTCTTTTTTTTGCGGGTGACCAGTGGGATTCGACACGGCGCAAGGAACAGCAACTTAGTCGCTTCCTCCCCTATTAAGCCACAAGAAGCCCCAAATGTTGATTTTTTGCATTTTTTGTCATCGTTTCACAAAACACCCATTATCAACATAGAACAACACGCCGGACGGAGCGGTTATCATCCTCTGCCAGAAGGCGCCGCGAAAAAATTGAACACTTGGGCAGTGGGTGGAGTCTACCCTGCATCGGTTCTTCCGGTTGCGAATGAAGGAGAGAGCATTTGCAGCCCGCTTGACAGGAAGGCCGAGTTTCATAGGTAGTAAGTTGGTCTGCGCCGCGCATGAGCCCATCGCTCTGCGCGGCGCGGATTCTTTTTGGGGGAAGCGCATGGAGCCCCCCCGGGGGGGATTCTGCAACGACCTTGACAAAAGGGAGGTTTCCCGCTATAAGCAGGGCGGAACGTCGTTATGAGCAAAAGCCTATTCCATTTGTTGACAAGCCTTCTGTTGGTCTTTGCATGTTTGTTCACCACCGTCCGGGGCGAGGAGGACGAAATCGACTACACCTCCGATTTGACGCTGGAGACGATACAGCGCGCGATGGCGCGGGAAAGCCAACGCAACGACAAGCTGCAGCTGCTGCTCAACGCCCAGCGCACCATGGCGGAAAAAACGCTGGATGACCTGGAGAAGAAGTACGAGGAGCTGCGCATTGCCGTCTACTACCAGGACTACAACAACTTTTTCTACCTCACCCACTACTGCCGCGAGATAGCGGAGCTGCGCCAGCGTTGCACCAGCGGCAACTTCCCCCTGGTGCGCACGCGCCTGCGCATGGAGATGGCCATCCAGCGCTACGGCTTCCTGGCGCAGACCATGCGGGAAATCAACACCGCCAAGCTATCCGCCCAGGAAAAGGAGCAGCTCAAGACTGCCCTGCACGACTGCTCCGAGCTGGAAAAGACCTACAAGGCCCTGCACAAGGGAATGCTGGGCGCGGAAAAGCGATTCAACGACATCACAGAGAAAATCCGCAAGCTGGACCTCTACGCCAACGGCTCCCAGGTGGAGCGCTATGCCTACTTCTCCGCAGACCACACGCCCATCGACCTGAAAAAGGTAATCGACTTCAGCGAGAAAAAGCAGGCGGAGGACAAGAAGAAAGAGAAGGCAAACGCCGCAAAACCAACCAAAAAGGAAGGTGCCAAGGAGGAAGCCTCCACCATAGAGAAGGCGCAGCAGATGGGATCTGAAGCCGGCGCCACGGACGACCGACACGCCGCCTTCCTGGAGAAGGCCGTGGAGGAGGCCAAGGCCTACGGAACCGATGTGGATGTGACGGGAAAATTCTCCGTGGAGGAGGAACAGAAGGTGGAGGGCCGCCTGGCAGCACGCATTGCCATGAGCCTCTGGGACCCATCCCATCCCTACCGCAAGATGGACAACACGGGTGACTACCTTACCACCTGGCTCTACCTGGGCAAGGCGCTTTACAACAACTACGTAGACCCGTACGACACCGCCTTCGCCAGCTCCCTGCGGCGCGCGGGCGTCTTCTTCCTGGTGCTGCTGGCGGCAGCCATGCTGTTGTGCCGGTGCGCGTGGCTGTACTGCCGCAGGCAGCGCCTGCGCCATATCAGCCACAAACGCCTGCATGCCGCCATGCTGCCGCTGGCTTGCGTGGTGATGGGCATCGGCCTCTTGGTATACGGGGCCTTTGTGCAGCCGGCCTACCTGAGCAACCACCTGGCGGACATGGGAGAGTTCATGCTCATCTCCGCGCTGCTGTTCGGCTCCATGACGGTGTGCCTGAATTCCCGGCGCGTTCTGAGCGGCATCCGCTTGTTCGAGCCGCTGTTCGTGCTCAACCTGCTGTGCATCTTGTACTGCGTGATGATGTGCTCGAGCTTCATCGTGGCCATGACCTCCAGCATCTTCTTTGCAGCCTGCGCAATCTGGATGTTCATACGCTTCCTGAACCGCATCGACAACCTGCGCATCTCCGCGCGCGTGTTTGCGGTGCTGAGCATCTTCATCATGGCGGTGGGCGTGTTCGTGTGCTACGCGGGCTACTACTACATCTACATCCTCTTTGAGCTGTCCTGGTATGTGATGATTGCCAACATCATGCTCATGTCCGCCATCTCCAAGGCCACCAAACTGGCATGCCGCCGCGTAGCCGCCACCCGCCACTTCAAGAACTACCACCACTACATCAACGTGTGGCTGCGCCTCATCGTCTCCAACATGGTGCAGCCCCTCATCTTCCTCCTGCTCATCTGGTACGGCCTGCGCTGGTCCTCCGAGTGCTTCGACCTGGCGCACTTCCTGCGCTCATGGATGGGTGTGCCGCACCACTTGGACGGCTTTATCCGCACCGTTTCCGGTGATTCCATCATCCTCATCTTCTCCGTGGGCATCGCTCTCAACTGCGTCATCCAGGTGGCGCGCCAGACCATTGTGATGATATACGGGGACAAGATGGATGCCGGGCGCAGCCAAACGTTCATGACACTGGCGGCGCTGCTGCTGTGGTCCAGCTTCATCATCTTCTCTCTCAACCTGCTGGATGCGGACTACAACTCCATGCTGGTGGTGATGGGCGGCATGTCCGTGGGTGTGGGCATCGGCTTGAAGGACACCATCGAGAACCTGATCTGCGGCATCTCGCTCATGCTGGGCCGCATGCGCCCGGGTGACATGGTGGAGTGCGACGGCATCCGCGGCAAGGTGGCGAACATCGGCTACCGCACCACCACGCTGGAAACGCTCACAGGCTCCGTCATCTGCTTCCAGAACGCGCAGCTCTTCAACCAGAACTTCAACAACCTCACCAGAAACCACCAGTTTGAAAAATGCAAGGTGGAAATCGGCGTCACCTACGGCACGGATGTAGCATACGCGCGCCGCCTCATCCTCACGGCCCTGCGCCGCCTGCCCGGCCTCTCACCGCAGCACCCAAGCTCTGTCACCCTCAGCGAATTCGCCGACAGCTCCGTCGTGCTCACCATTTGGGTATGGGTGCCCGTCACCTCCAAGATGACCGTCCTCTCCCGCGTGCGAGAGGCCATCTACAAGACCTTCAACGAAAACGGAATCGAGATCCCCTTCCCGCAGCAGGACCTCTACATCAAGCCCCTGCCCGGCGCGGATAATCCCTTCACCCCGCCGAAAAATTGACCACCCCCTCCGCCGGCACCCGCTTTTCTCCCCGTAAAAACGCGTAATTTTGCCATTTTTTAGGGAGAAAGCGGCTCACGGCATTGATTTGCCTTGAAATGCGGAAGAGTTGGGGGTAAACTCGCGGCGCGCGGGTGTGCATCTCGCCCTTCCCGCCCCCTTATAACCCAAAAAACCAGATAAGAATATGGCTAAACTCACAGTTCGCGACCTGGAGGTCGCCGGTCAGGAAGTCCTCATGCGCGTGGACTTCAACGTTCCCATGAAGGATGGTGCCATCACGAACGATGCCCGTATCGTGGCTGCCCTTCCCACCATCAAGTACCTGCTGGAGAAGGGTGCCCGCCTGGTGCTCTGCTCCCACCTGGGCCGCCCCGAGGGTACCGGGTACGAGGAGGCTTTCTCCCTGAAGGCTGCCGCCGAATGCCTGGCCGGCCACCTGGGCAAGCCCGTGGCCTTTGTGCCGGAAACCATCGGCGAGGCCGCCACGGCCGCCCGCGCCGCCCTGAAGGACGGTGATGTGCTGCTGCTGGACAACGTGCGCTTCGACAAGAAGGAGAAGAAGAACGACCCCGAGTTTGCCAAGGCCCTGCTGGGCAACGCCAAGCTGTATGTGAACGATGCGTTCGGCTCTGCCCACCGCGCCCACGCCTCCACGGAGGGTGTCACCCACTACGCGGAGAAGTCCGCCATGGGCTTCCTCATCGAGCATGAGCTCGAATACCTGGAGGGCAAGCTGGAGACCCCGGAGCAGCCCTTCGTCGTCATCATGGGCGGCGCCAAGGTGTCCGACAAGATTCAGGTGCTCTCCAAGCTCATGGAGAAGAGCCAGACCTTCATCATCGGCGGTGCCATGGCCAACACCTTCCTGGCCGCCCAGGGCAAAAATGTGGGAGCCTCCAAGATTGAGGAGGACAAGCTGGACCTGGCCAACCAGATTCTGGCAGATGCCAAGGCCCGCGGCGTGAAGTTCATCCTGCCGGCCGATACCCGCTACGCCTACAAGTTCGAGGAGGGTGCCGAAACGCACTGCACCGGCCTTTGGGCAGAGGGTGCCTCCATGCCGGAAGGCGGTATGGGCATCGACATCGGCGACAAGGCCATCGAAGAGTTCTGCGAGGTGCTCAAGACCGCCAAGACCGTGCTCTGGAACGGCCCGCTGGGCGTGTTCGAGCTGGATTCCTTCTCCAAGGGCACCAAGGCCATCGCCGAATGCCTGGCAGAGAGCGACTGCGTGTCCATTGTGGGCGGCGGCGACTCCGTGACGGCAGCCAAGAAGTTCAAGGTGGCAGACAAGCTTTCCTTCTGCTCCACGGGCGGCGGCGCCTCCCTGGAACTGCTGGAGGGCAAGGTGCTGCCCGGCATCGGCTCCCTGAGCGAGAAGTAAAGCCCGCAGGCTTTCCTATCTTTCAAGGCCGTCCACCGCAAGGTGGACGGCCTTTTGAGTACCGCCACTAACAATTATTTTGTTAGATTGCGCGCGGCATGCGGGCTGTGGCATGTTATATACGCCCTGCGCGGATACCCGTTCTGTGCGGGCACAGAACAAAACAAGGAATCAAATACCATGACCCACCGCAACATCACCAGGTACACGTACGAGACAACATCATTCCAAGGCTGGAGGCTCAGCATCTGCCGCAAGTGGAACCAGTTCACCAAATACTTCTCCGACCGCCAGTACGGCACAGAGGAGGCCGCCCTGCAGGCCGCCATGGAGATGCGTGACCAGATATACGCCGCCCTGCGCCAAACCCCGGAAAACCCGCGCGCCGTCTTTGAGCGCTTCAAGTCCCCCGCATACCAGGAAAACAACGGCGCAGCACCTGTGCAAGACTGAACGCCACCCCGCCATCGCCAGCGCAGGCGGACAACTCCAGCGCCCAACCGGATTTTGACGGCTGGGCGTTGATTTATCTTGCGTCTCCCCGCCTTGTCCTGTAGAATGAAAGACATATGAAAATGCGCGAAATCATGATTCTTGCCATGTGCGCGGTCCTGTACTGCACAAGCCCCGTCTCTGCGGCCACTGCGCTGGGACTCACGGCAGAGGAGATGACCAAACTCTACGGCGCAGACTTTGCCCGCCAGACCACCGAGGCCCAGAAGCTCATGGATGAAGAGTGGGATGCGGACTTGGAAGAGGAAAAGGCGGGAGAGGAAGCCGCGGAGCCCACCGCGGAACCCGCGCCGGAAACACCGCAACCCGAGGAGCCCGCAGCAGATGACACCCCTGCCCCGGAGTCCGCCGCTGCCGATGCGGAGGAACCGAAGCAGGATGCCACCCCCAAAGAGAAAAAAGACGGCAAGAAGGACGGAGCCGCCAAAAAGAAGGTTCTCAAAAACACCATCCTGCTGGTGAAGACCAAACGCGCGGTGGATGCCAAGATCAAGTACTCGCGCAACAACATCACCACCTTGCGCAAGAAGCTGTACGGCGTTGCCAAAAAGTACGGGGTGGAGCCCACAGAGACCCATTCCGGCGGGGATTACGGCTCCGGCCTGAAGAACCTGGACCTCATCGTGGTCAAGAACTCGCAGGAAGCCATCCAGAAATACAAGGAAGCCATCCCCCAGCTTTGGGCCTTCAGCAACGAGCTTGACCAGCATATCAGCCAGGGCATGAAGGCTATCGGAAAGACCAAGAACAAGGTGCTCCTCTCCTTCAAGCCCGGCGATATCCAACCGGCAGACGGCAGCGAAACGGAAAAGGACCCCGTTGACAAGTACAACTATAGGGACATTTACAAATCGGAGTACTGAAAAACCGCAGTGGCTTGCGGTGTTTATCCTTGAAAAATTTCCGTAACGGTGCTAGAAAAGCATCGATATTATGGATGCCATATATTATGTGATAATCGGCATGCTCGCCGTGTTATCCGTGTCTGGTCTGATTGTGGGCGTGAGCAATGATGCCTGCAATTTCCTGAACTCGGCGGTGGGCTGTCAGGCGGCCAAGAGACGGGTGGTGGTCACCATCGCCTCCGTGGGAGTGGTGCTGGGGGCCTCCTTCTCCAGCGGCATGATGGGCGTGGCGCGCAACAACATGTTCGACCCCTCCCTGTTCACCTTCCACGACATGATGCTGCTGTATCTGGCGGTGATGGTGGCCAACATTGTTTTAATGGAGATTTTCTATGTGCTGCGGCTCCCCACCTCCACCACGGTGGTGCTGGTGTTTGCGCTGCTGGGCGCGGGACTGGGCATGGCGGCGTACGACAGCACGCTGGTGGACCGCGTGCACGGCATCGCCAACTATATCCGCGCAGACAAGGCGTTCCAGATCGTGCTGGCCATCTTCGGCTCCGTGGCATGTGCGTTCGTGCTGGGCTCGGCGGTCATGTGGGTGTCCCGCCTGGTGCTCACCTTCCGCTACGCGCGCATGTACCGCAAGATAGGGCCGCTGTGGTGCGGCACGGCATTCACCTGCATCACCTACTTTGCCATCTTCAAGGGGCTTGCCAACAGCCCCCTGGTGGCGGACACGCCCACCTTTGCCATGCTGAAAGCCCACGTGCTGCCCTTCATGTGCTGCGCGTTCCTGTTCTGGGTGGTGCTCGCGGCGTTCCTGCAGTACGTGTGCCGCGTGAACACGCTGCGTCTCCCCGTGCTGGGCGGCTCCTTCTCCCTGGCGCTCTCCTTTGCGGGGAACGACCTGGTGAACTTCATCGGCCCGTTCATGGCGGC
>JAZUGI010000104.1:0-29186 GCA_045641125.1 Akkermansia sp.
CCGTTGAAGACGTCCTGCGCGAGGTTGACGGGCTGGGAGAGCACATCCACCACGCGGTTGCCCTGGGGGGTGGTTTCCGCCACCATCATGGAGACGGCGCTGGCACCCAGGAAAATGACGGCCTGAAAGCGCGGCGCCGCCGGTGTGGCGGTGCGGCGCTTGCGGGTGTGGTGATCCTGCGGTTTGCGCGGCATGGCGGTGCGGCGGGCGCTACCCCGCATCAGAACGGAATGTCGTCGTCAGCCTCGTTGGGCAGGGGGGCGGGAGCCTGCGGCTGCGGGGCAGGGGCTTGCTGCGGCGCGGGAGCCTGCTGCTGGTAGCCGCCCTGCTGGGGATACCCCCCTTGGCGTTGCTGGTAGCCGCCCTGGCGCTGCTGGTAGCCGCCGCCGTAGTTGTTGCTGCGCTGCTGGTAGCCGCCGCCGTTGCCGCCCTGCGGGGCACCGCCCTCTCGGCGGTCCAGGATCTGCAGGTTTTCCGCCACCACGCGGATCCTGCTGCGGCGCTGCCCGGTCTGCTTATCCTCCCAGGTGTCCTGCTGCAGGCGCCCCTCAATGTACACGGAACGCCCCTTGGCAAGGTACTGCGCGGCCACTTCCGCCGTGCGGTTCCAGCAGGTGACATCCAGGAAGGTGGTTTCCTCGCGGCGCTCGCCGTCGTTGCGGCCGGAGAGCACGCGGTTCACGGCGAGGCGGAGCTCGGTGAGCGCCACGCCGCTCTGTGTGGGACGCACTTCGGGATCGGCTGTCAGGTTGCCGATAAGCATGACTTTATTCAGGTTGGCCATAGTATTGGGAGATGTTGAATGTGGAATATCTAGCGTTTCAGAAACGAGGCCCCGCCGCTGGAATGTGCCGGGGGAACCCGCTTGCGGGAATCTTACTCCCGGTGCCACGGCATGGCAAGAAAAAAAGCGTTCACGTTCCGACAAAAGTCGCATACGGACGAGTTGAGACAACATGACATGTGGCACGATGACTCGCGCGGGCGGACCCGCCGCGCACATAGCACCTTGACGCGGCGGGGCGGTGCTGGTATGATGAACGGCAATATGAGAGAACACCCGTTTTTGGAAGATACGCTGGATGTGGCGTGGAGCCTGCTGACACCGGAGAGGGCGCGCACAGACATCCGTCTGGCGATTGAACATGCCAAGGCCGCTGTGGAGGACATCTGCAAGGTGACGGAGCCCACCTACGAAAACACCTTTGCCGCGCTGGAGGCATCCGGGGAGGAGCTTATGCGCGGCTGGCTCCGCCTGAACCACCTGCGCTCGGTAATGGACTCCCCCGCCATCCGCGAGGTCATAACAGAGCTCATGCCGGAAGTGGTGGCGTACTCCAGCAGCGTTTCCCTCAACCCGCGCCTCTACACCGTGCTGAAAGAGGCCTCCGAACAGCCTTGGGTAGAAGAGATTTCTCCTGTGAAACAGCGTTTCATCAGTGAAACATTGGCCGATTTCCGCGAGAGCGGTGCAGAATTGGACGATGAGCAGAAGCTGCGCTTCGCGGAGCTTTCCACAGAGCTGGCCCAGGCATCCCAGCAGTTCGGCGAGCGCGTGCTGGATGCCACCAACGCCTGGGAATACGTGACGGCGGACGAGGCTGAGCTCTCCGGCCTGCCGGAATCCGCGCGCGAGAATGCGCGGCACGATGCCCTGGCCAAGGGCTACGGCACGGAAGAGGCCCCGCAGTGGCGCTTCACCCTGCAGTTCACCTCTGTGCAGCCCGTGCTCACCTTTGCAGACAACGAGGCCCTGCGCGAGCGCGTGTGGCGCGCCAAAAACGCCATCGGCACCGGGGAATACGACACCGCGCCGCTCATCCAGAGCATTCTGGAGCTGCGTGCGGAAAAGGCGCAGATGCTCGGCTACAACTGCATGGCGGACTATGTGACCAGCCGCCGTATGGCCGGCAGCGGCAAGGCCGCCCTCCGCTTTATAGACGACCTGCACGACGAGGTAAAGGAGGCCTTTGTGGCGGAGCAGGAAGCCATCCGCAAATACGCAGAGGAGCAGACCGGCAGGGAAATTCCCGCCATGAACCCGTGGGACATCTCCTACTGGAGCGAGAAGCGCCGCAAGGCGCTGTACGATTTCGACACGGAGAGCCTGCGCCCGTACTACTCCATGCAGAACGTGCTGGAGGGCATGTTCTCCATCTACGCCGGTCTGTACGGCATCCGCTTCACGCAGCGCCCCACCGTGTGCCTGAAGGAGGGGGAAAGCCCCGCCCCCGGCCAGGTGGAGGTGTGGCACCCGGAGGTGCTGTTCTTCGAGGTGCACGATGAGGAGACGGGCGAGCACCTGGGCTCGTTCTACACAGATTGGCACCCGCGCGATTCCAAGCGCGCCGGCGCGTGGATGGAGCCACTCTCCACCGGCCTGCCCGCGCAGGACGGCCACCCGCGCATCCCGCACCTGGCCTTCATGTGCGGCAACCTCAGCAAGCCTGTGGGCGGCAAGCCCGCCCTGCTCTCCCACATGGAGGTGGAAACCGTCTTCCACGAATTCGGCCACCTGATGCACCAAATCCTCAGCGATGTGGAGGTGCGCTCGCTCGGCGGCTGCAACACCGCCTGGGACTTTGTGGAGCTGCCCAGCCAGATCAACGAGAACTGGACCTGGGAGGCGGAGGCCATCGACCGCTACGCCCGCCACTGGGAAACCGGGGAGCTCATGCCCGCCGAACTGAAGGAGAAGATGCTTGCCGCCCGCAACTACGGCGCAGCCTCCTTCTTTATGCGACAGCTCTGCTTCGGCAAGCTGGACCTGGAGCTCCACACCCACACCGAGCGCTACCTGGGCTCCGACCTGGAGGAGGCAGACCGCGAAATACTGGACGACTACCGCGTGCCCACCACGGAAACCGGGTACACCATGCTGCGCGCCTTCTCCCACATCTTCGACGGCGGGTACGAGGCCGGCTACTACTCCTACAAGTGGGCGGAAGTGCTGGAGGCGGATGCCTTCTCCCGCTTTGCCCATGAAGGTATCTTCAACCCCCAAACCGGGCGTGATTTCCGCCGCTGCATCCTCTCCCAGGGCAACTCCCAGCCCGCCGCGGAGCTCTTCCGCTCCTTCATGCACCGCGACCCCGACAGCACCGCCCTGCTGAAGCGCTGCGGCATCCGCTAACCCCACAACGCCATGGACCAGGACATACCGGAATTCACCACCGTGGAATCCATCTACGTGCGCGGGCGCAACTGCCTGCTGCTGCAGGCGGATTTCTCCCCGCTCTTTGTGGACTACTACCTGCACCTGCAGAAGAACGGCCTGCGCAACGAGCAGCAGGAGGATTTCACCCTCAAGCAGCTGCTCGCCTTCTTCACCCTGCACCTCACCGCGCGTCCCTGGCAGGAATACCACGCCTGGACCTTCAACGTGCGCTCCCCCCGCCTCGCCAACTACTTCGTCTCCGGTGCCGCAACGGATGAATCCGTGGTGGGCCGCGCCTTCCGCGAAAACGTGCGCGAACCGGAGCGGGATATGCTCTACGCGCAAATCATCCGCCAGGGCAAGGAGCCCCAAACCTCCGTCATCACCCTGGAGGGCACGCGTGCGGAGGATTGGGTGGAATCCTTCTACCGCCAGAGCGAGCAGCGCGCCGCGCGCGCGTTCGACCTCGGCAACGACCGCTACGCCCTGCTCACCGCCCAGCCGGATGCAGACCACGACTGGCTCACCGAGCTCACCGCAGACCACGTGGCCGCCATCACGGAGGCGGAACAGACCAAGCGGCTGGAGAGCCGCCGCTTCCAGTTCCGCTGCGGCTGTACCGTGGACAAGCTCCTGCCCGTCATCCGCAGCCTCAAGAAAGACTTTGCAGATGAAATCTCCGAGCAGGGCTACATAGTGGCCTCCTGTCCCCGCTGCGGCGCCAGTTACAAGATTACCGCGGAGATGATCAAGTAATCTCCGCATAAAAACGGCGGACGCCTTTGGCAGCGTCCGCCGGGAGAAACGTTGCGGGGAGACCCCTATCGTCTCAGCACATAGCGGGAGGAGGTCATGGACATGGCCTCTGCGGCGGGCATGCTCTTCTTCTCATGGCCGGCGCCCCAGGAATCGGTGTAGATGATGGTCTTCTCCGCCTTATTGTATCCGATGATGAGGCGCATGTGGCCTCCGCGGCCCTGGGGCAGCGGTACGGATTCCTTGTAGATGCCCAGCGTCACGCACCACAGCACGGGGATGCCGGTGTTGATCTGCTTGCTGATATCACCCATCCACTTGCTGACATCCGCCCCCCTGCCGGCACGCGCCTTCAGCAGCACATCCGGGTCTGCCAGGTCAAAGAAGTTGGAGCCCTGCTGCTCGGAGATGGCCTCCTTGCCCATGGTCTTGGCGGCCTTGTTGTACTTGGCGATAAGATCCATGATGAAGGTGGTGTAGTCCTTGTTCTTCTTGGACTCCAGGTTCACGATGCGGATGGGGAATTTCTTGCAGATCTGCTTCATGGATTCCTCCATGTTGTCGGTTCGGGTGCCCTGGTCGCCGGAGCTGCCGCAGATGGCCGCGAGGGCGTGCTGGTCCACGCCGTCCATGCCGTAGTAGGCGAAGACGCGGGAGATGGAGGCGGGCACGCAGTAGCCCTTGTCTCCCTGGTCCACCATGGGTACGTTGTCAATCCACACGTCTCCGTTCTCCTCATGGTGCACATTCTTGCGGATTTCGCTGTGGGCCACGGCATCACGCGCGCCGCCGGTCTCAATGGCGGCGGCATCCGGGCCCAGGTTCATGCGGATGAATTCCGCGGTGAAGGGGGCTCCGGGCTTCTTCTTGTTCTTGGAGGCTCCGCCCGTGGAGCCGCTGTCCAGGTGAATGGCGCCGCCTTCCCACTCCCAGTCCCAGGCGCGGGTCTTGATACCTGTTTCCTTCTCGGAGACCTTGGCGGGCTTGCCGGGCATGCCCACCACCTGCTCCACGGCATCCACGGAGTTTTGCACGCGTGACTCGAAGGCATTCTGGTCCAGCGCGCCGTCATCACCCTTGTTGTAGATGATAATCTGGATGCTGCCGAGGTGGTCACCATTCCATTTGAAGACCATTTCCGCGGGAGCGATTTTGCCGATGGTAAGCGCGCCGCGCGCTTGCACACGCACGGTGTTGTCATCCACTGGGGAATATCGCACGCCGCCCATGTACTTTTGGTTGAGCTCCTGCTTGTCCAGCTTCCAGAGCTCACCGCTCTTCACAGGCTCTGCAAGATCCGTGGCCGCCATGCACACCATGGCGGAGGCTACTGTCAGTCCAATACCGTATACCCAATTCATCATGCTCTGAAAATACCCCTATCCCTTTCACATGGCAAGGAAATAAAGCGCCCCCGCACCTGAAAAAAGGTGCGGGGGCGGAATGTTGCTGCCTTGCAGGCGGATTAGAACCTGTAGTTCACGCCGGCATGGCCGCCCACGAATGTGCGGTCTGCGGAGAACTCGAAGTTCACACCGGCCGTGCCGGAGATGTGCTGGCCGAAGGGCACAATCACATCTGCGCCAACTTCACCGTAGAACGGCGCGCGCTTCATGCTGCGTGTCTTCCAAGTGTCCGCATATCCCGCAAAGTGGTTCTTGGCGGTGGCGCGGTGCTCGCTGAACTCGCCGTGCGCGGCAAGATTCAAGGAGAACACACCCGTCTGGCGGTTGAAGGACGTGAAGGTGTGCGAGTATGCCACACCCAGCGCGGCATCCGTCTGCACGAAGTCCTCGTAGTCCGTCACCACGCTGGCGTCTCCCTGGCCCTTCTCGTTGAGCGTGTCGATGCGCTGCAGCGCCACGTCCACGGCCAGGTAGGGGGTGATGGTGCTCACCTGGTTGATGGTGAAGTCCCGACTGAGCTGGTAACCGAAGTTCCAGGACATGCCGTCCGCGCTGCCGGTGCTCTGGCCGTAGTAGGTGTGACCCGCGGCGGCAATGCGCGTGCCGCGCTTCACATCCGTGCTGTAGGAGGTCAGGCCCATGCTGAAGCGGTGGGTGTACTTGCCGGTGCGGCCCACGGCGTACAGGTCGCCGCTGATGGCGTCTGCATCCGCGCGGGTACCTTCCGTGCGGGCAATGGACTTCTGGTAGCCCAGGCTCAGACCCACGGCCCAGTTGCAGTTCACGGCGTAGTCTCCGCCCACCAGGGCACCCTGGTAGCTGTGGGAGTAGGCGTGCATGTTCTCATCCCCGCCGATGTGGTCGTAACCGCCGATGTAGGCTGCCCAGACGTTGCCCTTGGTCTTGCGGGTGTCTGTGCACACAGGTGCCTTCATGTGGTCGCGCAGGTCGCTGAGGTGGTGGCGGGAGGCATCCATCATCATGTTGGACACAATGAGGTTGGCCGCGCCGGAAAGGCTCAGCAGGCCCTCGCGGGCATCAGCACCGCTGCGGGTGTAGTCCAGGGCGTCCAGCACATGGTCCAGCTCACTTGCAGAGCCGGCCAGCTTACCGGGGCGGTGATCCGCGGCCACGTCAAGCGGCAGGATGACATCGCGCACGGCAACCGCGTTTGTGTTGCGGTCGTCAATGCCCTTGTAGTTCACGCTCACCACCAGGTCCGCGCCGTGGGCGGTGTGCTCCACATGCATGTTGCGGGTCTGCAGGGCGCGAGCGGTTCTCTTGGCCGTGGGATCGGGCTTCACCATGTCGTAGAGCACATCCTCGTTGAAGCCGCTCACCACGGTACCGCCGGCAATGGTAAAGCGGGAGCCGTCTGCGAGAGACTCAAGCGGTGTATCGGAGTGGACGCGCACGCGGGCTCCGTTGGCGTTGATGCCGTTGGACACGGTGATGGTGTCGGCCAGCAGGGCGCCTGTGGTGTCATCCGTGGAGGCAAAGAGCTCGTAGGTGGTGCCCGCCGTCAGGTTGAGGCTGGTGGCGGTGGTGCGGTTACCCTTGTCCACAGCGTTCATCTGGATGTGGGAACCATCCGTGGTCACCACATTGCCCAAGTTGGCGTCCTGGCCACCCACAATCGTTCCCAGGGAGCTGCCCTTCTGCATGGAGAGGGTGGCCTTGTCACCCACGCCCTTGCTGGCGATGTAGAGCGTCTGCTCGTTGTCGCGCACCATGTTGATGGTGCCGTTGAAGTCCGGGGAATCATAGCTGATCACCAGGTTCTCATCGTTGGCAGTCACGGTGCCGGTACCGGCAAGCGCGCCGTTGAACACGTTCACCGTGCCCTGGTACAGCTGCACGTCGGCACCCTTCTCCACCACAATGGAGCCGGGCTGCGTTCCTTCCGGAGCCAGGATGTTCAGCTGCGTATCGGAGATTTCCACCCGGTCCTTGAGCACGATATCGCCCTCCGTGGACCTGATCTGGGGCTTGGCGTTGTTGCTGAGCACGGCGTTGGAGAAGGTGACGTCTCCCTTGGCGACGACATGTGCATTGTCCACCTGGGCCAAGGCATCTGCCAAACCTTCGATGGTGACATCACCTGTAGCGGCCACCCTGGCACCATCGTTGACAACGATGGTATCACCATCCTGCACGGCGGCAATGCGGATATTGCCGTTTGCCTTCAGGCTGGCATCCTCACCGGTAATAAGGTGGGAACCCTCCGTATCCCAGTTGGCGGCAATGGCCTTCTCCGGGTCTTCGTCCTTCACGCCAACTTCCACGGCGCCCTTAATGGTGACATCGGTCTCATCCATCTTCACGTTGCCGGTGTGGAGGGTGCTGTCCTTGCTTACCTTCAAGGTATCCACATCCAGCACCGTCTCGAGCGGCTCGCCCTCCACAGTCGCGCTGTTCAGGTTGATGGTCACCACAGAGGCATTCGTGTCAAACAACGTGCCGATGGAGAGTTCGTTGGCCGTCAGCGAGGTGCCTACATCATAGGTGCTGTCCAGCACGAACACCAGGCCCCGGTCCTCACCCGTGGCCGTCACGTTGCCGTACACGGTCGCTTCTGTAGCGACGATGCCGATGTTGCCGTTGTCAGCCGTCTGGTTGCCGCCGTGCAACTCGTAGGTGATTTCGCCGGTTTCCTCATCCTCGATTTCCTCGATATAGCCCACGGTCAGGTCGGCACCGAAGGTGAGGATGCTGTCCCCGGCCTCCTGGTCGCCGTCAATCGTCACCACGGGAGCAATGCCGTCTTCACCAACGGTGATGACGATCGAGCCCTCGGTGGCTGTCTCGTTGCCCAACACATGCACCAGGGAATCAACAATCTTGATATCCTGCTGGGCAAGCTGGTCGCTCTCCTGCACAATTTCGCCGTCCTCAGTCATCGCGCCCACCGTCAGCTCACTGCCGCCGGTAACGTAGATGGAACCGGCCTCTGCCTCCTGGTGCCCCAGGATATCAGCGATGGAGCCATCGATGCGGATGTCGCCCGTCTCTGCGGTCTGGTTGCCGCCGCTGAGCTCGTAGGTGATTTCACCGGTTTCCTCATCCTCGATTGTCTCGATGGTGCCCACGGTCAGCGTGGAATCCGTGACGATGATGTCCGTGTGGGCGGTCTGCTCGCCACCAATGATCACCTCGGACGGCGTGGTGCCTTCTATCCCGGTGGATTGAATGGCTATGCGGCCCTGCTCGGCAATCTGGTTACCCAGCACATTCACATAAGAATCCACAATCTCGATGTCCTGATTGGCGGTCTGGTTGCTCGCTTGCACAATCTCGCCATCGGAATCTATTGCGCCCACCATGAGCTCGCTGTTGAATACGCCGATGGAACCTGCCGTTGCCTCCTGATGGCCCAGAATGTCCACCGTGGAGTTGGTGATGTTGATGTCACCCGTTTCCGCAGTCTGGTTGCCGCCGTTGAGCCAGGAGTACTTGTTACCCCACATGTCCGTGAATTCCCTGACAACGCCCACGGTCAGCGTGGAATCATCCACAGAGATGCCGTTGCCGGCCAGCTGGTTGCCATCCACGGTCACCGTGGCGGAATACAGCTCGGGATCGGTCACGCTGATGGCAATCTTGCCGGTAGTGGCCGTCTGGTCGCCCAGCACCTTCACATCGGAATCCGAGATGGTGATATCCGTGTCTGCGGTCTGGTTGCCCGCATGCAGCAGGAAGCCGTTCGGATCCAGGCAGCCCACGGTCAAATCAGAACCCTTGGTGACGGAGATTGCACCTGTTTCAGCCGTCTGGTCTCCCAGAACGTTCACATCGGAATGGCTGATGGTGATGTCACCCGTCTCTGCGGTCTGGTTGCCGCCGTGGAGCGTATAGACGGGCCAGCCCCACGGGGTCATGGTCTCCTCAATGGTGCCCACGGTCAGCGTGGCGTCATCCACAGAGATGCCGTTGCCGGCCAGCTGGTCGCCATTCACGGTCACTGTGGCGGAATTCAGCTCGGGATCAGTCACGCTGATGGCAATCTTGCCGGTGGTGGCCGTCTGGTCGCCCAGTACCGTTACATCAGAATCGGTGATGGTGATGTTCTTCTTGGCAGTCTGGTTGCTCTCCTGCACGATTTCGCCGTCCTCGGTCATCGCACCCACCATCAGCGTGCTGCCGTTGATGACAGAGATGCTGCCTTCCATTGCATCCTGGTGGCCCAAAATGGCAACCTTTGCGTTGGAGAGGCTGATGTCACCCGTTTCCGCGGTCTGGTTGCCGCCGTGGAGCTCGTAGGTGATTTCGCCGGTTTCCTCATCCTCGATTTCCTCGATGATGCCGACTGTCAGCTCGGCGCCGGAGGCCGTGATGTCCGTCTTGGCCTTCTGGTTGCCGTTCACCGCCACCTTGGTGGGGTTCTTGGTGGCATCAAGGTCAGTGATGGCGATGGAACCCTCCGTGGAAGTCTGGTCGCCCAGCACGGTCACATCGGAATCCGAGATGGTAATGTTCCCCTTGGCAGTCTGATTGCTCTCCTGCACAATTTCGCCGTCCTCAGCCACCGCACCCACCTTCAGCGTGGTGCCGTCGGTGATGGAGATGTTGCCTTCCGTTGCATCCTGGTGGCCCAAAATGGCAACCTTTGCGTTGGAGAGGCTGATGTCACCCGTTTCCGCGGTCTGGTTGCCGCCGTGGAGCTCGTAGGTGATTTCACCGGTTTCCTCATCCTCGATTTTCTCGATGATGCCGACTGTCAGCTCGGCGCCGGAGGCCGTGATGTCCGTCTTGGCCTTCTGGTCGCCGTTCACCGTCACCTTGGTGGGGCTCTTGGTGGGATCAAGGTCGCGGATGATGATGGACCCACCCGTGGAAGTCTGGTCGGCCAGCACGGTCACATCGGAATCCTCGATGTTGATGTTCATCCCGGCCTTCTGGTTGCCGCCCACGAGCTCGCCGGTTTCCTCGTCTACATGACCCACCGTCACCTTGCTGCCGGAGTCGATGGCCATGCTGGTCCCGGCGGTCTGGTCAGCGCCCACGGTCAGGGTGCTGCTGTGCACACCCAGGCGCGTGCCGGCTTTCTCGTCACCGGCAATGTCCACCGTGGAGGAGGAAATGTCGAGCTTCCTGGCAGAATCCTGGTTGCCGCCCACGGTCAGCGTGGAGCCGGCCACGCTCATGTCGCCCTTCACGGTCTTCTGGTCTTCGCCCACAGCCATGTTGCTGTTGGAAATGTCAAGAATGCTCTGGGCCTGCTGGGTACCGTCCACGGTCACGCGCGGGTCTGCACCGTTGTAGTTCGAGATGATGATGGTGCCCTTCGTGCTGGTCATATCACCCGTGAGGACAACGTCCGCTGTTGAGCTTGTATCGGCATCCAGCTTGATGTTACCGGCTTCCAGGTCAATGGCGTGCACAGTGGCGGCCTTGCCGTCCACACCCACTGCGGTCACATTGCCGTTCTCTGCGGAAAGCGTGCCGTTTTCCACCACGAGAACCTGGTTGGCGGTGATATCGCCATCCTCGCTGGTTACATCTGTGTTGATGAGCCTGAGCTTGGCGTTGGAGCCCGTCGTCTCACTGGCGGCAATCACCACATCGTCCGTTGCGGTGATGTGGGAGTTGAGCAGCGTGGCCTCGGAGGCCTTTTCAACAGTCACCTCACCGTTCCAGGCATCGATGCTGAGGTTTTCGTTGTCGGAAAGCTGGTGGATGGTGATGTCGTCTCCCGCTGCGAGGCTGTTGCCAACGGCTCCGTTGTCCCCATCCTTGGTGCGGCCCAGCGTGCCGCCAACGTGAATATCGCCGTCGTTGATAATCAGTTCGTTGTGGTCGCCGGTGATGTCTTGGGAAACCCAAATGCCTGCCGCATCCTGGCCGCGGACAAAGAGCTCATTGCCGTTGCCGGTAATCGACCCGTCCACACGGATGGCAGCGCTGTCGATATCCTCCGTGTGGTCATACACGGCGCTACCGAGCGCGGCTAAAGAGTTGTTGTCGCTAATGATGTCGCCCATCACGTAAATGGCATCGGCCTTGATGTTGTTGGAGTCCTCCCCGTAGCCGAAATAGTTGCCGTTGCCGTGCATCACCATGACCGGCTCGTCTTCCGTTCCCTCGTTCACCAATTCGCCGATGCCGCCCAGGCTGATGGTGTACCCGTTGTCCACGATGTACTGGGTCTTTTCACTCGCCACAACACCGGTAACCGTCAGGTTCTGGTTCGGCAGCGCGCGCACATAGCCGGCATTGCCGGTCACCTTGGAGGTAATCTTGCTGGCGTTCAGATGGGCACCCTGGGACACAGCCACACCGCCCGCTGCAGACACGATGCCCGTTGCCGTCACGTTCGCGTTGGAGCCGGAGATGCTCAGCTCGCCGGAACTCTCGATGGGATCCCCGCCGGCTACCCAAAGAGAGTTCTTGGTGACCGTGATGTTCCCGGCGGTCAGGCTGGAATCGTTAACATTGATTTCACCTGCCGCAACCTTGTCGGCGTTCAGATAGGCACCCTGGGATACGTTCACGGTGCCCACGGCAGACACGGTGCCCGTTGCCGTCACGTTCGCGTTGGAGCCGGAGATGCTCAGCTCGCCGGAACTCTCGATGGGATCCCCGTCGGCTACCCAAAGATCGTTCTGGGAGACGGAGATGTTTCCTGTGGTCAGGCGGGAATCGTTAACATTGATTTCGCCTGCCGCAACCTTGTCGGCGTTCACATAGGCACCCTGGGATACGTTCACGGCGCCCACGGCAGACACGGTGCCCGTTGCCGTCACGTTCGCGTTGGAGCCGGAGATGCTCAGCTCGCCAGAGCTCTTGATGGAATCTTCGCCCGGTACCCAAAGATCGTTCTGGGAAACGGAGATGTTTCCTGTGGTCAGGCTGGAGCCGGTGAGCTGGATTTCGCCGGCGGTGACCTGGTTGCCCGCAGTCACGCGGCTGGCGCCGTTGATGTTGATGGCGCCGTTAGCACTGATGGACGCAGTCACCTCCATCACAGCCTCATCGGTCATGGTGATGTTGCCGTTGCTCCAAGAAGTCGAATAGTATCCCATTCCCTCGCCACTGTATTGGCCCGTATGGATATCATACTCCGGATCGCACCCTTGGTCAGCTTTCAGAGAGTGAAACTCATACTTGCCACTGGAGCCTACCGTTGCCACGAGGCGCGTGTAGTAGTCCACAGGGATAATGGAATGCGTAAAATGCGCTGTTCCAAGGACGGGGTCCAGCCCCCTGAACGTGAAATCGACGTAGCCGAGCGCATCTGCATCCAAATATGTGTCAGTAACAGAGTTGCGAGCATCGGAACCCACGTTGAAATCATCGTTGTATTCAGCCTGGGCGTTGTACGCCACGGCGGAAACGGCGAACAAGGCGGCAATAAGCGCCTTCCTTAATTTTGCAGGTATATGTGTCTTCATATAAAGATGTGTATGTGTATGTGTATCAAACGACCTGTGTGGGGTCGCCATACACTTTAGCACCTACCTGAAGTTCAGACAATCTTTTTTTGCATTTTTTCATATATTTTAGGCGCGCACCCGCAAAACCGGGTTCCCTGTTTGCTCCCGGACAGTAGAGGCTCTCCGCCATGAAAGCGCATGGGACACTCGCGGGAGCGTGGCGTTGTGAGCGTGGCGTCCGCAATCAGCTTGACTCCCGCCGCGCGGGGTGCTAAAAGGAAGATAGTGTTATCACGCATTCACATGACCACCGGAAACATATTCAAATACGGTTGCACGCTGGCACTGCTGGCGGCGTGCATATCGCCCGCGGCGGCACAGGACGCAGCTGCACCCGCATGCACCGCAGAGGCAGCCGCCGCACCCGTTTGCAGGGGAGAAATCACCAAACCCGCAGAACTGATGAAGCCCGTGAAGGTGCAGGAGGGCCTGTACGCCCTGCGCTGCCAGGGTGTGGTGCCCGGCGCGATGGAACCATATCCCGCCACAGCCGCCGGCACCGTCGGCAAACGCACGGGCGGCTGCTCCAGCGTGGTGAACGGCAACCTTATGGGCCGCAACCTGGACTTCGTCATGAACAACACGCCCTATGCCCTGGTGTGGACGGAGCGCGGGGCAGACCACTACGCCAGCCTGGGCATGGCGTTCTACTCCCCCGGCGTGATGCCGGCCATCAACGGGGAAGACCCCGGCGACTTTGCGGACCCGGTCAAGATGAAGGATCCGGCCGTTATCGCCACCGTGCCGAGCCTCATGCTGGACGGCGTGAACGAGAAGGGGGTGGCATGCTCCACCCTGATGGCGGACGCGATGGACGGCAAGATGACGGACCGCGGCACCAACCCCGGCGCACCGGAGCTCGGCTATTTCCAGGTATGCCGCTACGTGCTGGACCATGCGGGCACTGCACGGGAGGGCGCAGAACTGCTCAAGAAGGTCAACCTGGTCAACAAGGCCCCGGGAGTCCTGCTGCACTGGATGATCAGCGACGGCAAAGAAACCCTGGTGGTGGAAATGCACGATGACCAAGTGCATGTGACGGACAAGCACCGTGTGGTCACCAACTACCTGCTCACGAAACCCGAATACACCCTGCACCCATACGGCATTGAGCGCGCGGACTACCTGGTGAAGCACCTTGCCGAGGCAACCACCGCCGACAAGATGCAGGAGCTGATGGGCCGCGTGCGGTACTCCAAGTCATACCGCAGCGATACCGAGCCATTCTGGTGGAGCGAGCACTACGGCATGCACGAGGACAAGGATTTCAACCTCTACACCCCGCACGACAACCCGGATTTCCAAGCCTACCTGAAGCTCTTGCTGGAAGCCGCCCAAACGGCCACGCCCGCAGACAATCCCTATGCCCTCTGGGATACCAGCTACAACGCCGTGTACGACACCGCCCAAAAGACCTTGCGTGTCACCATGCACGAGAAGTTCGGGGAGTATTTCAAGGCGCGGCTGTGATTGGGGAAAACCTGATTCCAGACTCTCACTTGAACACCCGGCCCCTACTCCGCGGGGGCAGTGCATGCATTGCCCGTTCGGAGCGCGATTGTTGAAAAAGTTGACATTGCAAGCGGCGCGTGGTAGAACAGGCACGCATGCGTGGAACATTGGAACAGGCGCTGCGGCTGGGATTCATCATCCTGGGAGTGGCAGCGGTAATATACGGCGTGGATGCGCTGTTCTTTGCGCCGCGGCGCGTGCCGCCCTGCGTGCAGGAGCAGCTGCCGCCCGGCCGCATCTGCCTGGATACCGTGCTGAACAAATACGGTGACAAGGTGGTGTGGGTGGATGCCCGCAGCGAGGCGGATTACGAGCTCAACCACCTTATGCTGCCGGAGAACCGCATGTTCCCCATCCGCAAGGGCGCGGCCATGCAGGACCAGGTGGATGCCGCCATGGAGCGCATGCTGGCCGCCGCAGAGCAGGGAGAGTGCATTGTGGTGTTCTGCACGGCAGATTGCGGTTCCTCAACGGAGGTGGCGGACCACCTGCGCTCCCTGGGTATCATTGAGGCACCGGTCTATGTGCTGGAGGGCGGCTGGGACGTGTTGCGGCGCGACACGGACATGACGGGCGAATAAGGCTTTCCGGTCACCTGGGCTTGTAGGTGTCCTCTGCGGCATTTTCAGTCTCGCAGCCTTCCTTTTCGGGCTTGGCATCGGGGTCGTAGGAGCGCAGCACAGCGTTCTCCACGTTGCCCAGGGTTTCCAGCTGGGATTCGATGCGCTCGCTCATCTGGTAGCTGAGCACCACGAGCTGGGGAATGGCCTTCTTGAGCTCCTTGATGGATTTCTGTGCGTTCTTGACGGTTTGCTTGTCCTGGGCGGAAGCGTGCGGGAGAGCAGGCGCCCCCCAACCGCCGCGGCCACCACCGCCCCAGCCGCCTTTGCCGCCCCAACCACCACGGCCGCCTTGACCGCCCTGCCCGCCCGGGATGCGGTTTTGCCACTCGGGGTGCTGATTCATGAAATCGTTTGCCATGCGGCCCCAGCCTGATTTGTCGTTCTTGTCCAAGGCCTTGTCCCTCTTCTTCTCCAGCTTTTCCTGCACGGCTGCAATCTTGGCGCGCTGCTGGTCAATGCTGTTGCGGGAGCTCTTGATCTTGGCATCCACGGTGCGCTTGGATTTCACCAGGGCCACGGTGGATTCCAGCATCTTCTTGCGGAGCGCCTTGGCCTTGGCGGCTGCCTTCGCGGCCTCTTTGGCAGCGGCTTGCTCTGCGGCCTTGGCCTTTTCCGCCGCCTGGGCATCTATGGTTTCATCCACCTTTTGCACCGCAGGCTGCGGTGTAGCGGGGGCGGGTTCCACCTGCACCTTGCGGGCAGCGGGCTCCTCCTCCTCGGCATCCTCGTCGATGGTGTCCTCATCCCACTCCTCGTCCATCATGTTGCGGGCGTCCATGGCCTCCTTGGCGAAATCCTCACCATAAAGCTTGGTCATTTCCTGCTCGCTGAGCCCCTGCGCCTCCCCGGCGCAAACGGTTGCGGGGGCGGTGATGCAACATATGGCGAGAACGGCTGACAAAGCGTGGGATGTTTTCATGGCGGGCTTCAAACGCATGGTCCAATCTCGGGAACGCAGTTCCTGCGCATTTTCAACAGGGAGAGATGAAAAAAGCCTTTCCGCTTGCACGGAAAGGCTTAATCCAGTTATCGTTGGAAAGTTAATCGCTTAGGCCTGGGGCTGAGCGGGCTGCTGAACGAGCACGAGGCGCAGCGGCGTGCGAGCCATCAGCTCGCCGTCGAGGGTCACGTCAACGCTGTAGTTGCCGGTCTTCTCGAAACGGAGGCCCTGGAAGTTCATGATCAGGTTGCGGGTCAGGAACGTGGCACCCTCGGGCAGGGCGACCTTCAGATCACCGACGATGGGCATGCGCTCCTTGTCGAGCGGGGTGCCGTCTTCGTCCACGATGGCGATACCGAGCTTGTGCTCACCGGCGTCCTCGGGAGTGAGGCACATGCGGAGGGCGAGGGCGCAGGCGGGGTGAATCACCGGGAACTGGCGGGCAAAGAGAGTATCAAAGGCACCCTGCACGCAGAGCTTGCCCTGATAATCGGCGGCGTAGTCACAAAGGACAGCAACTTGAATATCCATGGTATTGAATTGATTTTATGGTTGGATGATATGAAATCCTCACAGAGGAGTGATAACATTCCCTTTGTAACATAGGCCCCGCGCAATGCAAGTTAAAATTGCGAGTATGCCAGAAAAACTGTTAAGCATCACTTAAGCACCTTGCCGATTTCCCTGTTGGCGGCGGCAATGATGGGGATGGATGAAAAGGCGATGCAGATGAGGAGCATGGCGGCGATGAGCTTGATTTCCGGCATGATTTCCTCAATCTGCAGGGAGTAGCGCCCCATCTTGAAGAACTGGTCTGCAATAATCGACTGGCACTGCATGAAGGTGGCCACGGCCGCCGCGAAGGAGGCACCCACCAGCAGCAGGTTTTCCACCAGGAAGGCACCCACCAGCAGCAGCGGGTGGATGCCGAAGCTCTTCATGAGCGTGTAGATGTATTCGTTCTGCCGGTACTCCATGCCGGCCAGCGCCGTGAGCAGGATGCCCACAATCCCCACGATGCCGATGCAGAAGGCGGCACGGCACTGCGTTTGGTTGCTGAGCACCACATCCATCTCCTGCAGCATGCGTGCGGCGGAAATCACGTGCCCCTGCGCGCGCTCCAAGCGCAACAGGTTGTTGAAGTAGGTCTCTATGCGGGTGAGTGAGGAGGCCCCCTCCAGGTGGCGCACACGGGCAATGACGCGCTGCATGGTGGAGACCCTGGGCGTGCCCCCCAGGCGCTCCACAGTGTCCGGCGGGATGAGAATGCAGCCGTCCGGCACCATGCGCATCAGCAGGTGGTCCGGCTCCAGGTAGCGCACCAGGACAGTGCTGGAGGCGGCCTGCCCGGGGAGGATCACGTCAATCGGGCCGGCGCGGAACACCGGCTTGTCTGCGGGGCAGAGCAGGCAGGGGCCTCCGCTGGGGGAGAGCAGGGACAGGAACTGCTTGGAGCGGGGAAAATCGTAGGTGAAGATAGCCATGCTGTGGTTGTGGGCCACGGCGGAGCCCACGCTGCGCACCGCCAGGGAGTCCACGTCGAGCAGGTCCTCCATCTCCTGCTGGGTGGGAATGGCAAAGCTGTTGGTGCCGGGGCCGCTGAATATCATCAGGTGCACCAGGTCGCCGCCCTGCGTGCGTATCTTGTCGCGCAGGGCCTTGGCGGTGATGACATAGCTGCCCAGGAAGCACAGCGCGCACAAGGAGAGGAAGAACACCACCAGCACGCGTGCAAGCGGGCTGGAGATGCGGGATACCCACCGGTTCAGCGTGTCCTTAGCCAGGTAGAGAGCTGTCAAAATCAATGATTTCATCGGCTATGTCGAGCAGGCGGCTATCGTGGGTGCTGATGATGCAGATGCGCTCGCGGGCATCCTGCAGCACGAGTTTCTTGATGGTGTTGGTGTTGGCGTCGTCCAGCCCGGAGGTGGGTTCGTCCAGCAGGATGGAGGGAGCGCCTTTCATGAGGGTTCTGGCCAGTGCGGCGCGCTGGGCCTGGCCGCCGGAAAGCTTGTCTGCGCGGCGGCGGCGGAGCTCAGAGAGCCCCAGGTCCTGCAGGAGCTGTTCGCAGCGGGGTTTCCATTCCTTTCCGGGGAGCATGGCCATTTCCGCGGCAAGGCGCAGGTTGCGCTCCACGCTCATGAGGGGCAGCAGGTTGATGCCTTGGAACATGTAGGCCACATCCCGCCGGCGGTAACTGCGGCTGGTGACCTTGACCCCGGTGGGGGTGATGATGCGGCCGCCCTGGGCGTGCAGGTAGCCTGCCAGCAGCTTGAGCAGGGTGGTCTTGCCGGAGCCGGAATAGCCCTTGAGCACGGTGATGCCGCGGCGGAATTCGTAGTTGAAATCCCGGAACACCGGGGCATCCGCAGTGTAGGAAAAGGCAAGGTGCTCGCAGATCAGGTTCATTTCCCGCAGGTGGGTCACTTGGCGTTCTTGGCGCGCAGCACAATGTGGCGTTCCGCAATCAGCACAATGTCGTAGTCCGGGAACAGCTTTTCCACCAGGTCCTCCCAGTTCTCGCTCACGGCGGCTTCCGGGCGGTTGAGCAGGAAGGCCTTGTTCTCGATGCGCACATCCTCCCCGGTTTCGTAGGTGAGGGTGGCTTTGGAGTTGCTGCCCAGCAGGGAGTAGGCGGTCTCGTGGTCCTCCGGCTGCAGGCGGAAGAAGTACACCAGCATGTCCGTGCTGCCGTTGTGTTCCACGCGGCGGTGGTCGAAGGTGCCGTGCAGCTTCTTGCCGCCCGGCAGCGCCACATCTGCGGTGAAGCGCTCCGGCTGAAGCTGGGTGAGCTCGCTCTGGGAGAGGTTGAGGGTGATGTAGAAGGCGGAGTCGTCGCACACGGTGGCGAAGGGCTGGGAGCCGGACGCGGTGTACTCGAAGGGTTTTGTGGGGTCCTCCGGCAGGGTGATATTGTACTGCAGCCGCCCATCGTAGGGCATCTTGACAATCTGGGATTCGTGGGAGCGCTGGAAATCCTCGCGCTTGCGCTCGGGGGCGCGCTTCAGTTCCTCCCTGGCCAGGGAGAGGCGTTCCTCGACGTCGTCCAGCGCCTCCTGGCTGGGCTGCATCTCGTCTCCCCCCATATCCTTGGCATACTTGCGCTCCTCTTGGCTGAGGGAGTCGAGGAAGAAGCGCAGCTTGCTGCGCTGGTTCTCCAGCTTGCGGATTTCATCGCGCTTGGAGATTTGCTCCTTGGAGATTTGCAGCTCCATCTCCTCGCGCTCGCGCTCCATTTTCTCCTTGTTGACGCGGGCGATGACATCCCCGCGCTTCAAGCGCCGGGAGGCGTCCGCCAAGTCGGAGACGGTGCCGCGCTCCATAGCGAGCGTGGTGGCCTGTTCCGGCACAATCTTGGCCGAAAAAGACCCCACGAGCACGGGCTGTGCGCCCGCCTGCAGGGGCAGCAGGAAGAGGGCGGCCAGGCTGGCAAGGCGGTGGTTCATGGCATGGCGTGGTTACATGGGGAAACCCATACCGCCGGTCACCTTGCGCATTTCCCGCTCGGCGAGCTCCTTGGCACCGTTCAGCGCGGCCTGCACGGCCTTGAGCACCAGGGATTGCAGGAATTCGGCGTCATCGGGGTCCACCACGGAGGGGTCGATGCTCAGATCGGTAATCATGCCGTCACCGGAAGCGGTAGCCTTGATTTTGCCGCCGGCCTCCTCTGCGGTGAATTTCATCTCCGCGAGCCGGGCTTGGGCGTTGGCCATGTTGGCTTGCATGGCCTGTGCCTGTTTCATGAGTTTTTGCAGGTTCATACAGTGGGGTTTTGGTTGACTAAGGTTGCGTGGAAGGTTTCCAGTGCCTGCTGGATGAGCGGGTCGTTGTAGAACTCTTCATCTGTGGGGCGCAGGCTGGGTGCGGGTTCCGGCTGGGGCGCGGGGGCGGGCTGGGGCGCGGGTTTGGCGGCGGGTGCGGGTTCCGGTGCCGCCACGGGCACAGGCGGAGCCTCCGGCAGCACAGGTGGCTCCAGGCTGTCGTCCTTCTCCAGTTGCAGCTTCACGGGCCGCCCGCACAGCGCGGAGGAGAGCTCGCGAATGGCGGTTGCCACCTCCTCGCTGAAAAGCGTGTCGCGCGTGTCGGTGTCCTGCGGGTGGTAGCCGATGCGTACCGCGCCGTCGTTGTCGTCGATAAAGAGGGTATTGCCGATGAGCGCGCCCGGCAGGGGCAAGCGTGCACGCAGCTGCTCCAGCAGCTCGTCCCAAAGCTCCGGGGTGAGCGGGCGCGCGGCGGGTGCGGCGGCGGCAACCGCGGGCGGCGGTTCATCGCTGAAGACGGGAGGTTCATCGTCTATGGGTTCCAGCCCGGGAGCGGGCGTGAATGCCGGCTGCGGCACCTCCGGTTCGGGTTCACACTCCGGTTCGCTTGCGGGCGGCGCGGCGGGAGCGGGTTCTTCCGGTTCCGGCTGGGGAACGGGAGCGGGCTGCTGCACCGGTTGAGGTGCGGCAACAGGGGGCGCTGCGGGTGCCGCATCTGCGCCGGGCATGGAAACCGGGGGAAGGGTGGTGGTGGCAATGGGCGTTTCCGGCAGCGGGGCGCCGTTGAGCGCGCGGATGATATCGCTGATATTGGCCTCTGCCAGGGAATGCACGGCCTGAATGAGCCCCATCTCCAGGTGCAGGCGCTTGTTGGTGCTCCAGCGCATGTGCTCCTCTGCGCCGGAAAGCACTTCCATGAGCCGCACTATCTTGTCTGACGGCGTGCGCTCCAGCAGCTGGGCCAGGGTATCGCGCCACTGTTCCGGCACGGAGAGGTTGGCCTCTTGCGGCGCCACTTTCAGGATGAGCAGCTCACGCACCGCTCCCATGATTTCGGAGAGCAGCTGTCCCATGTCGCGCCCGGCCTCGGAGAGCTCGTGCACCAGGTGCAGCAGGCTCGGCAGCTGCCGGTCCAGGATGTACGCCAGCGCGCGCGCCACGGTCTCGCGGCTCGTCACGCCGAAGATGTCGTTCACGTTCTGTTCATCGATGCTGTTGCCGCAGAAGGACACCAGCTGGTCCAGCATGGATTGCGCGTCTCGCATGCCGCCGTCTGCCACGCGGGCAATGGCGAAGGCTGCAGGCTCCGTGAGCGCCACGCCCTCGTTGGCCGCTATGTGCACCAGGTGCTTCGCAATGATGTCCGTGGGTATCGGCCGCAGGTCGAACCGCTGGCAGCGGGACAGGATGGTGGGCAGGATTTTATGCGGTTCCGTGGTGGCAAAGATGAACATCACGTGCGCCGGCGGCTCCTCCAGTGTCTTGAGCAGCGCATTGAAGGATTCCTTCGTCAGCATGTGCACCTCATCAATGTAGATGATGCGGTACTGCCCGCGCGTGGGGGCGAAACGCACGTTGTCACGCAGGTCGCGGATGTTGTCGATGCCGCGGTTGGAGGCGCCGTCTATCTCCAGCACGTCCAGGCTGCGGCCCTCGGCAATCTCCAGGCAGACGTCCTCGTTGGGGTCGAACTCCACCTTGGGGCCGCCGGAGCAGTTGAGAGCCTTGGCGAAAATGCGCGCGGTGGAGGTCTTGCCGGTGCCGCGCGGCCCCACAAAGAGGTATGCGTGCGCCAGACGCTTCTGCTCAATGGCATTGCAGAGCGTGCGCACCACATGGTCCTGCCCCAGCACATCCTTGAAGGTCTGGGGGCGGTACTTCCTTGCAAACACCTGATAGCTCACGCGCGCATTCTACCCTATTCCCCCCCGCACCGCAAGAAGAATCGCCCGCCCTTTTGTTTTCCGGGGCGGGCACGCTCACACGCGCGAGCGCGCCTGACGTTTTTTCTTGCTATCCGGCGGGATTTTGGTAGCCTAGGGACAATATGAGTCTGCTCAAGCACGTGACAGCCGCAATAGTAATGATGGGAACCTTGGCAACAGGACAGGAGAACGCTCCGTACGAGCCGAATCCGGATTGGGAGAACCCGCAGAACCTCTCCCAGGGCAGGGAAGCCGCCCGCGCCTTCTTTGTTCCCTTCGCCAACAAGGACGAGGCCATGAAGGGCGACCGCGGGGACTCCACGCTGGTGCTCCCGCTCAACGGAAACTGGAAATTCAACTGGTCCCCCAGCCCGCAGGAACGCCCGCAGGACTTTTACAAGCCGGAGGTGGACGTGAGCAACTGGAGGGACATAGACGTGCCCAGCAACTGGCAGATGCGCGGCTACGGCACCCCCATCTACAGCAACCAGCGCTACACCTGTATCCGTGATTGGCCGCGCGTGATGACCCCGCCGCGCAACGCAGACGAGCAGAACTTCACCACACCCAAGACGGAGCCGAACGCCGTGGGCTCCTACCGCCGGGATGTGGAAATACCCGCAGACTGGAACGGGCGGCAGGTCTTCATCCGCTTCGACGGTGTGGATTCCTTCTTCTACCTGTTCGTGAACGGCCAGAAGGTGGGCTTCTCCAAAGACAGCCGCACCGCCGCCGTCTTCGATATCACCAAGTACGTGCACCCCGGCTCCAACGTGGTGGCCGCGGAGGTGTACCGCTACAGCGACGGCACCTACCTGGAGTGCCAGGACATGTGGCGCCTCTCCGGCATTTTCCGTGATGTCTATCTCTACTCCACCCCGCCAACCTTCATCCGTGATTTCTTCATCCACACGGACTTTGCGGAGAAGGACGGCAACACCGATTTCTCCAAGAGCACGCTGCGAATCGAGATGGGCGTGGCCAACCGCAGCCAGGCGCCCGCCGCTTGCACCGTGGAGGGAACGCTCATCAACGCCGCCGGCAAGACCGTGGCCACCCTCAAGACTGAAACCCTGAAACCCGAGCCGAATACCGAAGCGAACGCCATTTTCAGCACAGAGGTATCCAAGCCCGCGCTGTGGAGCGCGGAGAAGCCCAACCTGTACACCCTGCTGCTCACGCTCAAGGATGCCGACGGCAAGGTAACGGAGACCATCTCCCGCAAGGTGGGATTCCGCAAGGTGGAGCTCAAGGGCGGCCGCTTCCTGGTGAACGGCATGCCCGTGAAGCTCAAGGGCGTGAACCGCCATGAGAGCCAGCACGCCAACGGGCACACCGTTTCCCGTGAGGAGTGCCGCACGGAACTCCTCCTCATGAAGCGCGGCAATATCAACCATATCCGCAACTCCCACTACCCCCAGCCCGATTTCTTCTACGAGATGTGCGACGAGCTCGGCATCTACGTCTGCGACGAGGCCAACATCGAATCCCACGGCTACTACTACGGTGACGAGTCCCTCTCCCACCCCGCAGAGTGGCGCGCGCAGCACGTGTGGCGCAACCAGAACATGGTGGAGCAGAGCAAGAACCACCCCTGCGTGGTCATGTGGTCCTACGGCAACGAGGCCGGCCCCGGCGACAACTTTGCCGCCGTGCGCGACTGGATCAAGAGCCGCGACACCTCCCGCCCCACCCAGTACGAGCGCAACAACGACCTGGCAGACCTCCACTCCAACCAGTACCCCAGCGTGAACTGGTCCAAGGAGGTCGCCTCCCGTGTCATCAACAAGCCCTGGTACATCTCCGAATACGCCCACATTCTCTGCAACTCCATGGGCAACCTCAAGGACTACTGGGACAACATCGACACCAGCGACTCCATCATCGGCGGCGGCATCTGGGAGTGGATTCACCAGAGCTACGACCAGGAGGTAACCCTGCCGGACGGCCGCAAGGTGGTGCGCCAGAGCTACGGCGGCGACCATGGTGAATACCCGCACGACGGTATCTTCTGCATCAAGGGCGTTATCTACAGCGACCGCACGCCCACGCCGCTCTATGATGAAATCCGCAAGGTGCAGCAGAACATCTCCGCCCGCATCACGGGCCTGAGCGAGAGCGGCAAAGCCATCGTGGTGGATATCCGCAACAAGAACTGCTTCACCAACACGAGCGAGTACGATGCAGAGTGGGTGCTCACCAAGGAGGGCAGCGAGGAGGTGGCACGCGGCTCCTTCTCCGCGGATATCCCCCCCATGCAGAACGGCAAGCTGGAAATCCCCCTGGCCAAGCTGCACATCGACAAAGCCAGCCAGGATGCCCGCTACTTCGTCACCGTCAACTTCAAGCTCAAGCAGGACAACGCCTGGGCGGAAAAGGGATACACCGTGGCCACGGAGCAGATGCTCCTGCCGGAGGGACTCACCAAGTACTCCGCCAAGGCCCACCTCCTCGGCATTGACAAGGAGGCCAAGATGGATGTGCGCAACGAGAACAGCCGCATGATTGTCATCGGCTCCAACTTCTCCGTCACCGTGGACAAGGTGACCGGCGGCCTGCGTGACTACATAGTGAACGGCCACCAGATCCTGGGCAGCAAGCCCACCATGTTCCTCAACGCTTTCCGCGCGCCGCTCGCCAATGACAAGTGGGCCATGAACCAGTGGCTCAACAACGGCTTCCGCAACCTCAACCATGTCAGCTCTCCGCTCCAGGTGGAGCGCATGGCCGGCGGCATCGTCCGTATCTCATGCGATATCGTCAGCCAGGGCATTCGCAAGGAGAGCCTGGACAGCCGCGACTATGACAACGGCAAGTTCGCCCTCAAGGACCAGGGCCCCGTCATGGAGCGTGAATTCCGCTTCACCACGCAGATGGTCTACACCATTATGCCCAACGGCTACATCTGCGTGCAGGCCGGCATTGTTCCCAGCGTGGAGAACATTGTGCTGCCCAAGCTCGGGTACCAGATTGCCCTGCCCAAGCAGTTCAACAAGGTCAAGTGGTACGGCCGCGGCCCCGGTGAGAACTACCCGGACCGCAAGGCCGGCTCCCACGTGGGCATCTGGGAGCGCAGCGTGGATGACATGGTGGAGAAATACCCCTACCCCATGGAGATGGGCAACCGCATGGACAGCAAGTGGGTAGCCGTTACAGACGAATCCGGCGTGGGGCTCATGGTGGCAGCTTCCCCCAATGAAACCATGAACTTCTCCGCCCTGCCGTGCACCGCACAGGCCCTTTTTGCCGCCGCCCACCCGGAGGAGGTGCCGGCAGCGGATGCCACCATCCTCTGCGTGGACAAGTTCACCCTCGGTCTCGGCGGTGCCGCCTGCGGCCCGCGCCCCATGGACCGCGATATCCCGCTCACCAAGCCCACCACCTTCGTGTTCTCCCTGCGCCCCATCACCCCGGGGCAGGATCTCTGCAACATCGGCAGGGAGGTGCTGCCCCTCACCAGTGCCGTCACCCTCACGCGAGACGACATGGGCTACGTGCACGCCTCTTGCGGCACGCGTGACGCAAAGATCACCCTCATCCTGCCGGACGGCTCCGAACACCTGTACGACGGGCCCTTCCTCCAGCGTGAGGAAGGTATCCTGGTGGCATACGCCAGCAGCGAGGGCTGCATGGATGCCGCCCGCGCCTACCAGCACATGCCCGCCTGGAAACCGGACAACCTGCTGCGCATCCATTCCTGCTCCAGCAGCACCGGTGCCGCGGAATCCCCCTGGAACATCATCGACGGCCGCCGCGATACCATTTGGCACTCCTACTGGCACCAGCCCGCCGCAGAATACCCGCACAACATCGTGGTGGATCTCGGCATGGCCTCGGAGCTGCGCGGCTTTGCCATCACCCCGCGCCAGGGCCGCGCCTCTTCCCGTGTGCGCAGAATCGCCTTCTACCTCTCCGACAACCCGGAGAAGTGGGGTGACAAGCCCGATTGCGAAATCACCATGGAGGACAGCGACAACGAGCAGCGCGTGCTCCTGCCGGACCTCAAGGTGGCCCGCTACGTCAAGATGGTCTGCCTGGAACCCATGGTCAAGGGTGAGCCCTACGCCTCCATTGCAGAGTTCGTGCCCATCATCACCCGCGTGGAGGGAGACTACCCGCCGCACGCCTTCTACGCCGTGGTCTATGCCAGCTCCGAGAAGGAGGAGGGCGGCGCCGCACGCAATGTGCTGGATGGCAACCCGGATACCGTTTGGCACACCATGGTCGGCGTTACCGTTGCCAGCTTCCCGCACGAGCTCCGTGTCGATCTCGGCCAGGAGCGCAAGCTCAAGGGCATGAGCTACCGCGGCGCCCGCCGCGCCATCGGCCGTGTCAAGGACTACGAGGTCTATGTGAGCAAGGACGGCAAGAACTGGGGTGAACCCGTTGCCCGCGGTTCCTTCGCAGACAACTTCGATGCCCAGCAGGCCATGTTCTTCACCCCCGCCTCTGCGCGCTACCTCCGCTTCGTCGCCCTCTCCGCCCATGATGGCGGTGACTCCGCCGTTGTCTCGGAAATAGACGCTATCCTGGAAGAGGAATAACGCCTGATACCGGCAAAGCAATCGCACTTAAAAAGCCCGCACGGCCGGAAGCCGTGCGGGCTGAACTTTGTCAATCCGATTTGTCAATCAATCGACGTTATCGAAAATTTCCTCCGGCTTGAAGAAGCGCCTGATTTCCACGGCGGCGCTCTCCGGGGAATCGGAGGCGTGGCAGATGTTGTACATGCTGTTGGTGCCGTAATCGCCGCGGATGGTGCCCTTGTCCGCCTTCTGGGAGTTGGTGGGCCCCAGGATGGTGCGCACGCGGGTGATGACGCCGGGACCGGAAAGCACCAGGGCCACCACAGGGCTGGTCTGCATGAAGGCGGACAGCTTGGGGAAGAGCGGCTCTCCCTCAATCACGAGATCGATGATGTGCGCGTAATGCTCGCGCAGGATGGCGTCGTCCAGCTGAATCATCTTCATGCCGCGCAGGCGGAAGCCTTCTGCGAGGAGGCGCTGCAGAATGATGCCGGAGAGGTTCTTGCGCACGCAGTCCGGCTTGAAGAGGATGAGGGTGTTTTCGTCAGTGTTCATACCCTCCTGATACCACAGGCGCGGGGGAAAGTCAAGGGATTTGCAATGGGCCGCCTCCCC
Source organism: Akkermansia sp. (assembly GCA_045641125.1). Lineage (GTDB taxonomy): Bacteria > Verrucomicrobiota > Verrucomicrobiia > Verrucomicrobiales > Akkermansiaceae > Akkermansia. The sequence goes on from JAZUGI010000104.1 coordinate 26,655, forward strand.
ACCTGTTTCCAACTGTTCGGTTTGGTAGAATTGACGGGGCGCGCGGCGGCGGGTAGCATGCAGGCGAGCGGCGGGAAGGTTCCTGCCGCACAACCCAAAATAACATCAAGACAATCATGTACAAGACACTCATTATAGCCGGGGCGCTGGCGCTGCCGTGCCTGGCCGGACAAAAGGTGGTAATCGCACCCGCACCTACCGTGCACGAGCCGGTGCGCAGCTGCGCGGATTCCCCGTGGAGCATGGAGATAGGGGCGAACTACAACTTTGCCATGCGCGACCTGCTGAAACACGGCAGCGGCTCCTGCAAGGCGGTGGACACCATGGGCGGGGACCTCACGCTGGTGCACCGCAGCAGCCAGCGCGATTCCATGTACCTGCGCCTGGGATACGGCTACGGCGGTGAATCCAACGGCGGGTTCACCGGGTTTACGAACGACAATATCAAACTCAACACGCACACGTTCTCCCTGACAACGGGCTACCGCTACACGCGCCCGCTCACAGAGCACATGGGCATGTACCTGGGCGCGGGTATCGGCGTGGTGAACCAGAGCGTAAAGATGAAGTACACGGCCGGCGGCGACACCGGCACACGCGATTTCTCATACCGCACCCATGATTCCTCCTGGGGCTTCGGCATGGAGGCGGAGGCCGGTTTCCGCTATGCTATCTGCCCCTGCTGGGATGTGTTCCTGGCATACCGCTTCACCGCCAACACGGCGCGCAATTCCCTTGGCCGCAGCGGTGATGTGCGGCTCACGGATTTCAACCGCAACCACCGCCAGTTCTTCCACGGCATCACGGCGGGCGTGGCCTTCAAATTCTGATACGCCACCCGCCGTTCATGGTTCCACGGCCCTCCCGGCTTGCCCCGGGCGGGCCGTTGATTTTCAACTTTTGTTAACTATTTTGTTGACGCGGGCGCATATTGGGCATATAGTGGAAATTGCGGAGGTATTGCTCCGCATTAACCAAAAAAAATACCACACATGAAGAAAACAATCATTGTTGCAACCATGCTGGCGCTGCCCACATTCGCCGGCCAGAAACTCGTGGCCGTACTGCCTCCGGCACAGCCCGCAGCCCCCGCTCCCGCCGTTTCCCCATGGTCGCTGGAGCTGGCAGCCTCTTACACCTGGGCCGTGCCGGACATCAACCAGTACAGTATTCCCTGCAAGGAGATCAAGAGCATCGGTGCGGATATCACCGCCGTATACTCCATCACCGACAACCACGCCGCAACCCTGCGCTTCGGCTACACTTGGGGCGGTGAGAAGTTTGCCGACGGATACGGAATAACAGACCTGGACAACTTCTGGAACAAGACGCGCATCCACACGTTCACCCTGATGCCGGGTTACCGCTACACGGCCCCCATCACAGAGAGCGTTTCGTGGTTTGTGGGAGCCAATATCGGCATCGCCAACGCCAGCGTCAAGGAAACCTGGTATGCGAGTTCCATGCGCTACGACGCCTACCACAAATCCGCCTGGGGTTTCGCCTACTCTGCCGAGATTGGCCTGCGCTACGCCTTGACTCCGTGCATGGATGTGTTCTGCGCTTACCAGTACGGCGGCAACACCGCCAGCCCCAAGGATGACGAGAGCATCCGCTACACCCACCGCCAGCACGGCCACCAGGCCCGCGTGGGTGTCGGCTTCAAATTCTGAAACACCCGCACTCCACAGAAAAAAATCAACAGGCAGCCCCGTGCTGCCTGTTTTTTCTTGACAAGAATCGAAAACAGTATCACAATAAAACCCGAAGGGAAGGTTGTATTCCCCGAAACAACAAACCAAGATACATCATTATGAAGAAAGCAATCATTCTTGCTGCTATGCTGGCTCTGCCCACCTTCGCAGGCCAGAAGGTTATCATCCAGCAGGCTCCGGTGCAGCCCGTGGCTCCCGCTCCCGCTGTTTCCCCTTGGGCCGTGGAAATTGGCGCCAGCTACACTTGGGGCGTGCCGGACATCTACCAGGGCCACGAGGGGCTGCCCTGCAAGGAGATCAAGAGCATCGGCGCCGATATCACCGGCGTGTACAACATCAACGAGAACCACGCCGTGACCCTGCGCTTCGGTTACAGCTGGGGTGGTGAGAAGTTTGCCGGCGGCGATAATGAGTACTTCGACGGTTACGAGTACTGCTGGGTCAAGTCTCGCATCCACACCTTCAGCCTGATGCCCGGCTACCGCTACACGGCCCCCATCACGGACAAGGTTTCCTGGTTCGTGGGCGCCAACGTGGGTATCGCCAATGCCAGCTACAAGGAGTCCGAGTACTTCAACGGCGTTGATCAGATCGGCGAGTACTCCGAGAAGTACAACTTCCACAAGTCCGGCTGGGGCTTTGCCTACTCTGCCGAGGTGGGTCTGCGCTACAACTTCTGCAGCTCCGTGTACGGCTTCATGGCCTACCAGTACTGCGGCAACACCGCCAGCCCGAAGATTGAAGGCTACCGTTTCGCCCATCGCCAGCACGGCCACCAGGCCCGCGTGGGTGTCGGCTTCAACTTCTAATTCCCGCT
>JAZUGI010000105.1:0-23999 GCA_045641125.1 Akkermansia sp.
GACCCACCACGCCACCGACCCGTGGCCCTTGGGCGGGCGCCACCGCGAGCCGGGACGGGTGAGCACCGCCGCCGGCGGCCCGAGCCCGGGGTCGTGGGCGAGCACCTCGTGGCGGCGGGCGAGCCGGGCCAGCAGGTCTCCGAGTGGTGCCGCGGTGCCGAGCCCGGGGGCGAGCAGGTTGCCCTGCAGGATGGAGCAGTCCAGGCTCTCGATGGGGTGGGTCGGGTTGAAGGTGCCTTCCTTGGCGGTGAGGGTGTACCACTTGCCGCCCAGGCACATGCCGAATTCGTGCTTGGCCTTGGGCGCGTACGGCGCATCCGCGGCCTCCGCCACGGTGAACTTCTCCCGCACCTGCGCCAGGAACGCGGCCTCGTCCAGCCCGTTCAGGTCCATCACCACGCGGTTGTAGTCCATGATGAACAGGTCCTCGTCGCAGAAGGTGACGGCCATGAGGTAGTTGAACTCCTCCTGCCCGGTGTAGTCCGGGTGCTGGGCGCGGCGCTTGGCGGAAACGGCCGCGCTGGATGCCGTGCGGTGGTGGCCGTCTGCAATGTAGAGCGCGGGTATTTCCTCAAAGCCCTTGCGGATGGTCTCGATGACCGCATCGTTGTCCACGGGCCAGAGGATGTGGGTCACGCCGTCCTCGCTGGTGAAATCGTACTCCGGCTTGTGGAACTTGATCCACTCGCGCACGGCGGCGGCAATGCCCTCGTGCTTGCGGTAGGCAAGGAACACGGGTTCCGTCTGCGTGGAGCAGGCGTCGAAATGGTTGATGCGGTCCAGCTCCTTCTCCTTGCGGGTGAGCTCGTGCTTCTTGATGGTGCCGTCCAGGTACTCGTCCACGCTCGCGCAGCCCACAATCCCGGTCTGCACGCGGCCCCACATGATTTGTCGGTAGATGTAGTAGCAGGGCTTCTCCTCCCGCATCAGGATGCCGCGCTTCAGGAAATCCTCCAGGTTCCGCCGGCTTTTCTCATAGGTTACCGCCTCGTGTATCTCCGCCTCGGAGGTGTCGATGTCCGCGCGGCAGATATGCAGGTAGGAGGCCGCGTTGCCGGCGGCCATGGCGCATGCCTCCTTGTGGTTCATAACATCATACGGCAGGCAGGATACCTGTTCCACATACTTGCGGGGAGGGCGAACGGCGGCAAAGGGTCTGATGGTGGCCATGGTTGATTTCCAATTTGAATTGTGTATACCGATTATACCCGCCGGCCCCCCGGAGGTCAAGGCTATGTCTCGGCCGCGCGGCTAGCGGCTCAAATCGCGGATGGTAGCCAGCAGGGCCTCCACAATCTTGGCCATGTTGGTGTAGTTGAGCGTGTCCGGGGTGTCGGTGGCCTCGTGGTAGCGGTCGTTGCGGAGCATGGCGGTGTCCGTCACCATGATGCAGGGGATGCCCAGGGGGGCGTAGTTGCGGTGGTCGCTGAAATAGAGGACGGAATCCTCTGCGAAGGGGATGTTGGCGCGCAGGGTGCGGATGCGTTGGGAGAGATGCCCCGCCGCGCGGCGCGCCAGGGTGTATGAATCCAGGTTGCCCACCACGGCCAGAAAATTGCCCTTGGCGGGCACCAACAGGGATTGGCAGGGGAAGAAGGATGGCTGGGAACCCTCCTCATTGCTGAAATATCCCAGCATTTCCAGGCAGATCATGCCCTTCACCTCCGCCGCGTTGCACGCCATGGCGTGGTGGTGGCTGCCCATGCCTTCCGTATCGAACCACGGGGGCTCCTCACAGGCGTAGAACACCATTTCCACGGTGTGCCCGGGGTGCTCCGGCATGCGCTTGGCGAGCGCCAGCAGCGCGGCCACCGCGCTCGCGTTGTCGTCCGCACCGGGATTGGAGCCGTTCTCGTCATCGGGTTCGCAGGCATCGTAGTGCGCGCCGATGATGTACCTGCCGGGGCGGGTGCCCTTGCGCTCGGCAATGATGTTGCGGTAGGTGGTGCCGCCGTTTTGGAAATCCTGGAAGCGGACCTCGTACCCGGCTTCCGTGAGGGTGCCCGCAATGAAATCCTGCGCCTGCTGCAGCGTTTCCCCGTAGCGGGGCGCGGCGCACAGGGATTCCACGGAATCCCGCAGCTCCTGCACTAGCGCGGCATCCGGGGCAGGGGGCTCATCCGGCGCGCCGCTGTCTGAGACGAACACCGTGCACAGCACGCCCCACACCGTCAGCGGCAGCGCAACGAGCAAACACAGGCTGATGGCAAGGCCCTTTTTCATGGGAACCATGTTACCAGCATGCTGGCGGGAATGCAAGGGCGCGCGTCATACGCCTTTCAAATTCGGGCAAATTGTGGTATATTACACCGAACGCTATGGATATCCCCACGAACAATTACTATATACCCACCGTTATTGAGAAAACCAACCAAGGCGAGCGTGCTTACGACATCTATTCCCGCCTGCTGTTGGACCGCGTGATTTTCATCGGCACGGAGATTGACGACACGGTTGCCAATTCCGTGGTGGCGCAGCTGCTGTTCCTGCAGATGACCGACCCCAAGAAGGACATCCACCTGTACATCAACTCCCCCGGCGGGTCCGTGACGGCCGGCCTGGCCATCTACGACACCATGCAGTTCGTTTCCTGCGATATCAACACGTACTGCATCGGCATTGCGGCCTCCATGGCCTCCGTGCTGCTGGCGGCGGGCACCAAGGGCAAGCGCTTCTGTCTGCCCAATTCCCATGTGATGATTCACCAGGTGCGCGGCGGCGCCCAGGGCACTGCCGCGGATGTGGAGCGCACCATCAATTTCATGATGAGCCTGGACAAGCGCCTCACCGGCATCCTGGCGGAGCACACCGGTAAGGATTTCGCCACCGTCAAGCACGACCAGGAGCGTGACAACTACATGACCCCGGAGGAGAGCCTCGAGTACGGCCTGGTGGATAAAATCCTCAAGAAGATGAAGTAAGCGGCCCCGCCCGCGCAACCACAGCCTTACACATGGCCAAATGCTTTTTATGCGGCAACCAAGGTAACGAGGGCCGCCCGATGCTCAAGCTCGACGATATCCACATCTGCTACCAGTGCGTGGAGGGGCTGGACTACCGCATGCTCACCTCCAAGATGGGGGATGTGGCCGCGGAACGCCTGGTGGCCCTTATCAGCGGCACCCACCCGGAGGTCCTCCCCCAGCAGGAGCAGGACCAGAGCGAGGTGCTGGAGGTGCAGACCCGCAAGCTGGACGAGCTGCCCACACCGCAGGAGATGCACCGCAAGCTGGACGAATACGTCATCGGCCAGGACCTGGCCAAGCGCACCCTCTGCGTGGCCGTCTACAACCACTACCTGCGCCTGCGCCAGCAGGAGGACGACGACGGCACGGAGATTGAGAAGAGCAACATTCTGCTGGCCGGCACCACCGGCTCCGGCAAAACCCTGCTGGCCAAGACCCTGGCCCGCATCCTGGACGTGCCGTTCTGCATTGCGGACGCCACCACGCTCACGGAGGCCGGATACGTGGGCGAGGACGTGGAGAACATCATCCTGCGCCTGCTGCAGGATGCCGATATGAACGTGGCCAAGGCCGAGCGCGGCATCGTGTATGTGGATGAAATCGACAAGATTGGCCGCAAGACGCAGAACGTGAGCATCACGCGCGATGTCTCCGGCGAGGGTGTGCAGCAGGCCCTGCTGAAAATCATTGAGGGCACGGAGTGCAACATACCGCCCAAGGGCGGCCGCAAGCACCCCAATGAGCAGTATATCCGCGTGAACACGCAGAATATCCTCTTCATCTGCGGCGGCGCCTTTGTGGGGCTGCAGGATATCATCCGCAAGCGCCTGGGCTCCTCCGCCATGGGATTCGCCTCCATTGAGGAGGACCGCAACACCAAGGAGTACACGGAGGAGGAGGTGCTCGCCAAGGCCATGCCGGAGGATTTCTTCCAGTTCGGCATGATTCCGGAGATGATGGGCCGCCTGCCCATTTTCGCCCCGCTCACCACGCTCACGGAGGACCAGCTGGTACAGCTGCTCACCCAGCCCAAGAACGCGCTCGTGAAGCAGTACACCAAGCTGCTGGGCATGAACGGCGTCAAGCTGCAGGTGGAGCCGGAGGCCCTGCGCGCCATGGCCCGCCAGGCCATTGAGCGCGGCACGGGTGCGCGTGCCCTGCGCGGCATTTTCGAGAACCTCATGCTGGATGTCATGTACACCGTGCCCGGCGACCGCACCATCGAGTGCGTCACCATCACCAAGGACCAGGTGGAGGGCCACGGGGAGGCGCAAATCACGCGCCGCCGCCCACGCACCAAGAAACCCGCCTGATTTTCACCGCAACGCGCCATGTTGGTCCTGGGTGTAGAATCCAGCTGTGATGAGACAGCCGCCGCCCTGCTGGAGGAAACAGCCTCCGGTGAGGTCCGTCTGCTCAGCTCCGTGGTGGCCACCCAGATTCCGCTGCACCGCATGTACGGCGGCGTCATCCCGGAGCTCGCATCGCGCAACCACTCCGCCAACATCTCCGCCGTGCTGCAGGAGGCCGTGCAGAAGGCCGGCCGCACGCTGGGGGAGGTGGATGTGTTTGCCAGCACCGCCGGCCCCGGCCTGGTGGCCGCCCTGCTGGTGGGCAACACCGCCGCCAAGGCCCTGGCCCTGGCCGCCCGCAAGCCCTTTGTGGCCGTCAACCACCTGGAGGGCCACATGCTCTCCCCCTTTGTGCTGCAGCCCGGCGGCCTGGTGCCGCATCTGGCGCTCGTGGTTTCCGGCGGGCACTCCCTGCTGGTGGATGTGCGCGGCTGCGGAGACTACTCGCTGCTCGGCCGCTCGCGCGACGACGCGGCGGGTGAGGCGTTCGACAAGGTGGCCAAGATGCTCGACCTGCCGTACCCCGGCGGCCCGGAGATAGACAAGTTGGCGGAGCAGGGCGACCCCGCCCGCTTTGCCCTGCCGCGGCCCATGATGCATGAACCGCACCTGGATTTCTCCTTCTCCGGGCTCAAGACCGCCGTGCTCTACGCGCTGCCCAAGCTGGTGCCGAGCGGCAACCCGCATGATTTGGACCACCAGACGCTCTGCGACCTGTGCGCGGGCGTGCGCGCCGCCATTGTGGAGGTGCTGGTGCACAAGGCCATGCGCGCCCTGCGCTCCACCGGGCACAAGGTGCTGGCCGTTTCCGGCGGCGTCTCCTGCAACGGGGAGCTGCGCCGCGCCCTGCAGGTGGCGTGCGACCGCCGCCGCGTGCAGCTTGTGCTGCCGCCCAACAGTCTTACCACAGACAACGCCGCCATGATTGCCTTTGCCGGGCTCCTGCGCGCCAAGGCCGGGCAAACCTCACCGCTGGATACCCCGGTGGACCCCAACCTCAAACTCGCGGGTGCCGCCACCCGCGCCTGATTGCCGCCATGACCCTCCGCGAACGCCTCTTGGAAATACTGCCCGGCCTGCTTCCCGCCCACCCGCAGGAGGCCATCAAGGGTACGGAACTCATTGCCCGCGTGCGCGCCGTGCTCGGCGGCGAATACTCGGACCACTCCCTGCGCTCCCAGTTCTCCTTCATTGCGCTGGACCCCGATTCCTGCCTCGCGCGCATCGAGAACGGGCAGGGGTACTACCTGCGCAGCGGAAGGGAGGATTCGCTCCAATCCATCTTCGGCTCCGGCGCAGATGCCGAGCGCGAGGGCTGCTCCCCCCAGCACCGCATGCTCGCCCTCCTGGTGCGCCTTTACGATACCTCCGGCCTCGGCGTTTTCGTCTACCCGGCGGATGATGCCGATTCCTGGGAGCACCCGGACCTGGTGGCCGTGCAGTGGCCCGCCGGGCATTGGACCGCGGAGGGGGCCTACGTGATGGAGGATTCCTCCGGCCCGTTGCAAGCCCGTTTCCGCGCGGTGTGCGGCGTGTTTGCGGATTCCGCGGAATCCGTGCGCGCCGGCTTCTTCCGCGCGCTGGCGTGCGGCCGCTGGGCCCACGAGTGCGAACTGGTGGTCATTCCCGGGGCGGATGCCGCCGTGCAGGCCGAGCTGGCGGACCTGGCCGCCGCCTACGGCGTGGGCGTGCGCATGCTGGATGTGGAGGATGCAGAGGCCATGCCGCGCGCGGATGCCATCTTCCGCATGCCCGCAGACCAGGCGCGCGAGCTTTTGGCCGCCATCCCGCAGCTCACCCTGGCCCGGCCACGCCCGCGCGCCGCAGTGGACCCCCGCGCAGCGGATTCCCTCCCCTGTACCGCACCCGTGCTTGCCTGGGCTGATTCCTGTCTCCAGCGCGGCCGCCTGGAACCCTTTGAAATGCGTGTGGCCGTCAACTGACCCTGCGCAGCATCATGCCGGGGGCGGGCAGGAATAGCGGGGCAGGCGGTTCGGCTTGCAGCGGCGTGGGCTGGCGTGCTATGGGTGGTGCATGCAGGAAGTACCCATAGTCCTTGGTTTCACATCCGGCGAGCTTTCCCCGTGGCTGGATTCCCGTTTTGATTTGCAGGCGTACCAGCGGGGGGCGCGCTACTTGAAGAATTTCACGGTTCTGCCGTATGGCGGAATCCGGCGGCGCAGGGGGGCGGATTATGTGGCGGCGGCGCAGAGCCAGGCGGGAAAGGGGACACGCCTGGTGCCCTTCCGCTATTCGGAGGATGATGTGCTTCTGCTGGAGTTTTCCCCCGGCTGCATGCGCGTGTACAAGGACGGCATGCTGCTGGTGAACGAGACGACGGGCGTTCCGTACAGCCTGAATATTCCGTGGAGCACAGCGGAGCAAATCTGCTCTCTCCATTTCACGCAGGTGAACGATGTGCTCTTTGTCACCTGCACCACGCATCCGGTGGTGCGCATCGCCCGCTATTCCGACACGGACTGGCGGTCTGAAATCCTGAGGCCGGAGCCCTACCCGCGTGCCTCCTACGCCACCAATGCGGATGCCCTTTCCGTTACCTTCGATTCCAGCGGTGCCACCGCCAAGTTGGAGCTGCCAGCAAACGCCCATACCAAGTTCGGCACCGCCATGAACGGAAACGAGTATGTGCTGGCGGATGTGGAGGTGCCCGCGCGCACGCTTTTCCGCAACACCGCCATGGATACCACCCTCTACCAGTGCCCCAACCTGTCCACCACCACCGTGACCAGGGGCGCGCAGGTATATGTGGCGGAGGCGAGCACCAACCACCGCCTGTATTTCACCTGTCGCAAAACGTACAACCCCACCAGCCACTATCAGGCCGGCAGGCTCAGCCCGGCAGACTATCCGCAGCATTTCATGCCCGGTATCATGCGCCTTTCCCCCGGCGGCACGCCCTACGAGGTGTGCGGGGATTGGGAGCTCACCACCCACGGCGAGTGGAACGCCAATTGGGAGCTCTGGCGCACCTACGATACAGGGAGCGACGGCACCCATTTCCTGGATTGGGACTGGACCGCCGTGAAGGCATTCGGCCAGAGCGCGTACGAGGACCGCAAGAACTGGGCACTGAGCGGGTCTGAGAAGATACCCTGCCGCATGGTGCTGGTGTGTATCTCCTCCTCCGGCATGCCCATACCGGCCATGATGTCCTTCCGCACCCTTGCCGGGCACCGCGAGTACAAGTTCCGCATCACCTCCGTGCAGGATGCCCGCACCGCCACCGCCGCCGTGGAAAAATTTTATCTGGATATGCCCACCGGGTTCAAGACCACACGCTGGAGCCTGGGGGCCTTCGGAATACGCAACGGCTTCCCCGCCTTCAGCAGCTATTACCAGAACCGCCTCTGGTTCGGCGGCGTGCCCGGGTTGCCCACCACGCTGTTCGCCAGCTGTGTGGATGATTTCATGAACTTCCGCATGGGGTCTGATGCCGATGACGCGCTGCACCTCACCATGGCGAGCGATGAGCAGAGCCGCATTTGCTGGATGTGCGCCACGCGCGAGCTGCTGGTGGGCACGGCGGAGGGGGAGTGGTCCCTGGTGGCATCCGACAACGGCCCCATCACCGCCACTTCCGCCGCCTTCAAGCGGCAATCCGCCGTGGGCAGCGAGCCCCTGCCGGTGCATGCCGTGGAGAACTCCGTCATCTTTGTGCAGCGCGGCGGCCGCCGCCTGCGGGAAATCTCATACAAGCTGGAGAGCGACGGCTTCAGCTCCGTGGACCTTTCCCTGCTGGCGGAGCACCTTTTCCGCAGCGGCGTGGCGGAGTGGTGCGTGCAGCGCGGTACGGATTCCTACATCTGGGTGCTCATGAACGATGGTTCCCTGGCCGTGCTCACCATGAATACGGAGCAGCAGGTCACCGCCTGGCAGCGTGTGGACCTCCCCGGAAGAACCCCGCAGCATATCGCCACCATCCCCAGCAGCTACGGGCTGGACGACGAGGTGTGGTTTGTGACCCGGAACAACACCACCGGTTATGTGGTGGTGGAGCGCATTTGCGCCGACAACAAGTTTGTGGACCTGGAAACGAGCGTGTGGATAGACGAGAACAACGAGTTCACCAACGCCACCCTCCTGATAGGCGGCCCGGTTTGCGCCTGGCGCCCCACCAATCCCAAGAAGGTATACCCGGTCATCATCAACAGAGATGGCTCCGGCTGCGTGACTACCTCTGAAATATCCGGGAGCGAGTTTATCCGAATCGGCCGCCCGTACAATTCCGAGCTGCACACTATGCCGCTGGAGCGGGATTTGAGCTTCAACGCCGTCCGCCAGCTCGGCCGCATCAAGGTGCGCCTTCTGGAGAGCGACTACAATTTCGTCTACAAGAGCTCGCTCGCCCGCAACTGGGAGCAGGTGGACACCTCCACCATCTATGAAAGCACCCCGTATACGGGCGCGCTCCGCCTCACCCAGATGCCGGATGCCTCTGTGGGCCAGTACCTCATGTTCTACTACAACGCGCTCTCGGAGTTCGCGCTCCAGGCCATCACCATTGAGGTGGACCAGCACGGGCGCTAAAACGGAAAGGGCCCCGCGGTGAAATGCCGGGCGGCCCTGGTGATTTTTGTGTGCGGGCGGCTTATCCCAAGAGTTCGGCCACGGCCTTCTTCATGGCCACCAGGCCTTCGCGGAGTTGCTCCGGGGAGGTGCCGAAGTTGAGGCGCACGTGGGTGGGATCGCCAAAGTTGGCGCCATCATCGAGATAAACGCCCGCCTTCTCGCGGAAGAACTTGTGCGGGCTCTCCACGCCCAGGGCGGTGCAATCCAGCCAAGCCAGGTAGGTGGCCTGGTTGGGCACCACCTTGATTTGCGGAATCTGCGAGTTGATGTAGTTCACCACGAAATCGCGGTTGGCGCGCAGGGTCTCCAGCAGCTCTGCATGCCAGCCCCAGCCGTTGCGGTAGGCTGCCTCCGCGGCGGCGTAGGCAAACACGTTCAGCGTGGGCAGGCTGCAGCCCTGGGCTATCTCGATGCGCTCCTTGAGCTTGGCGTTCGGCACGCACATGTAGGAGAAGCAGATGCCCGCAATGTTGAAGGTCTTGCTCGGTGCGCTCAGCATCACCAGGCGCTCCTGCACCTCCGGGGAGAGGGTGAGCGCAGAGGTGTGCTTCATGCCCGGCTCCAGCACCAGGTCACAATGGATTTCATCGGAACACAGCACCAGGTCGTGCTTCACGCAGAAATCGCCCACGCGCTGCAGGTCTTCTGGGCTCCAGCAGCGGCCGGACGGGTTGTGCGGGTTGCACAGCAGGAAGAGCTTGGTGTCCGGCGTCACCGCCTTTTCCATGGCCTCCCAGTCAAAATAGGCGTAGCCGTCTTTCCAAATGTGCGGCACATCAATGAGGCGTGCGCCGGCGGCCTCGTGGCAATGCAGCATGGGCGGGTACACCGGGGAACAAGTCATGATGGCTCCGTGGCTCTCTCCGCAGATGGCGCGCGCCACCAGCGTGAATGCGGGCACGCAGCCCGGCAGCTCGTGCAGCCACTCCGGCTTGGCTTCCACCCCGTGCCGCGCTTTCAGGTAGCTCGTGATGGCTTCCTTCATGTGGTCCGTCAAGAAGGCGTAGCCGTAGAAATGGTGGTCCATGCGGGCTTTGAGGGCCTCAATGACGCAGGGCGGGGATTCAATATCCATATCCGCTATACCGAAGGGCAGGGGCCCTTGCAGGTCCCACTTCATATTGCCGGTGTTCCGGCGTTCCTCATTGCGCGCAAACGTGATTGCCATGTCCCTATCATACCCCGCCTAACATAAAAGTCAAGCGCGCGTAAAAATCTCTTGTGGCCCAATGATTTTGAATGATGGAGCGGATAAAACGCAAGGCGGGTCCTCCGTACCCCACCATTTTCCCCAATTCACTGTCCTTGCCATGCGTGTGTTGTTGTGCTAAAATAACGGGGGTAACACTGTTTTCACCATGAATACGCAAATGAGCATTGCCATCGGTTCAGACCACAAGGGCGTGGAGCTGAAGGAAGTTGTCGTGAAAACCCTGCGCGGCTGGGGGTATGATGTGACCGACGTGGGCCCGTGCAGCACGGAATCATGCAACTACGCGGAATACGCCAACGAGGTCTGCAAGCGCATTGCGGACGGGCGCACGGACCGCGGCATCCTCATCTGCTACACCGGGCTGGGCATGACGATAGCGGCGAACCGCTGGAAGGGCGTTCGCGCCACGCTTTGCGCAAAGCCCGAGGTGGCGGAGCTTTCCCGCCGGCACAATGATTCCAACGTGCTGTGCCTGGGTGCATCCGCCGTGACTGCGGAGGCCGTGGAGGGCATTTTGCGCACCTGGCTTGAAACCGAGTTTGAGGGCGGCCGCCATGTGGACCGCTTGACCGTGGGCTCCGGCTCCCGCCTGAGCGTGACCGACCCGCAGCTGGCCGCCATCATTGAGGAGGAACACGAGCGCCAGCTCAACAACATCGAGCTTATAGCCTCCGAGAACTTCACCTCTCCCGCCGTGATGGAGGCGCAGGGAAGCTGCCTGACCAACAAGTACGCGGAGGGCTACCCCGGCAAGCGCTGGTACGGCGGTTGCGAGGTGGTGGACAAGGCCGAGCAGCTGGCCATCGACCGCGCCAAGGCTCTCTTCGGCTGCGAGCACGCCAACGTGCAGGCCCATTCCGGCTCCCAGGCCAACATGTCCGTCTACTTTGCCTGCATTGAGCCCGGCGACACCATCCTGACCATGGACCTGGCCTGCGGCGGCCACCTTTCCCACGGCTTCTTCGCCAACTTCTCCGGCAAGCTCTACAAGGTGGTGCACTACGGCGTGAACCCGGAGACGGAATGCATTGACTACGACGCGCTGGAGGCCACCGCCAAGGAGGTGAAACCCAAGCTCATCCTCGCCGGTGCCTCCGCCTATTCCCGCACCATTGATTTTGCACGCATCCGCCAGATTTGCGACGAGGTGGGAGCCATCATGTTCGTGGATATGGCGCACATTGCCGGCCTGGTGGCGGGCGGTGAGCATCCCTCCCCCGTGCCTTATGCAGACTTTGTTTCCACCACCACGCACAAGAGCCTGCGCGGCCCGCGCGGCGGTATCGTCATGTGCAAGGAAAAGTGGGCCAAGAAGCTCAACAGCGCCACCTTCCCCGGCCTGCAGGGCGGCCCGCTCATGCACGTCATCGCCGCCAAGGCCGCCTGCCTCGGTGAGGCCCTGAAGCCTGAATTCAAGCAGTACGCGCACCAGGTGGTGCTCAACTCCAAGGCCATGGCCGCCAAGATGGCCGAGCTCGGCTACCGCATTGTGGCCGGCGGCACGGGCAACCACTGCTTCCTGGTGGACCTGAGCGTGAAGGGCCTCAACGGCGCGGACGCCCAGGTGGCCCTGGACAAGGTGGGTATCACCGTGAACAAGAACGCCATTCCGTACGACAAGGGCACTACCAACAAGCCCAGCGGCATCCGCATCGGCACTCCCGCCGTTACCACCCGCGGCATGAAGGAGGCGGACGTGTGCGCCGTGGCGGAATACATCGGCCGCTGCCTGGATATCCTCGCCTCCGGCGGGGACGAGGCCGCCTATGCCGCCCTGCGCAAGGAGGTTTCCCTCTTCAACAAGCAGTTCCCCACCCCGTAAGGATTGCCAGTTTGTAAAGCAAGGCGCGGCGTTGCCGCGCCGGTATCAAAAAGGCTCATCCGGCAAAATGCCGGATGAGCCTTTAAAAATGGGCAATCCGCTTATCGCGTAGAGATAACCAGCCCCTTGAGCAGCAGCTCCGCGTTGTTCTGGGTCTTGGCAATGTTGCGCAGCAGGGTTTCAAGCCCCTCCCAGCCGGGCAGGGAGGCCAGCTGGCGGCGCACCTGCAGAATGCGCGTCATCTCATCCGGGTGGTACAGGCGGTCATCGTTTCGCGTGCCGCTCTGGGGGATGGAGATGGCGGGGTAGATGCGGCGCTCGGAGAGCTCGCGGTCCAGGCGTATTTCCATGTTGCCGGTGCCCTTGAACTCCTCGAAGATGATTTCATCCATGCGGGATTCGGTGTCCACCAGGCAGGTGGCAATGATGGTGAGGCTGCCGCCCTCCTCGATACTGCGGGCGGCACCGAAGAATTTGCGGGGCTTTTCCAGCGCGCCGGAACCCAGGCCGCCGCTCATGGTGCGGCCGCCGGTCTGGTTGGCGTTGTAGCCGCGGGAAAGGCGGGTGAGGGAGTCCAGCATGATGATGACATCCTTGCCCTGTTCCACTAAGCGGCGGGCGCGCTCCAGCACCATGTCGCTCAGTTGCGCGTGGCGGCGGGACGGCTCGTCAAACGTGGAGGCGTACACGGGAGCATCCACGGATTCCTCGAAATCCGTCACCTCCTCCGGGCGCTCGTCCAGCAGAAGTACCAGCAGCGTGGCCTCCGGGTAGTTGGCGCGCAGCGAGCGGGCCATTGTCTTGAGCAGCACGGTCTTGCCGCCGCGCGGCGGTGCCACCACCAGGGCGCGCTGCCCCATGCCCAGCGGGGTGATGATATCCAGCACGCGCATGGCTGCGGATTTGATATCCGGGTTTTCCAGCAGCAGGCGCTTGGTGGGTATGAGCGGGGTCAGGTGGTCGAAATCCTTGGGCTGCACGTATTCCTCTGCAGGCTTGCCCTCGATTTCCACAATGCTTTCCACCGCCACAGAGCGGTTTGCGGGTTTGCCGTGCAGCAGCTGCAGGCGCGCTTTCAGGCTGTTGCCGCTGCGCAGGCCGTGTTTCTGTATCAGCGCGTGCGGCACCACGGGGTCGTCTGCGCTGGGGCGGAAACTGCGGGCGGGGTCGCGCAGGTAGGCAATGTCGTCCTTGCCTATTTCCAGCACACCGGAGGCGAAAACCTGGCTGCCCTCGCTCAGGTAGGTTCGTGCCAGCTCTGCCACCAGTTCCGGGCGGGGCTTGCTTTCGGAGCCGTGGCGGGCCTTGGCCACCACCAGGTGCTGCAGCTCGTTGAGGGGTTGGAGGCGCAGCTCGTTGAGGTTCACCACTACGTGGCGGGCGTGCATGGCGTTGGCCTCCGCTGCCAGCTCCGTGTTGTAGAAAAGCTCCACTTGGCTCTTGAGGTAGTCGCGCGAGCCCTCGTTCCAGAACACCACGTTGCTGCGGTCGATCTTCTCCTGCGTGGGCATCTGGGCGGCCAGGAACGCCTTGGCGTCCCACTTGCCGATGCCGTCGCGCGCCATCAGGCGGGCCATCTGCGTCTCCGGCGTCACCGCGGTCACGCACACCAGCGTGTTGCGGTCTCCGAACACGGCCGGGCTCTCAAAGAACAGCGGGATATCCAGCAGGAAAGTGTGGACCTCACCGCACTGGCGGGCCTTTGCCTGCGCCGCGCGGAACATCTCCGCCAGTTTCGGGTGTACAATGCGGTTGAGTTCATCTCGCTTTTCGGGATTGTTCTTTACAATCTCGCGCAGGTAGTCCTTGTCCACCGCGCCCTTCTCATCCAGCGCGTGTTGACCGAATGCCGCCACCAGATCGCGGGAAAGACGCCCGGTCTGCTGCAGCTCCTTTACCGCCGCATCGCAGTCAAAGCATTCCACGCCCTCCCCGCCCATTTCCTTGAGCAGCTCCACCACAGTCGATTTCCCGGACGCAATGCCGCCTGTTACCACAATGACTTTCACGCGCGTATTTTAGCATGGCGGGTTCCCACCATCAAGAGCAAACACGGACGGTGCCTGTTTTTCGGGTAAAAGAAAAGGGTCGCCGTTACGCCATGGCGGGGGCGGCATGGCGTAACCAAGGGGCAGGGGAGCCTTGCCGGCCGCGGCGGAGAAGCGTTTACTTGCGGCATGTGCAAACCAGTAAGCGAATATTTGGGGCTCATGAGGGATTACACCCGCGAGATTTTCACCTTCGGCGGATTCTGTCTCATGTGCTTTGTCTACGGTGATTTCAAGGCGCTGGCGCGCGAACAGTCCGCCACTGCGGCGCAGACGGTGGAGGTGCTGCGCTCCCTGGACACCCGCCTGATGAACATTGAACACTCTTCCTGCAAATGAGCACGGACACCGCAACAATCAAGCGCATCCAGCAGAAGGTGGGCACGGCGGCAGACGGCATCATCGGCCCGGCCACGCTCAAGGCCATCTGCTCCGCCCTGGGCATAGCCGCTCCCGCCAAGGTGCCCGTATGGCCCAGCCAGGCGCAGGTGCGCCTGGGTACCAGCATCTTCGGCAAACCCGGGAACGAGAACGCCCTGGTAAGCATTGTTCCCGCCTACCCGCTGTACTTTGAGGGCAAGCGCGTGGCCACCATCCGCGTGCACCGGGAGATTGCCACCCATGTGCAGGCCGCCCTGCGCGAGGTGCTGGCGCACTATGGGCAGGAGGCCATTTCCCGCCTGGGGCTCGACCAGTATGGCGGCAGCTACAACTACCGCAACACTTCCTCCGGCAAGGCCCTTTCCATGCACGCCTGGGGCGTGGCGCTGGATTTTGCCCCGGAGGGCAACGCCTATGCCACCAAGGCCCCCCGCGCCACCCTCTCCTGCAAGGAGTGCGAGCCCTGGTGGGAGATTTGGGAGAGCCACGGCGCGGTCTCCCTGGGGCGTGCGGCGGGGTGCGACTGGATGCACGTGCAGTTCGCCACGCTTTGACCCCACGCGCCTGCGGGTGCCGCGCGCATGCGCGTTTCGTTCTTGCCAATTCGGGGAAAGTGTGGTTATATATCTGGCATTGCGGCAGGAGCCGCCGAAAAGCTATGAAAAGAGAATGCATCATGACCGCGCTGCTCTTCGGGGTGGCCTGTGCCTACGCCGGAGAGAGAAGCACCTTCGACTTCGGATGGAAATTCAAGTATTTCGGCCCGCTGGCGCCGGGGGAAAAGCTTTCCGCCGCCACATGCGACGGCTACCAGGCCGGGCACGCCCCGCAGGATGCCATCGACGGCAACTCCGCCACCCGCTGGTGCGCGCCCAACGGCACCTCCGGCCACTGGTTTGCCGTGAAGAACTGCCCCAAGGACAAGGTGGAGACCATCCGCATCCAATGGGAGAACGGAAACCGCAAGGAGGTGGACGTGGAGTACAAGGCCAACGGCATCTCCGTGCAGGAGACCATCACCGTGGACAACCCCGTGTCGGAAATCCGCGTGGGGGGCCGCTCCGTCTCCGATCTCAAGCTCACCGTGCGCGGTACCGGCCCCAACAACTGGGCCAGCATCTGCGAGCTCGCCTTCCTCGACAAGGCCGGACAGGCTCTCAAGATTCCCGAACCCGCGACCAAGGACGAGCCGCAGCCCCAAAAGCTTTCCTACGACGACAAGGATTTCAAGGCCGTGCAGCTTCCGCATGACTGGGCCATTGAAAGCCCCTTCCTGAAGGACGAGCCCAACGAGACCGGCAAGCTGCCGTGGAACGGCTACGGCTGGTACCGCAAGGTGTTCTCCGTGCCCGCTTCCTTCAACGCGCAGACCGAGCGCTACTACCTGGACTTTGACGGCGTGATGGCCTGCCCGCAGGTGTACGTGAACGGCAAGAAGGCCGGCGAGTGGGCGTACGGCTACGCCTCCTTCCGTGTGGATATCACCCCCTTCCTGAAGGCCGGCAAGCCCAACCTGGTGGCGGTGCAGGCCAGCAACAAGCCCTCCTCCACCCGCTGGTACCCCGGCGCGGGCATCTACCGCCACGTGTGGCTGGAGAAGACCGCCCCGCTGCACATTGCCCACTGGGGCGTGTTTGTCACCACGCCCAAGGTGACGGCAGATCTGGCCACCGTGAAGATTGAGACCACCGTGGAGAACACCGGTGACCAGGAGGCCGAATTCACCGTGCAGCAGAAGATTGAATCCCAGAAGAGCACCTCCAAGACAGTGCGCGTGGCCGCTCACCAGAAGGCCGTTGTGGAGCAGGAAATCAACCTCAACCTGCCCCGCCTCTGGAGCTGTGAGAACCCCAATCTCTACAACGTGGAGACCACCGTCATGCTCGGCTCCCACGCCGTGGACAAGAAGACCACTTCCTTCGGCGTGCGCTCCGCAGAGTGGAAGCCGGACGGCTTCTACCTGAACGGCAAGCGCGTGCGCCTCAACGGCGTGTGCGAGCACCACGACCTCGGCCCGCTCGGTGCCGCCTTCCACTCCAAGGCCTACGAGCGCAAGATTGCCAAGCTCAAGGAAATGGGCTGCAACTCCATCCGCATGACCCACAACCCGCCCGCCCCGGAGGTGCTTGACCTGTGCGACAAGCACGGCATCCTGGTGCTCGACGAGATGTTCGACATCTGGAAGCACCAGAAGTACGACAAGGTGAACGGCTACCACGTGTTCTGGGAGAAGTGGTGGAAGAAGGACGTGGAGAACTTTGTGCTGCGCGACCGCAACCACCCCTGCATCATCGCCTGGAGCGGCGGCAACGAAATCCCGGAAATCACCACCGGTGACGGTGTGCAGATCAACAAGGACCTGCGCGATGAATTCCGCAAGTACGACACCACCCGCCCCTACACCTGCGGCGTGAATGCGGAGAACGGCGCCTGGAACGGATTCGGCGATGTGCTGGATGTCTACGGCTACAACTACAAGCCCTGGGCCTACTCCCAGTATGCCGAAAAGAAGCCGGACAAGCCCTACTACGCCTCCGAAACCGCATCCTGCGTGGCCACGCGCGATACCTACTTCTTCCCGGTGCGCTGGGGATTGGGTGACGGTGCGCGCGCGTTCCAGGTGAGCGCGTACGGCCTGTACGCCCCGGGCTGGGGCTACTGCCCGGATGCCGAGTTCACCGCGCAGGACGCCAACCCGAACGTGGCCGGCGAGTACGTGTGGACCGGGTTCGACTACATCGGCGAGCCCACCCCCTACAACCAGGATGCCTCCAATATCGGCAACACCAAGGATATGACCAAGGAGGAGCAGGAGGCCCTTATGGCTCAGATGAAGAAGATGGGCGACAAGGCCCCCAGCCGCAGCTCCTACTTCGGCATCATCGACCTGGCGGGCTTTCCCAAGGACACCTACTACCTCTACCAGTCCCACTGGCGCCCGGAGCTGGCGCAGGCCCATATCCTGCCGCACTGGAACTGGAAGGGCCGCGAGGGCGAGGTAACCCCCGTCATGGTCTTCTCCAGCGGTGACGAGGCGGAACTCTTCCTCAACGGCAAGAGCCTCGGCGTGCGCAAGCGCGGCATGGAGGGAGGCACCTTCAGCCAGGGCCGCCAGAACATCGGCCGCAACGCCTACCGCTTCACCTGGGAGGACGTGAAATACGAGCCCGGTACCCTGGAGGTTGTGGTGAAGAAGGACGGCCGGGAATGGGCCCGCGCCAAGCGCGTCACCACCGGGGAGGCCGCCTCTGTGCAGACGGAGGTGGACACCAAGACCATCGAGGGTGACGGCCGCGACCTGGCCTTCATCGAGATTGCCCTGGCCGACAAGGACGGCAACGTGGTACCCACGGATTGCCGCAAGGTCTCCTTCAAGGTGCAGGGCCCGGCGGAGCTGGTGGGCTTCTGCAACGGCGATCCCACGGATTGGACCTGCATGCAGGACCCGAAGCAGAAGTTCTACAACGGCCGTATCCTGGCCGTGGTGCGCGGCAAGCGCGCCGGATCCGGCGCAGCCCAGGTGACTATCACCGCAGAAGGGCTGCCCGCTGTCACGGTGCCTGTGAAGGTCACTCCCGTTTCTGCGGAGGACCTCAAGGCGCGCTAACCTGCCTGAGTTTACGCCATGTTCCCGTTCCTGCAGTTTTTCAGGCGCGGCAACCGCACATCCGGGGGCGGCTGGGATACCAGCCGCCTCCCGATGCTGCTGGTGGTACTGGCGGGAATTGTGTGCTTCTGCACCATCGCGTGCATGGTGAGTCCGGGCGGCGGTTGGACCACGGTGTACAAGGTATCGTGGATTGTGCTGGATTCGCTCTCGCTGATGCTCTTCTGCATGGTGTTCCGCCTGCACATGCAGCTCACGCTGCGCAGTGTGTCGCTCATTGTGGTGATGCTGCTGCTGCAAATGCTGGTGATGGCGTGCGTGCGGGAGCTGCAGGGCATGGTGCCCGGTTACGAATACGCGGCGCAGGGTCTGCTCTGGATGCCGTACCTGCTGGCTCCCACCACGGTTTCTGTGATGGTGGGGCGGCGCCTGGGCCTGCTCACGGCACTGTGCGCCTCCACCTTCGGCGTCACCATGTTCAGCCTGCAGCAGGAGCCGGTGATGGTGTTCTTCTACGGTGTCATCAGCCTGCTGGCCGGCATGCTCAGCGCCAGTCTCTCCGGGCGTGTCCACAAGCGGGAGCAGGTGCTGCGCCCGGGGCTTTTCACGGGCGCGCTCGTATTCGTGTGCGTGGTGGGCCTGGTGGCGCTGCAGCAGTTCGGTGAAAACCGCGCGGATGCGGAGCTTGCCTCCATCAACGGCATGCATTTCGAGGCCTCCGGCCTGCTCGCGGAGCTCATTGTCACCATGGTCTTCAACTTTATGCTGGCGGCCTTGGCGGGCGGGCTCATTCCGGCACTGGAGCGCATCTTCAACATTACCACCCCCATTTCCTGGCTGGAGTGGGCGGATTTCAACCACCCGCTGCTGCGCAACCTGCAGATGACCGCCCCCGGCACCTTCCAGCACTGCCAGACCGTGTACCGCCTGGCGGAATCCGGCGCGGAGGCCGTGGGGGCGGATGCCACGCGCGCGGGCGTGTGCGCTCTCTACCATGATATCGGCAAGAGCAAGAACCCGCAGTATTTTTCGGAAAACATCCCCAACCAGGCTATTTCCCCCCACCGCGAGCTCACCCCGGAAGCCAGCGCCCGCATCATTCTCGCCCATGTGACGGATGGCGTGGAGCTGGCACGCGCTCACGGCCTCAACCGCCGCATCATTGATGTCATCCGCGAGCACCACGGCACCTCCACCGCCTATTTCTTCTACCGCAAGGCCATGGACCAGTACAAGGAGGAGAAGGAGAAGTTCGACGAGGGGCAGATTGACACCTGCCCGGATGAGGTGGATGTCTCCCAGTTCACCTACAAGGGGCCCATCCCGCGCACGCGTGAATCCGGCATTGTGAGCCTGGCGGATGCCGTGGAAAGCGCCACCCGCTCCCTGGTCAACCCCACGGAGGATGAGATACGCGACATGATTGCCGGCATCTTCAAGAGCCGCATCCTGGAGGGCCAGCTCACGGACAGTGACCTCACCCTAGGTGATTTGGAGAAGCTCAAGGAGAGCTTCTTCACCACCATCCGCACCATGCACCACAGCCGTATCGCCTACCCCAAGCAGGAACAGGACCCCGCCGCCCGGCTCCAGGACCGCCGCAAACAGTCATGATTCAGCGCTTCCGCAGCATGGGCATGGTGGCCGCCTTCATCATCGGTGGCATTTTCCACGCGGAATTCGCAGCACTGCAGTGGTGGCTTCCCATTGGTATCGCGGTGATGCTCACCATCACCTTCATCGGGATTGACACAGCCAAGCTCAAGCCGCGGCTCATGCACCTGTGGGTGCTGCTGGGCATCCAGGTCATCGGCCTGGGCGGTTTCGCCCTTGCGCGTGTGGCGGGGTACCCCGTGCTGGCGGAATCCCTGTACTATTGCGGCGCGGCCCCCATTGCGGCCGCGTGCCCCATCATCATGAACATCCTGCGCGGTGACGTGGAGTTTGCCACCACCGCCATGGTGCTCAGCCAGGCCGTGTTTGCCCTGCTCACGCCCTTTATCCTGCCCCTGGTGCTGCCGGAGGCGCACATGGGCTACATGGAGCTGGTGCAGATGGTGGCGGAGCAGTTGGCAAGCGTGCTGGCGGTGCCGGCGGTGCTTTCCGTGCTCATGCGGCTCGTGTATCCGCCCTGCCGTGCCTGGGCCCCCAAGCTCAAGGATGTTTCACTCTTCTTCTGGATCGGCAACCTCACCATTGTTTCCGCATGCGGGGTGGACCGCATTGTGGCGCGCGGCTACAGCGTTTCAGAGATGTGGCCCATGGCGCTCGGCGCCCTTGTCATCTGTGCCGTGGGCTTCCTTTCCGGATACCGCCTCGGCTACCCCAGGCTCAAGCGCGAATGTTCCCAGTGCCTCGGCCAGAAGAACACCGTGCTCACCCTCTACATGGCGGGGCAGGACTACGCCACGCCGCTCGCCTACATCGGCCCCGTGTTCTACGTCTTCTGTCACAACATGGCCAACGCCCTGCAGATTGCCCTCGCCCAGCGCGAACACGCTGCCAAGGAGGCAAAGTGATTGATTTGACGCCTGTTAACGATTGCCGGCAAATCTGCAAATTTAACATGGAAGTGTATGCAATTTTAACACGCCGTGTTAAAATTGCAGATTTCGGGAGACGCGCCACCGCGCTTCCGTACGGCGGGGAGCAAAGCTAACACGCCCCTGTGCACCCCCAGCGAGGCGGCGCATGACGTAGGAACGCACCCAAAGGCGCGAAAGACCTCAGCCCAAGCGCATGACAGACCGCTGCTGCCGGCGAGAGTATTGCGGGTTGCGGTTTCGGTTGCCTTGTGGTAGGATTCCTGCGTATGGCAAACACCTCACTCACCCCGGAACTCAGTGCGCTGGCTATCAACCTGGCCTCCGCTTTCGCCCAGTCTCAAAAGGTCGTCTCCGCCAAGGCGCGCATCGGCCTCTTCTACCAGAACCAGGAGGCCACGGACCTCTTCCGCAAGGTCAGCGAATTCGGCGAGAGCCTGCGCGAGAAGAGCATGGCAGGCATGCAGCCCTCCGAGGAGGAGATTGCCAAGTTCGACGAAATGCGCCAGAACGTGGTGGCCAACCCGCTTTGCTCCGGTTTCCTGGAGGCTCGCCAGGAGATTGACGAGATGCTTGCCACCGTCAACCAGTACCTTTGCATGGCCGTGGAGCACGGCTGCGCTCCCACGGATGAGGAAGTGGCCGCCGCCATGAGCCAGCAGATGCAGGCATGCTCCTGCGGCGGGCACCACTGCAGCGGTGATTGCGACGACTGCGACCACGAGGACTGCAAGGGCGAGCACCACTGCTGCCACGAGGGAGAGGAAGGCCACCAGTGCTGCCACGGTCACGGCGGCGAGGGCTGCCACTGCCACGAGCACTGAACCTCCCCCTGATTTTTCCCAAAAAAATCCCAAGTTCCACCTGCCCGCACATACGCCCCAGATTTGGGGCTGCGGCAGGTTGGCATGGGGCAGGGGAACTGCTT
Organism: Akkermansia sp.; assembly: GCA_045641125.1. GTDB lineage: Bacteria > Verrucomicrobiota > Verrucomicrobiia > Verrucomicrobiales > Akkermansiaceae > Akkermansia. The sequence continues at coordinate 21,451 of JAZUGI010000105.1, forward strand.
TGAAACCTCCCCCGTTCTGCCTTGCATCCATGCCGAAATGCAGCTTTCCATTCTTGTTTCTTGTATTTGTTCTAAAAATAGAAGGGTGCCATCTAAACACAAGATATAGTACCGATATTTAAAAAACGCCACCATATTTCGTGGAAAAAAGTTTCGGAAAAATGAATTTTTTGCTTGCGGAGCGGTCGGGCTGGTGATAAGTTCGGCTTCGTTCCCTCCGCTCGGAAGGGCATCCCTCCGGATGCCTCCTGAAAGGGCCGGGCTGTTTCTTGCGGGAAACATTCACTTCAACAGAAAACAATCGACATATCATGCCGGAAATCATCAAACGCAACGGAAAGCGCGAACGCTTCGAGGCCTACAAGGTACAGCAGGCCATCGAGAAGGCTTTCCACGCCTCGCACGAGGACTACAACCCGCTGGTCTATGCCAACGTGATGGACACCCTCAAGACGGAGGAGTACATCCCCGTGGAGAAGGTGCAGGATATCATTGAAAAGGAGCTCATGAAGGCCGGGGCCTACGAGACCGCCCGCAACTTCATCCGCTACCGCTTCCTCCACAAGCTGCAGCGCGAGCAAATCGCCGGCATGTACCAGGGCAACACCTGGGTGGACTGCAAGCAGACCATTGAGGAGTACATCGGCAACACCGACTGGCGCATCAAGGCCAACTCCAACACCACCTACTCCAACGCCGGTCTCGTGAACAACACCGCCGGCAAGGTCATTGCCAACTACTGGCTGGACCAGGTCTACTCCCCGGAGGAGGGTGCGGCCCACCGCAACGGCGACTACCATATCCACGACCTGGACTGCCTGACGGGCTACTGTGCGGGCTGGAGCCTGCGCAACCTGCTCAACGAGGGCTTCAACGGCGTGCGCAGCCGCGTGAACAGCCGTCCCCCCAAGCATTTCCGCGAGGCCCTGGGCCAGATGGCCAACTTCATGGGCATCCTGCAGAGCGAGTGGGCCGCCGCACAGGCGTTCAGCTCCTTCGATACCTACCTCTCCCCCTACCTCTTCAAGGACCAGCTCTCCTTCGATGACGTGAAGAAGGCCCTGCGCAGTTTCGTGTACAACCTCAACGTGCCCTCCCGCTGGGGCCAGAGCCCCTTCACCAACGTCACCATCGACTGGACCGTGCCGCGCGACCTGCGCGAGCAGCCCCCGTTCTCCGGCGGCGCACACATCTTCGCCAACATGCATGACGAGAAGCTGGAGCAGCTCGCCAAGGAGCGCGGCGCCTCCTCCCTGGACAACATGACCTACAAGCATTTCCAGCCGGAGATGAAGGTTATCCAGAAGGCGTTCTACGAGGTGCTCACCGAGGGCGACAGCACCGGCCAGCCCTTCACATTCCCCATTCCCACCGTCAACATCACGGAGGACTTCGACTGGGACGACGAGAACGTGCCGCTGCTCTTCGCGAACGCGGCCAAGATCGGCTCCTCCTACTTCCAGAACTTCGTGGGCTCCCAGTACAAGATTGACGAGAACGGCAACAAGGTCATCGATGAGGAGGCATACAAGCCGGATGCCGTGCGCTCCATGTGCTGCCGCCTGCAGCTGGACCTGCGCGAGCTCCTGAAGCGCGGCGGCGGTCTCTTCGGCTCCGCGGAAATGACCGGCTCCATCGGCGTGGTCACCATCAACATGGCGCGCCTGGGCTACCTGTACAAGGGCAACAAGAACCTGCTGTACGCCAAGCTCGGCGAGCTCATGGACCTGGCCAAGAGCACGCTGGAGAAGAAGCGCGTGTTCATCAACGAGCTCTACGAGCGCGGCCTCTACCCCTACACCAAGCGCTACCTGCCGCACCTGCGCAACCACTTCTCCACCATCGGCCTCAACGGCGTGAACGAGATGCTGCGCAACTTCTCCGGTGACACCATGAACACCGCCACCCCGGAGGGTATCGCCTTTGCAGAGGACCTGCTGCACTTCATGCGTGAGCGCATCCGCACCTACCAGGAGCAGACCGGCAACCTCTACAACCTGGAGGCCACCCCCGCCGAGGGTACCACCCACCGCTTCGCCCGCGAGGACGCCAAGCGCTACCCGGATATCATCCAGTCCGGCACCCCCGGCCACCGGTACTACACCAACAGCTCCCAGCTGCCTGCCAGCTACACGCACGACCTCTTCAAGGCGCTCAAGATGCAGGATAAGCTGCAGTGCTGCTACACGGGCGGCACGGTGTTCCACATGTACATGAACGAGGCCATCTCCTCCCCGGAGGCATGCCGCGATATCGTGCGCAAGGTGCTCACCAACTTCAAGATGCCCTACATCACCGTGACCCCGCTCTTCTCCGTGTGCGAGAAGCACGGCTACCTCAAGGGACGCCACGACTACTGCCCCCTTTGCGACGAGGAGATTATCGCCCAGGCCCGCAAGGAGGAGCAGCCCGAGCTCCCGCTCAATGCTTAACCAAACACAATAACCCCAAAACATAAAAATACTATGGCAGAACAAGAAATCAAAGGCGTCGTCAAGACCGATGAGCAGCTCCTGCAGGAGAACGCAGAGAAGCGCACCAAGTGCACC
>JAZUGI010000106.1:0-1985 GCA_045641125.1 Akkermansia sp.
CAGGCCGAAGGCGATGCCGTAGGAGATGTTGTAGGTGAAGGGCATGACCGCGATGGTGATAAAGGCGGGCAGGGCAGACAGGGGAGAGGACCAGTCGATGTCGCTTACGCAGCCCATCATGAGGATGCCGACGTACACGAGCGCCGCGGCGGTGGCGCAGGTGGGAATGAGGGAGGCAATGGGGGCAAAGAAGATGGCGATGAAGAACAAAAGCGCCGTGAGCACGGAGGTGAGGCCGGTCTTTCCGCCTTCGGCGATGCCGCTTGCCGACTCCACGAATGTGGACACGGTGGAGTTGCCGCAGACCGCGCCCGCGCAGGTTGCGATGGCATCAGCCAGCATGGCCTGCTCCATACGGGGCACATCGCCGTTTTCGTCCAGCATATTGCCCACGGCAGCGGTGCCGTAGAGGGTTCCCATGGTGTCAAACATGTCCACCATGCACAGGGCGAGGGTGGCGGTCACGAGGGTGAAGATGAAGCCCGCGGCACCGTTTTGCGCGATGTAGGCGGAAAAATCGAGGCCTTCGGTAAAGACCTTGCCCACGCACTGCGTGAAGAATTCTTTGATGGGCTGTATGGGAGAAGAGGCGGTGAAGCCGGCGGAGAAGCCGCTCACGGTGAGATAGCCCAGCGCGTAATAGGCGGCGGTGCCGATGAGCATGCCGAAGAACAGCGCGCCGCGCACCTTTTTGTGGCTGAGTGCGCCGATGATGATGACGGTCATGAGGAACACGAGGATGGGCATGAGGGCCGCCCATGTGACGCTGCCGCCCGCGAGGTTAAAGGAATGCAGGTCCACGAGCGTAGAGGGACTGTCCACTACAAAGCCGATGTTCTGAAAGCCGATAAAGGCGATGAACAGGCCGATGCCCGCGGAGATGGCGGTCTTGACGCATTTGGGAACGGCCTCGAACACGAGGCGCCTGAGACCCGTCACGGTGAGGATCACGAACACAATGCCGTCCAGCAGCGTGAACATGAGGGCGTTGGCGTAGGAGAAGCCCATGCCGCAGCACAGGGAATACACGAAAAAGGCGTTGATGCCCATGGCGGGTGCCTGAGCAAGGGGCACTCCGGCGATGAAGCCGGTGAGCAGGCAGCCGATGACGGTGGCTACAGCGGTGGAAACATACATGGCACCGTAGGTGACGGGGGAGCCGGGAATGTCGCAGAACATGGCGGCGTTGACCATGAGGATGTACGCCATGGCGGCAAAGGTGGTAAGACCCGCGATGAACTCGCGCCGCATGGTGGTGTTTTTATCTTTGAGATGGAACATGGGAGTACCTCGATTCGTTGATTTTCCGGCTGCATTATAGCACAGAGTGCGGATTTGTGCAAGAAAAACCCGCTCCGGTGGGAGCGGTTTTTGATCAATCGATGCTTTCGGGGTTCTTTCTTGCTTTGAACAGCGCGCTTCTGAAGTAGCATAGCGCCAAAAGCGAAGAGCACATGACCCAGCCCACGGGATAGGCGAGGGCGATCACCAGCCGGGCACCGGGGAAGAGGTGGGTGCAGGCGTAGAGGTAGATCTGCCGGAACGCCACGAAGGAGCCGAGCATGATGATGGTGGGCGTGTTGGCGATGCCGATACCGCGCAGAGCGCCCGCGTAGATCTGGTTGAAGGTGATGCAGAGGTAGAAGGGCGTAATGATGCGCACGAAGTACAGACCGTATTCCATAGCGCCCACGTCCTCCGCCTTGATGAACCAGCTCATGAGGAAGGAGGAGAACACGAGCACGATCACGGTCAGCAGCGCGGCGATGCCCAGCGACATGAGCACGGATTTGCTCACGCCCTCGTTGGCGCGCTTCTTTTTATTTGCGCCCCAGTTCTGTCCGACAAAGGTGGTGGCGCCCATGGAGATGGCCTGAATGGGCAGTACCACGAAACCGTCCAGCTTGTTGTACGCCGCCCAGCCCGCCATGCAGTCCGCGCCGAAATCGTTGATATAGCCCTGCACGAAGACATTGGAAAAGGAC
>JAZUGI010000107.1:0-1736 GCA_045641125.1 Akkermansia sp.
TGAGAATGCCGTGCTCGGCGGCTTTGCCGGTGCCTACCATGATGGCCACGGGAGTGGCAAGACCCAGCGCACACGGGCAGGAAATCACCAGAACGGCGATGCCGATGGACAGACAAAACCGCACATCCTGACCGCCCAAAATGCCCCACGCAAGGGCTGAAAGCAGGGCGATGGCCATGACCACCGGCACGAAAATGGCGCTAATGGTATCGGCCAGACGGGAGATAGGCGCCTTGGACGAGGCCGTCTCCTCCATCAGGCGAACGATTTGGGAGAGGGTGGTGTCGCTGCCCACACGCTGCGCCTCCACCTCTAAATAGCCGGAGCGATTGACCGTGGCGGAGCTGACACTGTCGCCCACGGTTTTGTCCACCGGCAGACTCTCGCCGGTGGGGGCGGACTCATCCACACTGGCTGTGCCGGACACTACCACGCCGTCCACGGGGATTTTGCCGCCCTGCCGCACCACAACGGTGTCGCCCACCTGAATTTCCGCCACCGGAACGGTGAACTCTCGGTCATCACGCTTCACCACGGCAGACTCAGGCGCCAAAGCCAACAGTGCCGAGATGGCACCAGTGGTCTTGCCACGGGAGCGCTCCTCCAAAAACTTGCCTACGGTGACAAGGGTCAAAATCATGCCGGCGGACTCGAAATAGAGCTCCGGCATATCCGAGCGGTGCAGGAATAATTCGATGATGCTGTACACCAAGCCTGCCGAGGCACCCACCGCCACCAGCGAGTCCATATTGGGACTGCCACGCAGCAATCGGGAAAAGCCCACGGTAAAGTAGGTGCGGTTCAGCACCAAAATCGGCACGCACAGCGCAAGTTGCGCCAGTGCGTGATACAGCGGATGGGTATGCAGCCAATGGGGCAGGGGCAGGCCCAGCATGTGCCCCATGCTGAGATAGAATAGCGGCACCAAGCACACCACCGACCACACCAAGCGCCGCTTCATGGAGCGCAGGGCATCGCTTTGCTGAGCGAGGACTTTCCGCCCATCGCCCTCCTGCGCCAAGCTGGCACCGTAGCCGCCGCTCTCCACCGCTGCGATGATGGCATCGGGCGTGGTCTGCTGGGGGTCATAGGTGACGGACATGCTGCCCAGCATCAGATTGACCGCCACTCGCTCCACACCGACCACCTGCGCCACCGCCTTTTCCACATGGGCGGAGCAGGCGGCGCAGGTCATGCCGGTGACCATATACTTTTCTGTCATGGCAAATCCCTCACTTCATCAGCTTTTGCAGCACGCCCACCAGTTCATCCACCACCGTGTCATCGCCCTGACGAATGCCGTCGGCCACGCAGGTGTGGATGTGCTGGGACAGCAGCTCCTTGCTGAAGCTGTTCAGCGCTGCCGTTGCCGCCGACACCTGAATGAGAATGTCGGGACAATAGGCATCGTTTGCCACCATATCACGCAGACCACGAATCTGCCCTTCAATGCGGCTCAGGCGATTGATGAGCAGCTTCTGCTCCTCCGCCGAGCGCTCCTTTTTCTTATGACAGCAACAAGATGACATAGCAATATACCTCCCGGGGGTACCAATTTTCTGCCACTATTATATACCCCTTGGGGGTATCTGTCAACGCTTGTCACGGGGCTTGCACAAGGCGGCAGCCAACAGACCGAATACCACGGCGGCGGCGATACCGCCGGCAGTGGCCTCCAAGCCGCCGGTGATGATGCCCAGTGCGCCCTTTTTATCAATGGCCTGCGCCACACCTTT
>JAZUGI010000108.1:0-2608 GCA_045641125.1 Akkermansia sp.
CCGAGACGCCCTAATGCAGTCGGACGGTATGACGACCGGGGAAATATCCCGAGGACTCGAAGCTATCCGCGAGGACATCAAAGACCTCAGCAGGGAAGTGCGCACCCGTCCCGATTGGAACGACATTAGGCGCGTGGAGAACGGGCTTATAGCGCAGGTACAGGCAGAGAGAGACGCCCGCATTGCCGAAGTGTCGGCACTGCGGGCGCAGAAAGACGCTGCTCACGAGGTTCTAAGGCGGTCTATCGCAGACCTTGAAGAGTGGAACACGTACGCCGTGCGCATTGTGCTTAGTGCTCTAGGCACGGGCGTGGTGGCGTGGATTGTGTCAGCGGCTTTGCCCGCTCTGTGAGTTGTGGGAATCCTACGGACCAGGCGCGGGCCGGCTATGTAGGGTTCCCACAATCCGGCAGCTTTCCGGTAAGCAGCCACTCGTGAGGGGCACCGGTGACAGCAGCCCACACAACCAACTGCTCTTGGCTTGGCTTGGTTCTGTCAGAAATCCAGTTCCCAACAGTATTGCGGGAGACATTGAGAGCTTCCGCAGCGTCCTGCACGCTCATGCCAGCAACACGCAGCGCCTTGCGCATACGGTCTGCCAGATCGAAGTGATACGCGAACACGTAGCCGTTATGGCTCTGTCCGTTTTCCATATTTTGCATCCCCTATTGTGTCGCATCGAGACCGTGTGCGGCGGCACAAGGTAATGAGCAATACAACACATAAAGCACTACTGTGTGCAAGTTGAGTTGAGATGCCAAGGGCAATGCACAATACTGTGAGTCATGCAACTAGACAGCAAGGTTGCTGAGGAAGCACGCATTGTTGTGCCGTCTCAGCTTATAGGCGTAAGAGAAGCAGCAGAGCTATTGGGTATGGGGCGCTCTGGCTTGACCAGGCGCATTGCTGCGGGCAAGGGCCCGCGCCCGCTGGCACGACTTGAGGGCGGCACGCTTATCTTTGACCGCGCCGACGTGCTGGCGGAGGTTCACCCGTGAGCCCCGTCTTTGTATCCCCACGGCAAGCGTGTGCCATGTTGGGCGTGAGCCGGTCAACGCTGCTGCGGTGGGAGACCGAGGGCAAGCTCAAGGCGTACCGGCTTTGCGGCAGCGGGCATAGGCGCTATCTCGTGGCAGACCTGCGGGGAATCATCAACGGGCGGGCGGTGGCCGCATGAGTTGGGAAGCTTCCGCTTGGGCCATGCGCAAGGGCAAGGACTACGAGCTCGAACCTACAGCCCGCTTTGTCATGTTGAGCATGGCGAACTATGCCGACAAAGAGGGCAACGACATATACCCGAGCTTGGCAACGCTTGAGGGAGACACCGGGCTCTCAGAGCGCACCATACGCCGCCACATCAAGCACCTGATTGCTTGCGGACTCATGGAATACGGCGACCAGACCATTGTGAGCAACAATCCGCGCTTCCGTGGGGACAAGCGCCCCAAGGTCTACCGCTTCCGCTTCGAGGTTGACGGACAGCCAAGGGGCATTGACTTTGGCAACTTTGCCACCATGCCAAGTGCCAAGCACAAGCCCGTGCGAGCCCTAGCAATGGTGCCAGCCGAACGGGTGGACACAGTGACCGGGGGGACACAGTGTCACGAACGGGTGGACACTGTGTCACGAACGGGTGGACAAACGGGGGGACACAGTGTCCACCAAACCTATAAACCATCCAATAATCCTTTAGGGGACACCGCCGCCAGCACCGCACCGACACTCGAAGAGATCGAAGCGGGCAAGCGATTGCGAGAACAGGCACGAGCCCGTCTTGCCTTGAGGGGCACGTACGCAAAAGCAGCATTGACGAGTGGTGAGAGCGCATGAGCTTTGCAGGGCATGACGCCTTAGAGCGGTTGATTGATGCACAAGCCGTTGAGTCAGCTTTCAGAGCACAGGCAAGCAGAGCGGTTGAACGGTACAACGCAGAGTGCTTGGCAGACCCGCACAGCAGGGAAGCGGACACAGCATGGAAGCTACGCAAGGAAGCTTTGAGCCAGTGGGAAAAGACCAGGCGCAACGTAACCGAAGCCCGCACCGCTTGGAAGCTGCAACACGATATGGACGTTGCCGCCGTGCGGGCAAGCATACGGCGGGTGCGCCGTGGGTGAGCAAGGCAAGCTCTTTGACGTTGAGCCGGTAGACCCGCGAGAGCAGCGCACCGCCACGAGGAAGTGGGGAGGACGCCGCAGCACCGCAGCCCGCGCCAAGTGCAGGGCCATGCTGCCGTGGGCGTGCCGTAAGTGCGGGGGCATCATCAGCCCCGATGACCCCGAGAGCTCATGGGACGCAGGGCACGCAGAGGACAGAGCAGCAGGGGGCAGCGACCTAGGCATTGAGCCGGAGCACGCACACTGCAACCGCAGTGCCGGGGGCAAGGTAGGCGCTGCCATCGTCAACGCAAGACACAGACCGCAGCAGGTGGAGAGAGCAAGGGTGGCGCAGTGGTGGTGAGCCGGGAGAAGAGAGACCAAGTGGCCGAGTACATGCACAAACTTTGGGAAGCGCTCAAGCTTTCCGAGCTAACCGACGAGGAAAGAATGGAGGACGTGTGGTGAAAAAAAACGAGACGAAAAGTTTTTTGCTCGAGACGCTGGAAGCCCAC
>JAZUGI010000109.1:0-4945 GCA_045641125.1 Akkermansia sp.
GGAAGAACTGGGGAGGATTGCTCTGCGGCTCGATGTTGAAGCGCTCGAGACGGTACTCGAAGCGCACGGAGTGCAGATCCGCAAACCCGCGGCGCAGCGAGAGCGCGTACCCGTAGTTCTTCTGGCGGTAGTAGTCGCTCAGGTATGTGGAATCCGAGTAGTACACCTCATTGCCCAGCTGCAGCTTGCGGTCCAGGAACCACGGCTCCAGCAGGAAGATGGATGCGCTCTTGTACTCCGTGCCCAGCTTGCCGTTCAAGCTGAGGCGCTGGCCGCCACCCACGAACGAGTTGCCGAAGATGCCGCCCAGGTTGAAGTTGGACTGGGTGATGGTGGTGTACACGTACACGCTCTCAATGGAGGAGAAGGCGATGCCGAAGGTGGCGTTGCCGGTCATGGTCTCATGCACGTTGATGTTGATGTCGCGGTAGCCGCTGTTGCCGGAGTAGCCCTCGGAAACCTCCACGGCATCAAAGTACTTGAGGTTCTCCAAACGCTTGCGGGCGGTCTCCAGGTCCACGGAGTTGAGGTACTGGCCGGGCTTGAGGGGAAGCTCACGCAGGATGACGTGCTGCTTGGTCTTGGTGTTGCCGCGCACGTTGATGCGGCCCACCAGGTAGCGCCCGCCTTCCGATACGTTGTAGCGGATGTTCACCAGGCGCGTGCCGTCCGGGCGCACGCCCACCTCGCTGATGTCCGGGCGCACCTCTGCATCTGCGTAGCCCTTGGCACCGTAGTACTTGCGGATCATCTCCACGTCGTCGGACACCTTCTGGAGGGAGTAGATATCCCCGCCGATCATGCTGAGGCCGGGCTCCAGCTGCTTGGGCGTGTAAACGCTCAGCGGGCCGAAGGAGACGTTCTGCACCTCATAGCGCGGGCCCTCTTCAATCTGCACCTGCATTCTGATTTTCTTGGCCCCGGTGTACCAGAATGTCTTGCCGTTGGAGAAATACTTCACGTCTGCAATGCGGGCGCGCAGGTAGCCGTAGTTGCGGTAGTGCTTGATGACCTTCTGCAGGTCGTCCTCCAGTTTCTCGCGGTCAATGCGGCCGGAGGAGGTGATGAGCGTGAACGTGCCCAGCTCCTTGGTCTCCATCAGCTGGCGCAGCTGCACATCGTCAAACGCGCGGTTGCCCTTGAAGTCGATGTCCGCCATCACCTGGCGCTGGCCCTCGTTGATGCGGAAGATGACATCGCGGTACGCTCCGTTGGAGGTGGCGGCTGTCTGCCAATCCACACGTGTGTCCGGGTAGCAGGCCTCCTGATAGTACTTCACCAGCTCTGCACGGGCGCGTGCCAGCGAGCTGTCGCTGATGATGAGGCCGGAGGCGAGTCCGGGCTTGTTGTTGGTGGTGTCCGGCTGAATGGCCTCGCGCAGCTTCTTGTCGCTCACGTGTGCGTTGCCGGTGAATCCCACGCCGGCCAGCACGTTGGAGGCGCGCACATCAAAGATGACGGCCACGCCGCCGTTCTCCGGCTGCACGGATACGCGGGTGTCGGAATCCACCATGCCCTTGGTGATGAGACGCTCCAGGTCCGCATTCACACGGGTGGAGAGGTAGCGGCCACCGGCACGCGTCTGCACCACATCGCGCAGGCGGCTGTCCGGCAGGGTGCGGGACCCGGAGTAGCGGAAATCCACGCGGGTGATTTTGCGGCCGTCGAACGCGGCATCATTGTTGAACAGGCCCGTGGCCGGTCCCAGCTCGCGCATTACCGCAGAGTTGTCCAGCAGCGGGGTTGTGTCGCCCTTGGCCATGGCGCTTGTTTCCTCCAGCGTGGCGGGCTGCTTGGGAGCCGCCTGCACGGATGCCTCCGCCTGGGCGGCCTGCTGCTCCGCCTGCTGCGCGGTTTGCTGGGCCTTTTCCTGCTGTTCTGTGCGGGCTTTCTGCTCATCCTGCATCATTGCCTGCAGGAACGGGTCGTCCGCGGCATCCTGCGCGCCTGCCGGCGCGGAAAGCGTGAATGCCAGGGTACACAAAAGGGTCTTCCAACGGTAGGTTGCCGTATTCATGCGGAAATCCTAGCCGTTTACGCCTTTCAAGTCAAGGATTTTTCGCGCACGCGCGAGAATGTGCGCCGGGGAATCACGCCAGGGGCACCACTTTGAGCTTGCCGAGGGTTTCATCCTTGCGGCCGGGGATGTAGCAGCGGCGCCACTGTGCCGCGGAGCGGCGTGGCGCGCGGCGGTAGGTGGCAAAGACCTCTCCCGTATCTGCGTGGACAAGTGCGTACCTGGGCGGATGCTGCAGGCGGGCGGGTGCAAAGTCGTCGCAGCGTGTGGTGGCCTTCTCATCCTCCAGGCCGAGCTTGCGGCAGTACATGCGCCAGATGGCGCCGTGGCCGGCGTGGCGGCGGCGCTCCCAGGCCAGGGCGTGCGCCAGCTCGTGCATGAGCGTGCGCCACACCTGAAAGCGGTCTTTCACCAGATAGGTCTCCACAAAGTAGTGGGAGAGGGTGATGCGGCGGCGGCTCAGGTGGCAGCAGCCCAGGCGGTGCTGGGCGCGGTCCCAGCCGAAGCTCCAGCCATGCAGTTGCAGGGATTGCAGGCAGGCTCCGGCGTAGGCCGCCACCTCCTCCAGGTTGCGCCATTCCGCCATTTGCGGCACGGTGCAGGCGCGGGCATCCGCCACCATCTGTGCGGCGGATTCCGGCCTTCCGGTGGCGCTTTCCAGCAGCTCGCGCCAGAGGCTTGCCCAGGATTTACTCTGCGGTGCCATCCATCTTGGCGCGCACCTTGGCCTCAATCTCCGCGTAGAGGTCCGGGTTGTTGCGGAGGGCCTCCTTGGCGCCGTCGCGTCCCTGCGCAAGCTGGCTGCCGTTGTAGCTGAACCAGGAACCGCGCTTCTGCACGATATCGTACTCCATGGCGAGGTCCACCAGGCTGCCGGTGGAGGAGATACCCTCGTTGTACATGATGTCGAACTCGCACTCCTTGAAGGGGGGAGCGACCTTGTTCTTGACAATCTTGAGCTTGGTGCGGTTGCCGTTGACGGTGCCGTCGGTTCCCTTGATTTGGCCGATGCGGCGGATATCGCAGCGCACGGAGGCGTAGAACTTGAGAGCGCGGCCGCCGGGGGTTGTTTCCGGGTTGCCGAACATCACGCCGATCTTCTCACGGATCTGGTTGGTGAAGATGCAGACCGTGCGGGCCTTGGAGATGAGGGAGGTGAGCTTTCTGAGCGCGGCGCTCATGAGGCGTGCCTGGGCACCCACCGTGCTGTCGCCGATTTCGCCTTCCAGCTCCTGGCGCGTGACCAGGGCCGCCACGGAATCCACCACAATGACGTCAATCGCGTTGGAGCGCACCAGTGCCTCGCAGATTTGCAGGGCCTCCTCACCGCTGTTGGGCTGGGAGACCAGCAGGTCGTCCAGGTTCACACCCAGTTTGGCGGCGTAGGCGGGATCCAGAGCGTGCTCCACATCAATGAATGCGGCCAGCCCGCCGGCCTTCTGCGCCTGGGCAATCACCGTGAGGGTGAGCGTGGTCTTGCCGGAGGATTCCGGGCCGAAAATCTCCACCACGCGGCCGCGCGGGAATCCGCCCACGCCCAGTGTGCGGTCAATCAAAATGTTGCCGGTGGGAATCACCTCCACCTCCATGGTCTTGTGGTCGCCGAGACGCACGATGGCGTTCTCTCCGAAGTCTTTCTGAATCTGCAGCATGGCTGCATCGAGCGCGCGCTGGCGCTGGGCCATGGCCTTGTCTTGGTCGGGTGTTGTCTCTTTGCTCATATCAGGGCGCATTGTAGCCGTTCCACCCTGCCCATGCAAGCCAAAAGCGCGTGCAGGCGCTGCGCTGCAGAAAATCGCACGCGCGCGCACAAATAAGTCTTGCATTTTAGGGGGAGTTGTGGCATATATCTGCCAGTTTACACCGACCATGCCTAAGGACACCTCCATCAAGAAAATTCTCGTCATCGGATCAGGGCCAATCGTCATCGGCCAGGCTTGCGAATTCGACTACTCGGGCTGCCAGGCCTGCAAGGCGTTACGGCAGGAGGGATACGAGGTGGTGCTGGTTAACTCCAACCCCGCCACCATCATGACGGATCCGGAGACCGCACCCTACACCTACATCGAGCCCATCACCCCGGAATACGTGGAGAAAGTCATCGAGCGCGAGAAGCCGGATGCCATGCTGCCCACGCTGGGTGGCCAGACCGCGCTGAACTGCGCCATGGAGATGCACCGCCTGGGTATCCTGAAGAAGCACGGCGTGCGCATGATCGGTGCCAATGCAGAGGCCATCGAGAAGGGCGAGGACCGCAAGGCGTTCAAGGAGGCCATGCAGCGCATCGGCCTGGACCTGCCCGCCAGCGGCGTGGCCCACAACCTGCAGGAGGCCCGCGATATCGCCAAGAACGTCATCGGCACCTATCCCATGATTATCCGCCCCGCCTTCACCCTGGGCGGCACCGGCAGCGGCATTGCCTACAACAAGGACGAGTTCGAGGAGATTGTGGCCCACGGGTTGGATCTCTCCCCGGTGTCCGAGGTGCTGATTGAGGAATCCCTGCTGGGCTGGAAGGAGCTGGAAATCGAGGTGATGCGCGACTGCAAGGACAACTGCGTCATCGTGTGCTCCATCGAGAACCTGGACCCCATGGGCATTCACACGGGCGACTCCATTACCGTGGCCCCCGCGCAAACCCTCACCGCCCGCGAGTACCAAATCCTGCGCGACGCCTCCTTTGCGGTCATCCGCGAAATCGGCGTGGCCGCCGGCGGCTCCAACATCCAGTTTGCCCAGGACCCCAAGACGGGCCGCCTGGTCATCATCGAGATGAACCCGCGTGTGAGCCGCTCCTCCGCGCTGGCCTCCAAGGCCACGGGCTTCCCCATTGCCAAGTTTGCCGCCAAGCTCGCCATCGGCTACACGCTCGACGAGCTGAAGAACGATATCACCAAGGACACGCCGGCCTTCTTCGAGCCCACGGTG
>JAZUGI010000110.1:0-17748 GCA_045641125.1 Akkermansia sp.
GTGGTGAGCTCCCACCTGCCGTTGAACAGGCCGTCGCGCAGCGAGAACTTCGCGGCGGTCAGGATGTTCTTGCCAGCGCGGGTGTAGGCCACGCCACGCAGCGTCCAGAGGGCGAGCCCGTATGCGGCACCGTCATGGGAGAGCGGCAGGGCGTAGTCCAGACCCTCCGGGGCCTTCAGGAGCACCTGCACGTGCAGCACGGGCACGAAGCTCGGCTTCTGGTCGTTCACCCATTCGATGGTGCCGCCAGCGGCCTTGACCTCTTCCAGCGTGTTGTAGACGGCGGGCGTCTCCTCCGTCCCGTAGTCCAGGTTCTCCACGAACTGCTTGCGTGCGGAGAGCACGGTCAGCTCGATGGGCTTGTTGCCGGGGCTCAGCTCTATCTCCTTGTTGAGGATGATGGTGCCGGGGGCGAACAGCTCCGCGAGGGGGCCCACGGACTGCGTGATGTTCAACCGGGGAATCACGATGTCGTCCGAGCCGATGTCTCCGGCAACGGTGCCGAGGGCCTGGGGCTGAGCGGCGGTGGTGATTTCCGTGGTTTGGGGTGCAGCGGCGTTCTCTGCTGCGGCGGGGTCGTATTGCTTTATCTTAGCCATACTTGTTCTTTTCCTTTCTATGTTTTCTTGTTGTTTCCTTTGGGTTATTGGCGCTTCAAGAACCTGCTTGCCGCGCCAGCGGTGATGATGCCCTCCTCGGTAAGCCGGGAGACGGCATCGTCCTTTGTTTTCTGCTTCTGCCCGCGAGGGGCGTCGGCGGAAAGCTTTTCGACCAGGGCATCTATGCCCACGGATCCGCAGCACTCGATGAAGTCCTCTGGGCTCATCTTGTCCCGCACGGCTCCAAAGGCCGCGAGGGCGTCCGGGATGGTGCGCCGCCCCTTGCGGGAGACTATCTTGTAGCCGGGTATCTCGGTACCGTTCGCGGCCATGTCCATGGCGTAGAAGTTCACGCTGTCAATCCACTCCTTGAGCACCTTGGCGCAGTCTAGGCAGCGCGCCATGGTTTCCGGGCTGGTGACGTTGGAGGGGTGCAGCTCCTCCGGGATGGCGAGCCCGGCGTACTTGGAGGCAATCGGCAGCGCGAGGTTGCGGAGTGCCGCGCAGGTGGCCTGCTTCTTGCAGTAGCAGCATTGCATGCCGGGATGCTCCTCGCGGTTGCGGGCATTGGCCCTGCGGATGATGGTGTTGATGCGCATGCGCATGACAGGCACATCTGCGCGTGTGTAGGTGTGCGAGGAAATATACTCCCTGCGCGGCTGGACGAAGTGCAGCTCCAGCTCCGCCACCTCCGGGAACTTTTCAAACACGCCCAGCGCATAGGCGCAGCCCTGGGCGTTGGTGTCGGCGGGTTCGATGGCTCCGCTGCCCATTTTCCAATCCATGACGACGGCCTTTTTCCCGGCCACGGCGACAAAATCGGCGGTGCCGTAGGTGAGGCCGTCGGCTATATCGAGCTTGAGCTCGCGGTACTGTACCGGGTTGACGAGCTTGGCAAGCTCGCCGTCACGGAAGTCTCGGCAGAGGCCGCAGAGGAATGCCTGCTCCTCGGTGAGGTTGGAGTAGTCGTCCTTTTCCAGGGCCTCGTGCAGCATGGTTCCCTCCTCGGCGGCGGCGTTGGTGGTGCCGCGATTGCGGAAGGCCGGGCAGGTTTCCTTGTAGCCCAGGGAACTGGGGGAATGCTTTGCATGGCGGCTGTGCGCCTTGCCCAACATGGCGGGCGGGATTGCCCGTGTGATTGTTGTTCTATTGGTGTTCATTGTCGTTTACTTGGTGGTGATGGGAAAGGGCATCAGGTCGCCGTCGTTGAGGAGGTCGATGCGGGCGAGCTTGGAGGCGCAAATTTCTGCGGTGTGCTCCTCAACGGTTCCGGCGGCGAAGCAGATTTTCTGGATGCTGGCGGCTCCTCCGGCGCGGTGGACGCGCCCCAGCGCCTGGCGGAGATCCGCAGCGGAAAACGTGGGCGAGATGATGGAGAGGCGCGGGCGGGTGCCGGAGGGGTCGTGGAGGCTCACCCCCACGCCGCCTGCCTGTATGTTGGCAATGACCACGGCGGCCTCGTTGCGCTGGAAGCGGTCTATCACGGCCTGCCGCTCCTGAGCCCCCTGCCCTCCTATGATGAGGTCCTTGCAGTCCAAGGCTTGGGAGAGGGCGGCTATTGTCTCGGTGAAGTTGACGAGAATCACCACGCTCATGCCCTCCTCCAGGGCATTGACGGCCAGCTCCTTCATGGCCGGGACCTTGTAGAGCTCAATGGCCTGGCGCGAGCGCATCATGATGGTCATCGAGTTGGCGCGCCGGGCGTCCATGGCGGTTGCCAGCTCTGCAAGGGTTTCGCTGTCGGCCTCGCGTTCCGCGCGGCGCAGCTCCTCCTTCATGCGGTCGTATTCTTTCTGGATGTCCTTGGCCATGCCCGTGTCGATGACGGAAGCCTCCACCACGGTGTCCGGGAACTCCGGGATGTCGGCAATCCTCATGCGACTTCCTCGCGCCGGGAAGATTTGGGAATGCAGCGAGCGCATGACATCAGCGCCGCCACGGAACACAAGCCCGAAGTAGCCATCCTCCACGCCGTTCTTCCGGGCCCAGGTATAGAAGTCCCAGTAGGTGTGGAGGCCCAGCGCGAAGCCGATGGCCCGCATTTCCAGCGGGTTCTCGGCGGCGGTCGCTGAGCAGAGCAGGATGCGCAGGTGCTGGTAGCGGGCGGCCACCAGCAGGGCGGCGTTCTGGCTGGTGCGCCCCTTGCACTTCTGGCATTCGTCAAAGATGAGGAGGGTGTCCTCCGGCAGGTTCCACTTGTAGCCCTTGCCGCGCTTGCTGCACTCCGGGAGCTTGCCCCGGCGCACCTGCTCGTAGTTGGTGACGAGCAACGGCCCGATGCCGAAGCCCGCCGCCACCTTGCGCCAGCTCGGGATGGTGGCCTTGGGCGTGATGATGGCTACCGGGCAGCCGAGCATGGCCGCCACGGCGCACGCTACGTAGGTCTTGCCCGTTCCGGGGTCGCTGGCGTCTATCGCCACCCGGTGCTGGAGGAGCGCGCGTTCGATGCGCCCGGCATGTGTTTTCTGGAATGGAAGTAGGTTCATTTTCGTTGTCCTTCATCCTTATTCCGCATCGAACTTGCCGAATGGTCCGAAGAAAATTCATTTTTTTGCAATTTTTCCTGCAAGTGCATTCTCAGGGCGGCTGTTGCCCGTTTGATTTCCGAGGGCGACTTCATACCAGCCGCCCTCCCGGCTTCCGCCAAAGATTGGGCTCCATCCATGTATGCGCGGGCAAATGCACGCAGCTTCGGATTGTCGAGCGCAGCAAGGCAATCGGCCACGTCAGCACATGCATCGCTCACGCTTTCATCGGAGACAGGCTCGGACAACTTCTCCACGTCTTCAGTCGTGGTTTGCCGCTCGCTCCTGACGGTGTAGTCCCTGATATGCCGCCGCAGGACAAATTGGAACGACTTGAAAAATAAGGCGTCTGCGGTTTCCTCGGCAATATCCTTCTTCTGAATGATTTTCCAAGCCTCTATCAGGCATGCGTTTCGCAGCTCGTCCCCATCGGGTGGGTTCCCGCACCTTGAGGCATATAGCCCGACGATTTTATCTGCTTGGGTGCTAATCTTCTCTTCCAGTTTTTTGAATAAGGCTAGTTTGTATTCCATACTAATGCGCGCTTCAGGTTCCGCGTGGGGCGCTTATCCTACGGAAAAATCGGGAAGCGGCGAGAAGAAAGGGCGTTGCGCATCATGCGCCCAGGGACGGGCAGGTATAGCGGCAAAAAAACTTTTTTGATGGATGCCGAAGATTTTTCGGACCATTTGGCCTGTTCAACGCGGAAAGGTTATGCAGGCAGAAAAAAACCTGCATAACGACCATGGACACAGCAAATACCACAAAGACGGTGGAGGACCTGGCGCAGGACAGCGCGGGGTTGCTCCAGAAGCTCAAGGGCTGGAACCTCATCTCCGGCCTGTACGAATACCCGGAAAACAAGGACGAGGACCTTGTGCATGCCTATGCGCAGCAGGCCCGCGACATCGTGGTGCAGATGGTGCGCCTGATGTGCGAGCGTGTGACCGCCGCCCTGAAAGGCAAGGCTGGCCGCCATGAGAACCTGACGCGCAAGCTGCAGGACCTTGGAGAAAGGGAGAGGAACCTCTGCACCCTGTGCCATCAGGCCCTGTTGAACCTCAAGGGAAAGGAGGCCGCACGATGAACGCTACCCTGTACCCTGCGACCGCACTCTCCGCCGCTGGCAACCATGAGGAGTTCCGCATCCCGGGCTCCCGCCTGGGCGATGCCGTGTGCGGCTTCCAACTGGCCTGGGGCTGGGTGGACGGAGCCGTCCAGCCCTGCATCATCCACGAAGGCGTGGCCTATCCCGGCTTCCGTCCTGCAACCCCGAAGGAGGTCTACACGCGATGAATACGGAACGTGTCTATACCGTGGCGGAGCTGGCGGACGCCCTTTGCAAGCAAGGCGTGGACGTGACCAATGCCGAGGTGTTCTCCTGGCTGCGGCTGCGCGGCTACATGCTGAGCGGCCTCGTGGAAACGTGGGACGCGCCGGGCGAGCCAAGCCTGGAGCTGGACTACCTGACGGAGGACCGCACCTCATCCATGAACCCGGACGGCAGCGTCACCATCCACCGCGAGACGCTCCTCACCCGCCGGGGGTGGGAAGTGCTGCTGCCCCGCATCGCGCGCGACATGCGCGGTAGGAAGGAGAGACCGTGAGCGCCGTCCTGTTCTGCTTCTTCTTCACCGTGGCCGTGATGCTGGGCGTCATCACCGAGGAATCCGGCGACCCCATCAAGGCCCTCATCGACCGCATCCGCAAGAGAAAGGAGAAACGCCCATGATGACGTTCTTCGTGGACTTTGAGACCTACTACGACAAGCAGGTGAGCATCACCGAGCTTGGCATCCACCACTACCTGCACCATTACGACTGCGACATCTACATGGTGTCCATCTACTCCGCCGAAGCCGGCTTCTCCTATGTGGGGGAACCGGCTGCGGCGGATTGGCGCGTCCTTCACGGCCAACGCGTGGTGGCCCACAACGTCCGCTTTGACCGGGCCTGCTTCCTGCGCTTGCAGGAGGCGGGCGTGATTCCGGCAGACGTGGTGCCAGCCGATTGGCAATGCACGGCGGACATGGTGAGCGCATTCTCGTTCGGGCGCAGCTTGAAGGAGGCATGCGCCGAGATTTTCGGCGTGGTCATCGACAAGCGCACCCGCAACGAGCTTTGCGGCCAGAGCTGGCTCTACCTCAAGATGTCCGGCAAGGCTGAGGAGGTGGCGCAATACTGCCTCAAGGACGCCTGGTACTGCGGCAAGCTCTGGGAACGGCTTTCTGGGGCCTGGAGCGACCGCGAGCGCAAGCTCTCCGCCCTCACCCGGGACATGTGCGACTATGGCGTGGCCGTTGACCACAAGATGGTGGAGCAAGGGCGTCAAACCCTGCTGCGCGTTCTGGACGAGGCCGTGAAGAAGATACCTTGGGCAGACGGCAGCAAGCCCGTTCTCTCCCCAAAGCACCTGCGGGAAGAGTGCACCAAGGCGGGCATCACGCCGCCGTCTTCCCTTGCGGCAGATTCCGAGGAGTGCGCCGCCTGGGAGGCAAAATACGGCGAGACCTATCCTTGGGTAGCCGCCATGCGGGACTACCGCCGCGCCAACACGTTGTTCAAGAAGCTCGACACGCTTTACGAGAGAATCCGCGAGGACGGCACGTTCTCCTACGGCCTCAAATACTTTGGAGCCCACACCGGACGCTGGTCGGGGGATGCCGGATTCAACATCCAGAACCTGCCGCGTACCGCCATGTTCGATGTTGACCTCCGGCGCATGATAATTCCCCGTCCAGGCTGCAAGTTCGTCATTTCCGACCTCGGGCAGATTGAGCAGCGCGTCCTCTCTTGGCTCGCCGGGGACAATGCCATGATGGAGCTTCTGGAGACAGGCGTTTCCGTGTATGAGGCCCACGCCCGCGCCACCATGGGCTACACGGGGGAGGACGCGCTCAAGCACGCGGATCCCGCCCTGTACCGCTTGGCAAAGGCGCGCGTGTTGGGCCTTGGGTATGGGGCCTCGGCTTCCGTGTTCCCGAAGATTGCCATGAGCATGGCCGGGATTGAAGTGACGCCCGCCCAGGCGCAGCGCATCGTCCGCGAGTTCCGCAACTCCAATCCGCTCATCTGCCAACTGTGGGCGAAACTTGAACGCGCCTTCTCCATGCACATGGGCAAGGATTTTACGCTGCCCCTGCCCTCCGGGCGCAAGCTCTACTACCACCATCTCGCCCGGACGCCCAAGGGCCTCTCGGCCGTTGTGCAGGGCAAGCGGTGCAGCTTCTTCGGAGGCAAGCTCGCGGAGAACCTGACTTCCGCCACCGCCCGCGACGTGCTGGGCGACATCCTCATCCGGCTGGACGAGGCCGGGTACAGGGTCGTGATGCACGTACACGACGAGGTTGTGGTGGAGGTTCCCGAAGCCAAGGCCAAGGAAGCCGCCGCAGACATCCACAGAATTATGACAACCCCCATAGATTGGCTGGAGGGCCTTCCCCTCGCCGCCGAAACAATAACCTCACCATACTACACCAAATGACCGACAATCAATCCAACAACACAACCTCCACCACCACCCCGGCCCAGTCAACCGACTGGGCTGCGGTGCGTGCATATTACCTCACCTGCCGCAGCTACAAGCAGACGGCGGAACACTTCCAAATCTCCGCCAGCGCCATCAAAAACAGAGCTATCCGGGGGAGCTGGAGTAATGCCTCGGCAGCTCTTGATACCCCGGTTGAGGTATCAAGCGGACAAGTTGATACCCCGGTTGAGGTATCAAAGGGACAAGTTGATACCCCGGTTGAGGTATCAAAGGGACAAGTTGATACCCCGGTTGAGGTATCAAAGGGACGAGTTGATACCCCGGTTGAGGTATCAAAGGGACGAGTTGATACCCCGGTTGAGGTATCAAAGGGACAAGTTGATACCCCGGTTGAGGTATCAAAGGGACAAGTTGATACCCCGGTTGATACCTCTCATGATACCTCACTCCTCCCCACCATCGAGAACTTCCAAGGCCACACCGTCAAGATGTGCGCGCCCTGGGCGACCCATGTTCGCGAGCGCGAGTCCTTTGCCGACAAGCACTCCTTCAAGACCCACCTCGCCAAGGAAACCACACGGGATTGCCTGTACAGCGGCATCCTGGGCGCATGCCCCTCCCTGCGCGTGGGGCATGACAACCCCGCTTCCCGTATGGTGGCCATAGTTGCCGACTACGACACCCCGATGAGGGACAAGGAACGCGCCCGGAAACTGGCCCGCCTGACCAACAAGCCCAACTTCATCAGCACGTCCTTTTCCGGCGGCACGCACGCCGTGTGGCTGCTGGAGAAGCCGCTGCCGCTGATGCCCGGCCCGCACATGGTGCAGGAGCTTCTGCGCGTCATCTGCCGCGAACTGCGCCTCAAGCGCGCGTTTGAGACTCTCGACACCAAGGCTTTCTTCACCCCCGGACAATACTACCACGCAGGGTGGGACTGGAAGGCCGTGGACGACAACCCCATCCCCGAATCAACCGCCATGCTCTGGTTCGACGAGGCCCTGCGCAAGAGCCGCTTCCATGAGACGGGTGTCCAGATTCCCCTCGACCGCGTGGCCGCTGAGGTGGAGAAGCGCTTTCCGGGACGCTGGAAGGGGGAGTTCTCCCTCGGCGCACGCGGCGCGCGCTTCTGGGACCCCATGGCCGACAACCCCACCGCCGCCATCGTGCGCGAGAATGGCATGACCTGCTTCACCGGGCCTTTCCCGTTCCGCTCCTGGGGCGACATCTTCGGGCAAGACTTCGTCTCGCAATACCGGGCGGAGACGGAGGGCGTCATGCTTTCCGAGTGCTACTTCGTGGACAACTCCTTCTATGTGCGCACCGACTACCGCAACGAGGACGGCACCATGGTCCCGGCGTGGCAGCAGCTCAACCGCCAGAGCATGGAGAGCTTTGCCGCCCTGCGCTACAACCTCTCCACGACTTCCGAGGACGGGCAGCCAAGCCAGCTCCGGCAGGCCCTCTCGAAAATCATCGTTGAGAACTCCCTCGTGGGGGCTGGGCCGTTCATCTACCGCCCCGACAAGATAGTGGCCGTCAACGGTGCGCCCCACCTCAACATCAGCTTCCTCAAGGTGCAGGAGCCGGACTCCGCCAAGGGCAATGCCTGGGGCGACGGGTTCCCGTGGACCGCAGCATTCCTGGAGCGCCTGTTCCCGGACATCATCCAGCGGGAGCGTTTCATGAGCGAATGGGCCTACGCCTACAAGAACGCCTACGCGGGAGCCCCGCGCAACGGCCACACCATGTTCGTGGCCGGGCCTCCCGGGGTGGGCAAGAACTTCCTCTCGGAATGCCTGTTTGGCCCATCCCTGGGCGGCTTTGCAGATGCATCGGAGTACCTGCTGGGGCGCACGCGCTTCAATTCCAACCTGTTCAAGGTGGGGGTGTGGACCTGCAACGACTCCGTGACCAAGGGCGATGCCAAGGAGCGCTCCGTGTTCGCCAAGGCCCTCAAGAAGATGGCCGCCAACCAGGTGCATGTCGTGGAGGCCAAGTACAGGAACGCCAGCAGCGTGCCATGGGAGGGCCGCATCGTGGTGACGCTCAACACCGACCCCCTGTCGCTGCAGATCCTGCCCGACGTGGACATCAGCAACCGCGACAAGATATGCCTGTTCAAGACCTCCGACAAGGTGCTGGACGACAAGGACGCCGCCCGCAAGGCCCGCGAGGAGCTGCCCGCCCTGTGCGCCTACCTCCTGAACATGGAGATACCCGAGCATTGCCGGGGAGACGCCCGCTTCGGCGTGCGCAACTACCTCCACGAGGAGCTGTACGCGGAGGCCGCCACCTCCAGCAGCACCGCATCGTTCGGGGAAATCCTGGGCCTGTTCGCCACGGACATGTTTGCTGCTGACGGGCGGCTGGAGTTCATCGAGGGAAGCGCAACGTGGTTCCTCCAGCAGATGCTTCAGCAGGACGCCATCAAGGAGATGTTGAGAGGAGAAGTGACTGCGCGCAGCATCGGCAAGCAGCTGGGTGCCCTCATGAGCTCCGCCAGCTTCCCGCTGGCCTACAAGCGAAACAGCCACCAGCGCGTGTGGAGCATCAGCAGGACGGACTTCGAGCAGTACACGAAAACCGGGACGCAGAAAGGAGGTCAGGATGAACTTTGCCCGTTCTAAAACGCCCGCCGGAACGGGTGACATTTGCGGTGCTCTGACATTGGCCAAAACAACTGTCACAGGCAAATGTCACCTTCGCAAACCCTTGGTTTTCCTGCTCTCTATCTCTCCGGGTGACATAATGACATTTTATAGAGAGGGGAAAAGTATAATGTGTGTGAGTGTATATGCAGGGGTATATGTGAAATTCACGTATGCGTATATAGGACTTTTCAAAACACCTAAATGTCATGACACCAATGTCACCACCCCCAACCTGACAAGCCAGCCATGAAAAAGGAACCAAGACCAGACTACCGACAACTGCAGGGACGCCACCGCCGGGAATACCGGGAAGCCTACGCCTCCCCGGAGGCCCAGGCGTGGATGGCCGCCTTGTCACCCGCCGAGAGGGAGAAGGCTCAACGCCTGGGCCTGCTGGAGCCGCTGGAGGACTCCGACGGCTCCGCCTCCTGCCCGTCTTTTGACACATCCCCCGATGGTGTGAGAGAACATGAACCAGCAGTCGAGGACCAGCCCTTCGACAACGGCGTGAAATCCCCCGCCGAGCGCAGGGAGGAACCGGGACACCTCATGCCGCCCGATGGGTGGATAGCCGCCTTCCGTGACTTGAGGGAGGGCAAGGGATGCTCCGAGGAGGTCCGCGCTTTCCTGGAGCAGGACGGCAATCCCCGTCTCCGCAAGGCGTGCATCCTCTTCCTGCTGGGTGACGACACGTGCGAGAACCTTGCCCTTGCCCTGAACATGAGCAAGCAGGCTTTCCACTACCATGTCCGCAAAATCCAAAAACAGCTCGGTCTCCCGCCCATGGGCAACCAACGCACCCAAGCGGCGCGCGTGGCATACAGCCAAGCCAACCGCCGCATGGGTTGAGGCTCTCGCTGATTTTGACAAGAACACCAATAGTTGAACAGCATGGAAAACAACACAAGCACAGAAGTGACGAGCACCGTTTCATACGCCCCGGCAGATTCTAGATGTCGTGTTAACACGACATCTAGCCCGCTGCCCGGTCGTAGGGTTGACGCTACGAGCTCACTCGATGCAGCAGATTCCAGTCGTTGCGCGCGACCTGCTGCACTTTCAACCGCCGCAAGGGATGGGGGAATAAGTTAGTCGACATGTTAACATGTCGACTAAAACCTGATTCCAGATGATTTTGACACCTAACCACAGATATGCAAGCAACTGAATCCACCACCGATTCCCCCGTAGCCGAGAACACCGCCCTCACCTGCAATGTACCGGGTGTGGTATTTTCTCCGCTCGGCATCCAGACCGACCGCACCGACCTGACCCCGGACGAGTTCAACTGCATTTTTCGCAGCGTCTTGAGCCTGGCCAAGAGTGCTAACTGGCTGCTCGGTGACGCCCTCAACATAGCCGACCGCCAATGGGGCAACCGCTTTACCGGCAGCAAGTACGAGGAAGCCGCCGCTGCCACTGGCATGTCCCGAGGCACCATCCGCAACATTGTGCGAACCTGCACGAAGTTCCCGGTGGAAAAAAGGCATGCTAGCCTGTCCTTCACGCACCATCAGGAGATTGCACGCACCGATGCCGACCCTGACCAGCGCGAGGAAGTCTTGCAGAAAGCGGCGGACGAGAAGCTGACCTGTTCCGCCCTGCGCAAGCAGCTGCACCAGACGTCTTTCACGCCACAGCCTGAGGTTGACCTCTCGCGCCCCCCGGTTGGAGAAGAACCCGACAGAACCGACCTGCTGGGCCTCCCGGAGCGAGTGAATCCCGATGCTCCCCCGATGTGGGACGCCATCAAGTTCCGCAAGTGGGTGGAGAAGCAGGAGCCCGAAACCTACACCGCAGAGCAATGCGAGCAGGCCGTGGAGCTCACCGAGGATATTGCCGACTTCTACAACCGCGTCCTCCAGCGCCAGCAGGAGTTGGATGGGCAGGAGGCATCCTGATTCGCCTTTTGACACGCTCCCCTAGGGTATGAACACCTCCCATCGCAGCCGCGCCGTCCAAACGGGCCCTCTCGGTCAGGCCCCGCCCAAGGGCGGCGCGGCCTTTGCGACCGGGGCATTGGGCGGTCGCGCAAGCCCCCGTCCAGCGCCCCGTGAGGGCCGAAAAACAGCACCAGAGCCTCCCAAGAGGCACCCAGAAAAAGGCATAAGGAATCTATTTACAATGGGTTGCAAGACTTGCCCCGGCCTGTTTTCGCGGAAATCGAGCGCACGGCATTTTTTTCCCATTCCCACTTGCACGCAGTTGTAGGGGCGCTCAGCCCCCCTCACGGGAACGCCAGCTCCATCATGTGCAAGTGATTTGTTTTTCAATGTTTTGATGATTCATTGCACCCCCTCCGGGAGTCATCCCGGAACCCCGTCCAGAGTGGGAATGAAGGGGTGATTCCGTTCCCGCTTCTTTCCCACTTTGGGTGGGAATGCCCGTTCCCACTCCCTGCCGGATTTTGACAACACGGCCTAGGGCATGGACGAGAAGTATATGCAGAAACTCATGGAGGAGCAGAAGCGGACAAGACGTGTGGAGTTCATCAACTTGGTGGCTTGTATTGTGCTGGCCACCGCTATGCTGGTGTCCGCCGGGTGTGACCAGTTGGAGTATTGGAGGCAGCGCCACCAGCCGCAGGTGCAGGAGGAAGTGGTGCTGAAGCTCTCCCCGGAGGACGCTCCGAAGTCACTCACCGAGTTGCGCCAGCTTTATCGCAAGTTGTTGAAAATAAAGGCGGAAAAGATGCAGAAAAACCTAGACCCCAGTGCCTGATATGCTAGACTATAAGAAGCGGTAAACCGCTGATTATAAATATGCAAGACAAACAAGACAACATATCGGAAGGCGGGGGCGCGAGCATGCTTGAGCTCATGCAGCGCCTCCTTGCCGAGTTGGCGGAGGACCCGGCCAACATCAACGTCATGATGGGTGTGGTAGCGTTCAACGTGGTGGAGCCGGACACGGATGCCGGACACCTAGGCGGTGTGGAGTTCCAGTACCACCGCAACCTGACGCGCAACAAATCCCGCATGGCGAGGCTCACCGCCCTGCCCAACGGGAAGCGGCGCATGGAGTGGTTCGACTGGCGGGAGCCTACGGAACAGCCCAGGCTCGTGGACAGCGAGACGGACATCGACCCGAAGGACCTCGAAAAGGTGTGGTGGGAGCACACCGGGTGCGCCATCCGCCCGCCGTGGATATTGGACGCCTTCAAGAAAAAGAAGTTCGAGCTGGGGCAGACGCTTGCCACGAAGAACGCGCACGACATGTTCACGCACGCAGAGCTCCAGCGCTGCTTCAACAGGCACTCCTGGGGAGACTGGGGCGACATCTGCGCGGAGGACAGGGCAAGCAACGAGCGCGGGCTGGACAAGGAGGAGCCCGGTCGCCTGATGAGCGTCTACAAGTTCCCGGACGGGCGCGTGCTCTGGATTATCACGGAATGGGACAGGAGCGCAACGACCGCCCTCCTGCCCGAGGACTACTAAACATCAACCAAGGACTGCCCCGGCGCGGACGCTCCGGGGTCTGTCTCGCCGCCGAGCATGCCCAGCATCACACCGTCACAGGCCGACACCGTTCTGGAGGTCAACCGCGCCAACGCCATCAAGCAGGCGGTGGCCAAGGTCAAGGCCCAGAAGCCGCTCACACGGCAGGAGGTGGACTTGTTGCAGTCTATCGCGTACAGCCCGGAGTCCGGCGGCGACCCGAGCATCACGGTGGCCGCCACCGTGGTCGAGCTGGCGGAGGCCCTGGGGTGCAGCCGCCGCAGCATCACCAACTGGCGCAAGCGTCCAGGCGCGCCGCAGCCCAATCCCAACGGCTCGCACGATGTCATTGCATGGCGGCGATTCCTCCATGAGAACCACCTGGACGGGAGCCAGCCCGGAGACGAGGAGGGGCTGAAAATCAGGAAGCTGCTCGCCGAGGTGAACGAGCGGGAGTTCCGGCTAGCCATACGCAAGGGCGAGTATATCCGCAAGGACGCGGTTCGCGAGGCGTGGCTCACGCGCTCCGGGCGCGTGGTGAACCTGCTGCGCTCCAAGCTGGAGAAGGAGCTGCCCCCGGTGCTCGCCGGGAAGGACGCGCCGGATATTCAGGAGCTCCTGGGTCGCGCGATTGACGAGGTGCTGGCCGACCTCCACGACGGCAAGGGCGACAGCCTCACGCCGTGATTTTGACAAGGCCGGGGAAAGTGTGCCCGGCAGGAGAAAGACATCGGAACTGGAGGACAGGTTTGCCACCGTGTGGGATGCGCTCGGTGGGCCGGAGCTGGTGCGGGAGTACCGCTTCGACAAGACGCGCCGCTGGCGTGCGGACTTTGCGTGGGAAACCGCGCGGGTGCTGGTGGAGGTCGAGGGCGGCGTGTGGAACCGGGGGCGGCACCTGACACCTGGCGGGTTCATCAAGGATGCCGTGAAGTACCTGGAGGCCACGCTGCAAGGATGGGCGGTGGTTCGGCTGGTGGACAGCCAGCTCACGCCGGGGGTGCTGAAACGAATACTGGACTATGGCCGGAAGCGAGAGCGAATACTTGGAGAGCCTGTGGCGTGAGGCGTTCACGCCGCCGGAGCGCAAGCCCGTGTGGCAATGGGCGGAGGAGCACATCGAGGGCATCCCGTACTCGCCCATCCCCGGACGCTTCCAGAGCGTGAACTCCCCGATGCTGCGCGAGGTCATGCAGGAGATGGTGAACCCGCGAACACGGGTCATCTCTATCATTGCGAGCGTGCAGAGCTCGAAGTCCACTGCGATTGAGATTGCCTTGTGCTACATCGTGGCGAACATGCCGGGGCCGACGCTGTGGCTCGACCAGAACGATGATGATGCCAAAGACCAGGCCGAGGGACGGTTGCGAAAGCTGTTCGACTGCTGCCCGCCCGTGAAGTCGCTCTACCCCGGCGACCGCTACAAGCTGCGCAACACAACCATCCAATTCGCCAACGGCATGACCTTGTGGGTGGCGGGAGCCTACAACAAGAGCAACCTGCAGCGGCGTTCCATCCGCTGGCTGATAGGAGACGAGACATGGCGGTGGCCGCAGGGGCACATGGCCGAGGCGGAGGCGCGCACCACGGCGTTCGGCTGGCTCGGCAAGTGCATCTTCTGTTCGCAGGGCGGCTTTGCCGGAGACGACACGCACACGAAGTACGCGACCACGGATCAGCGGGAGTGGATGTTCCGGTGTCCGCATTGCGGCACGCTCCAGCCATACGTTTGGAACTGCATCGAGTGGGACAAGGAGTGCAAGGACGCGGAGGGGCATGTGGACTTCCGCAAGCTGCGGGCGAGCACCTACATGCGCTGTGCCAACTGCCAGGCGCGCTTTGCCGACCGAGACGATGTGCGCCGCGACTTGAACGAGGGGGCGGTGTTCGTGCCGCAGAACCCCAAGGCGGCGACCGAGTACGTGGGCTTCCATTGGAACGCGCTCGCCACGATGTCGTGGGGGATGCTGGCGGAGCTGTACGTCCGTGCGAAGATAGCGGCGAAAAAGGGCGACTATTCCCAGCTCCAGCAGTTCTACCAGAAGCGGCTGGCGCTGCCCTGGGATGACTACCAGGAGGACTACCACATCGAGACGACGCCCTCGGACTACCGCATGGGAGATTCCTGGGAGCGGGAGGGCAACATCGGGGGCATCCCGCTGCGCATCCTGACGGTGGACGTGCAGCGAGACTCCTTCTATGCGGTGGTGCGGTCGTGGGCGAACGACGGCGGGTCGCGGCTCATCCATTGCGCGCATGTGCTGACATGGGAGGACGTGCAGAACATCCAGCGGCGGTTCGGCGTCCACCACAGCCTGTGCTTCGTGGACTGCGGCTACTCCACCTACGAGGTGTACACGCATTGCTCGGAGAACGGCTGGACCGCGCTGATGGGCGACCGCCGCAACACGTTCACGCACCGCCCGACCGGGAGCAGCAAGCCCGTGGAACGCTTCTACTCGCCGCGCCGGAAAATCAACCTGGGCATGGGGCCGGGCGGGATGCGGAGCTGCAACATGCACTTCTGGAGCAACCTGAACATCAAGGACGCGCTGAACCGTCTGCGCCGCAACGAGAACGGCGCGGTGTGGGAGGTTCCCTGCAACGTGCCGCAGGAGTATCTGGACATGCTGGACTCCGAATACCGCGCCCAGGAGAAAGGCCGCTGGATATGGAAACAGATTGGCGAGCGGGCGAACCACTACCTCGACTGCGAGGCCATGAGCGTGTGCGCGGCGTTCATGCTCAAGCTGGTGGGCCATGAGAGCGTGGCTACCGCCCCGCCGGAGGCTGAAGATGAACAGGCTTGATTTAGAGCTGGAGCGACAAAGAAAGTCAGGTGAAGCGGCATAATAAAGCATCATATCTTAAAATTCAATTGACTTCAAACTTGTTTTCTGTTTTAATAAAAGTGTACAACATAGTACATGTTAACAACGAAACCAGAAAAAAATATGATAACTGCATTTATAAACGTAAAAAAACAACCCGACGTTGTAACAATCATTCCTCTATTCAATGTTCCAGAAGACGACATCGATTGTATGGTTCAACATGTCATCGAAATGTATGGACAAGAAAATGTTACTGTAAAAAGGGGCAATGAGTTACAGGAGAGCATAAGCAATAACCGGGCACTATATGATGAGATGGGCCGACTTCTTGAAGGTATGACTTTCTAAAGGTTCTCCCTATTTTTGACACGGGCGTTTCCTGTATATGGAAACGCCCGCAGTCTATTGCTCGTACACCACGCTGGAGCCCACGGCCTCCCTGATTGAGAACCCGCGCAACCCGAACAAGCACCCGGAGGAGCAGATAATCGCCCTCGCCAAGATAATCCGCCACCAAGGCTGGCGCAACCCGATTGTTGTCTCCAAGCGCAGCGGGTTCGTGATAAAGGGCCACGGGCGGTTGATGGCCGCGCGCATGCTCGGACTGGAGAGCGTGCCTGTGGACTATCAGGACTACGAGAACGAAGCCGCCGAGTGGGCGGACATGATCGCGGACAACAAGATAGCCGAGCTGTCCAACATAGACGAGGGCGAGCTCAACGCGCTGCTGCGCGAGCTGGACGGGCAGATAGACCTGGAGCTGACCGGGTTCAGCGGGCGTGAGCTTACAGACATCCTGGCGCAAGCCGAGGACATCGGGGATGTACCCGACTCCGTGGACTTGGATGCCGAGAACCCCAGCCCTGCGGAAGTGCTGCCCGCGCTCTCCTACGGAGCCAAGCGCATCTTCCTGCAGCCGGACGAAGCCGCGCGCTTCGAGAGGTTCCTCGACAAGTACAGCGACAAGCACGGCAACTACAACGGCCTGTGCCTGGAAATGCTGGAGCACGGAGACGCGAATTTCCGCAACGAGTGATTTTTCCCTTTCCCCCGCCGCCATGAGCCAAGCCGAGTTCATCCCGTCCTACCCGCTGGCCGACCTGCGCCCCGCCGACTACAACCCGCGCAAGCTGGATGACGACAAGTTCCAGCTCTTGCAGGAGAGCCTGCGGAAGTTCGGAGTCATCAAGCCCGTCATAATCAATGGGGGCAACGGCATCCTGACAGCCGGGCACCAGCGCACTCGCGCCATGAAGGCTATCGGGCTCACGCATTGCCCGGCCATCAGATTGCAGGGCATCACGCGCACGGACGAGATACGCTTCAACCTCTACCACAACAGCATCGAGACGGGCAAGAGCGAGGTCACGCTCGACCTGTTCGGCAGCGAGCTGGAGCCCGGCACCTACGCCTACCTCGACCACACCGCCATCAGTTACCCCCGAAACGCGAACGCCATCGTGGTGAACGGCATGAGCGGCCTCATCCTGCGCTACGGCGCATGGGGCAGCGCCGTTTGCAGCGAGGACGGGCGCGTGCTGCTCAATTCCGACTACGCCGTGGCGTGCCATCAGCTCCGAACCCCGCTGCTAGTCTACATGATACCCCATGAGGACGAGGAGGAGATGATGAAGTACCTCTCTATCGAGTACGGCGTATACTGCTACGATGTGCTGGGGGTGAAATCGTACAACCAGCTCCATTGCCAGATGCACCGCTTGCAGGGCAAGAAAGCGCGCAAAATCACCTCCACCCTGTACGAGACGGAGGTGATACCCACGCTGCGCAAGGAGGAGCGCACGGTGGACTTCGGGGCTGGACGCTGCGCCTACGCCGACATGCTGGCCGGACAGGGGTACAGGATGCTCGCCTACGAGCCGCACTACCAGACCAAGGGGGCTCTCAACGTCCGCGAGGTCGTGGCGCAAATCAACCGCCTCCACGTGGACATCTCCCGCAACGGACTCTACGATGTGGTGGTGCTGGACAGCGTGCTCAATTCCGTGGTGAACAGCTACTTTGAGCACGCCGTGCTCACGACCTGCAACGCCCTGCTCGGGAACAAGGGTCGCATCCACATCGGCACCCGCAGCTACGCATTCACCGAACGCCTCAAGACCTTCAAGAAGAACAACACCAAATCGCGCGACCTGCAATTCCTCGACAAGGACAACTTCGGGGCGACCTACCGCAGCGGGGTCTGGACGATG
>JAZUGI010000111.1:0-1559 GCA_045641125.1 Akkermansia sp.
GTAATCGGGCAACGAGAATCACCGCCGTCCCATAAAAATCGAGAAGGCACAAAAAAAGTGGTGGTAGGTTTTGCCAATTACACTCATAATTGGCGTATATGAAAAACCAAAAAACCACCACCACTGAAGGAAGATTATCAGTTCTCACCCAGCTTTGCAACCTTATTCCCCCGCATCTTGTGCCAAAGGTGCTGCGGAAGCTGAAGGACGAGCAGGGCGTGAAGGTGCAGGCGCGCGTGTTCAAAGTGTGGAGCCACATCGTGTGCCTGCTCTACTGCCACTTTGCGAATTGCGTGAGCCTGAACGACATTTGCGATGCCTTGGGACTGCACCGCGCGGTGCTCAACAGCATCCCCCACGCTGTGGCACCGTGCCGCAACACGCTAGCGAACGCAAACAAGAGGCGGGACAGCAGGGTTATCCAAGCGTTGTACTACGCGATGCTGCACTACATAGGCAGCATGAACCCCGGGTTCATGGGGCGGGGCAAGCGGAGCTATTTCCGCCTGCCGCGGCGTTTCAAGCGCGCCATCCGCGCGATAGACTCCACCACCATCGAGCTCATCGCCAAATGCATGGACTGGGCAAAGCACAGGCGGCGCAAGGCCGCAGCCAAGCTGCACGTGTGCCTCGACATCGCATCGTTCCTGCCCGTGCGCGCCATTCCCGCGCCCGGCAAGCACCAGGACTGCAACTTCATGGTGGCACTCTGCGCGGGCATGAAGGCGGGGGACATCGCCATCTTTGACAAGGGCTACATTGCCTACAAACACCTCTTCACCCTGACGGGGCAAGGCATCTTCTGGGTGAGCCGCGCCAAGGACAACGCCAAGTACCGCACGCTGCGCAAGCTGCAGCGCGGCAGCATGAAAAACATCATCTCCGACGAGGTGGTGGAGCTCGTCGGCAAGGTGAGCCTCTCCCGCTACCCCGGCAAGCTGCGCCTCATCAGGGCCTATGTCGAGTGTGACGACGGCACGGTCAAGGAGATGACCTTCATCAGCAACAATTTCGAGTGGAGCGCCGGCAGCATTTGCGAGCTCTACCGCAGCCGCTGGGCCATAGAGACCTTCTTCAAGGAGATCAAGCAGACCCTGCAGCTGCACACCTTTCTGGGTTTCAGCCGCAACGCCATCGAGTGGCAGCTCTGGAGCGCCCTGCTGGCATACCTGCTGCTGCGCTACCAGGCATGGCTCAACAAGTGGGACCGTACCTTCAAGCACTTCTTCACGCTGATGAAAGGTGCCCTGTGGGTGCATGAAACCATATCCTCCATCGCAGCGAGATATGGGACAGCAGGAACCCGCATACCTGTCGACCTATGCGCCACAAGCCCCTATTTGCCGGGGTTCGAGAAGATTATGGCAGAATGATATGGGACAGCACATGCGCACACACGGGTGACATGCAGCCGAATTCCTAATCTCAGATTTCCGTTTTTCCCAGATCCCACCCCGCAACCATGCGGGTTAGCGCTCCGCTACCAGAGCGCTATGAGACGGCAATGATTTACAATTGACAATTGAATTTTAGCCGCGCCGATAGGCGCGAAGTCGGAT
>JAZUGI010000112.1:0-6097 GCA_045641125.1 Akkermansia sp.
CGGCACCCGCAGCTACGCATTCACCGAACGCCTCAAGACCTTCAAGAAGAACAACACCAAATCGCGCGACCTGCAATTCCTCGACAAGGACAACTTCGGGGCGACCTACCGCAGCGGGGTCTGGACGATGCAACATTTCCACACGCACCAATCCCTGCGCGACCTGCTGCTGCAATACTTCGAGCAGGTCGAGATCCACGGCGGCGAGGGCGAGCCGCAGCTCTATGCCGTGGCGTCCATCCCCCGGAAGCTGCCCCGCGCCAAGGTCGAGGAGGCCGTGAACATCGAGTTCAACATGGAGTATCCGGGCGACTACCGCCACAACCGCCACGAGTCCCTGGTGAAGTCTCTCCTCGATGCGGTGGAGCAAGCGCGCGGGTTCGCCTCGGACGCATCATCGTAAAAGTTTGTTAAGAAAGGTTTTGCATATTTCCGAGGCTTATGCTATACTGAAAGGAAAACGACCATGGCAACGATACGCGAAATCAATGTTGACGGGACTTTCCGCTACCTGTGGCTCAAGGGCGTCACGGGCGTGGACCTGTCCGTCCATTGCGCCCGGTGCCTGCTGGGCGAGTACGACCGCCGCATATCGTCCGACACGCGCCACGCCGTCGGGCTGGAGCTTGCCCCAGCGCCCTTTCACTACCTCTGCGGCGTAAGCTCGCCCTACGTCTGGGCAAGGAACTTCCACCTGGCCTTCCGCGAGAAAAAAGGCTATATTGTGGAGGTCGCCCGGCACGGCATCCGCATCGTGATTGACGATGCCGAGGAAGTGCCGTTCGGAGAGGCCGACATCGACCCGCATGACCCCCACGGCCACTTGAAAGCCTACCGCACTTGCCGCAACTGGCAGTTCGCGCACAAGGTCAAGGGGAGTTTTAGCGCGTTGGAGCCAATATGAATAAAACTTCATCGGCGGGACGAGGAGAAGGCAATTGCATTTTTTGGCTTTCAACTACCTCCAGAGCCTCCCCTTCTTCTGCTGTTGTTACCCCTCCGACAAACAAGTCTTGTTTCAGGCCTCGTCTTTGTTGCTTAATGGAATCTAGTTGCGAGGCTGTTATAACAGGGTCTGTTGCCTTAACATAGAAGCGCAGACAGCTTTCGTCATGAGATGTAACATACTGAAAGCAACTATTCGATGTCGCTTCAGTATGAAGTATGTAGAGAGGGATGCCATTGGCTTCCTGCTTGGTACAACCTAAGGCTCCCAACACAGGAATAGCTCCCAAGTTTATGGCCTGACCTCTCCGTTGATATATTCCAGTGATATGCATACATCGACTTTATACAGGCTCGCGTAATTTAATCAAGACTGTTTTTGACATACCCGCATAGGGCATGTTCAAGTACATTCTAAACCGACTGACGGAGCGGACGACGTGGGCGGGGCTGGTGGCCCTGGGCACGGCGTGCGGGGCGACCATCGAGCCCGCGCTTTCCGAGCAAATCATAGCGGTGGGCCTGGCGGTGGCCGGGCTTATCGGCGTGCTCACCAAGGATAGGAAGGAGGACAAGTGAGATGACCCTTTCCGACATCCAGAGAGACGTGCGGTATTGGCAGCGGCTGCTGCGTCTGGCGGGGTACTACACCGGAAAGACGGACGGCATCGTGGGGCCTTTGACCCGCGCAGCCGAGGCCAAGTGGAGTGAGGACGCCCGCGCCGCCAAGGAGCAGTATGGCACCTTTGACGAGCGCAGCGAGCGCAACATTGCCACGCTGCTGCCCAAGGCGCAGGTGATTGCCCGCCGCTGGCTCAAGGCCGCGACCGTCCGAGCCCGCGAGCTGGGCGTGGAGGTCCGCATCATCGAGGGAAACCGAACCTACGCGGAGCAAGACAAGCTCTTTGCCCAACGCCCCAAGGTCACCAACGCGCGAGGCGGGCAGAGCTGGCACAACTTCGGGCTTGCGTTCGACTTTGGCGTATTCCGGGGCAAGGAGTACCTGGGCAACTCCCCGCACTACAAGACGCTGGGGGCATTGGCCAAGAACATCCCGGACACGACCTGGGGCGGCACGTGGACCAAGCTGGTGGACGAGCCGCATATCCAGCTCAACCTGTTTTCCAGCACGTCCGCCGCGCGAGCGGCCTTTGAGAGATGAGCGCGAAAGGGCTATTCACGACCGGCTTCACACAGCGTGAGGTCAAGGCCATCCAGAAGCGGGCGAAAGCCCTGCTGCTGGAGGGCAAGACCGTCATGGGCTGGAACGACGGCGGGGGTACGAGCGTGAGCAAGCAGTTCACGATGCCCGTGGCCGATGTGCTGGAGGAATGCGCCTACGCGCTGAAACGCATGAAGGGCCAGGGGGCGGGCGGCGAGGCCGCAGCCAGCCGCCTGTCCACGCTCCCGAACCGCCTGCCGCTATGAACTTCCTGCAACGCTTCGCCGCGCGCTTCTTCTTTGGCTGCAGCTCGGTGTTCGAGAACGCCAACAGGTCGCCCCGGCGCGCGAACGTGCCGGGAGCGGCACCGCAGGACGCGGTGCTCGACCTGACACCGGGCGTGCGCTCGGAACTGGTGCGGCGGTCGCGCTACCTGACGCGCAACTCCGGGTTCATCCGCGAGCTGGTGGGGAGCATGGCCTTGTACTCGGTGGGAGACGGCCTGAAGCCCCAGGCGGAGAGCGAGGACGCGGACTGGAACCGCCAGGCCGAGGCGTACTTCAACCGCTGGGGTCGTCATGCGGAGCTTTCCGGGCGGTTCAACCTGACGCAATGCCAGCACCTCGTTTGCCGTGCGGTGGACGTGGACGGCGAAATCTTTATCCACAAGGTGGAGCAGGACGGGCAGCTCAAGGTGCAGCTCATCGAGACGCACCGCATCGGGAGCGACAGCGATGCGGAGGGGATGGTGGACGGCGTGCGCCTGGACGCAGACGGCAGGCCGCTCTCCTACCGCCTTGTGAAAGACGACGGCCAGGGCACCGACCTGCCCGCCGCGCATGTGCTGCATGTGTACGACCCGGATGCGGTGTCGCAGGTGCGGGGCTTCCCGAGCTTGC
This sequence comes from Akkermansia sp., assembly GCA_045641125.1. Classification (GTDB taxonomy): domain Bacteria; phylum Verrucomicrobiota; class Verrucomicrobiia; order Verrucomicrobiales; family Akkermansiaceae; genus Akkermansia. Next base: position 3,007 of record JAZUGI010000112.1, read on the forward strand.
AGCACTCCATCAACCATATCCTCGACGAAATGGAGCTGCTGGCCTTGGAGAAGCACGCGGTGAAAGACAACTCGGACATCACGCGCGTGCTGACGACCGGGCGAGTGGATGCGGACGACGGCGATTTCCATTTGGCCACCCCCGCGCAGGGGGCGAGCGACAGCGGGCAGTTGCAGACCGTGCTGGGCGGCAAGCTGGTGATGCTCCAGCCGGGTGAGGAGATAAAGCCCTTTGAGAGCAACCGCCCCTCGCCCACGTTCACAGGCTTTTTAGACCACCTGCGGCGGGATTCGGCGCTGGGGATGCTGCCGTTCGAGTTTGCATCCGACTCCTCGAAGCTGGCGGGCTCCGGCGTGAGGCTGACGGTGGCGCGCGCCGACCGCCGCTTCTCGTACAGGCAGACGCTTCTCATCGACCGCATGCTGCGCCCGCTGTGGCTGTGGGTCATCGGCAACGCCATTGCCGAGGGCAAGCTCCCGGCGGTGGCGGGCTGGACGGAGGTCAACTTCACGACGCCCCGCAGGGTGACGGTGGATGCCGGGCGGGAAGCCGCGCAGAACCGGGAGGACGTGAAAGCCGGCTTGAAAACGCTCTCCGACCACTTTGCCGAGCTGGGCATGGACATCAACGAGGAGCTGGAGAACCGAGCCCGCGAGATGAAGCTCATCCAACACGTGGCCGCGAAATACGGCCTCGCCCCGCAAGACCTCTACGCCTCGTTCCACACACCCGCCGGAACAGGCACCGACCAACAACAAACCCAACCCGACCACGATGGAAAACACGATGAACCTGCTCAATGAACCCGGCCTCTGGCTGATGGAACCCGCCGCGTACCTGCGGCTGACGACCATGCCCGCCGTCACCCTGCCGCAGGGCGTAGCCGCGCCCTCCAGCGCGCCCTACACGCAACATGACGGCCTTGCCACCGTTCCGCTGTACGGCACCATGCTGCGGCGCGCCAGCGGGCTGGACGGGCTGCTGTTCCGCATGTTTGGCGAGGCGTTCGCGGAAACCGGAGAGCTGGCGCGGCTCATGGGCCAGCTCCAGCAAGACCCGAGCGTCCACACGGTGCTGCTGGACATCGACTCTCCCGGCGGCACGGTGAACGGCACGCCGGAGCTTGCGGCGGCGGTGGCGCGGTTGAGCCGGGAGAAGCACGTCTACGCCTACACCGCCGGGCTGTGCTGCTCCGCCGCGTACTGGGTGGCGAGCCAGGCGGACGCCATTTATGCCGCGCCCTCGGCCAGGGTGGGCAGCATCGGTGTGCTGATGCCCGTCACCGACAGCTCGGATGCGTACAGCCAGCACGGTCTCAAGGTCGAGGTGTTCGCCGCCGGAAAGTACAAGGCTGCGGGATTGAGCGGCACGACCATGACGGACGAGCAGCGCCAGCTCCTGCAAGGACAGGTGGAGGCGACATGGCAGGACTTCAAGTCAGCCGTGAACCGCCGCCGCTCGGTCGCGGACGAGGACATGGAGGGGCAGACGTTCGCCGGAGCCGATGCCAAGCGCAGGGGGCTGGTGGATGCCCGCGCCGACAGTCTCGATTGGCTGGAGGAAAAGCTCATCCAGCGGCACGGCTAAAAATATTGGGTATGGTGGAGCCAACTCCAACCATACCCAATACAGTAAAATGGTGGGCAGTAAGGGAAGTTTCCTCCCCTTATACACAATCACCGCCGAAGTGGTTCATGTGGGAAGCATTCTATCTAAAAACCTTTGAATGCCTGTTTGCTTGTCCCGCCATCGTTTGCAGACCTGCCCAGAATAGCTTCCGCCCACTTGATGTCTTGGAGTTTACGCATGTTGGAACTTTCTATCAATTGCTTCATATTTACAACTCCCATACAGAAGTCGAACGGGCAAATGACAGGCTGCTCAAACAGTACGACGAGCAAAAGGCAAACAAGGCCCGTAGACACTTGTTCGACTTAACATCGATGCCAGTAGTCTATATAGGAGGCTATGTATTGTCAAGTTTTTTAGGATTGAGACCCAAAAAATTGAGCCCAGAGAGGTTCACCCGCACTCACAAGAATGCTGGAAAATCATTTTACTCTACATGTGAGTATTGGCAGACAGGCTGAATATTTTGACACGCACACCATGGATATGGAAACACTAGACGAACAACTGGATGCCGCGAATGCGAAGGTGGCGGAGCTGTCAGGCCGCGTGGCCGGGCTTGAAGCCTCATTGCAGGAAGCGGCCTCCAAGCAGGGCGTGCTGGAGACAGCCAACGCCGAATTGACGGACAACCTGAAAGCCAGCAAGGAGAGGGAGGCCGCGCAGGAGCAGAGGCTCCGCGAGGCCCTTTCCGAGGTGGACAGGCTCAAGGCGGAGGCCAAGACCGCCGAGGAGCGCGCAGCGGAAATCTACGGCGCGCAAGCCGGACAAGCCGCTGCGGTGACTGCCAAGGGCAACCCCGCCGACGTATCGGTGGCGGAACGCTTCAAGGCCATCAGCGACCCCGCCGGGCAAACGGCGTTCCTGCGCTCGCTCACCGACGCGGAACGAGCCGAGCTCTTTAGCAACATCTAACCCCAACCCCAAACAATACCATGCCTAATACGATAACAGACCTGAAGGACGTGCGCATCAGCCAGCACGCGCTGATGCCGTGGATGACCGCGCTGCTGCCGCTCACGGCGTTTTCCACGAATTTCTCGCCGGATGCGGCAGACAAGCTCGACACCATCAAGGTGCCCGTTATCGGCGCGCCGACAGCGGCCTCCGATTTCGCGGGCGACTACACGCAGGATGCCGACAGCGAGGCATCCTCCGTGCCCGTGGTGCTGAACCGCCACAAGTACAAGACGGTTCACATGACGGCCAAGGAGGCGGCGACCACGGCCATCCCGCTGCTGGAGAAGCTGGTGGCGACCGCCGCGCAGCAGCTCGCGATTGATGTCATGACCGACATCTTCTCGTGCATCACGGCGGAGAACTACGGCTCCCCGGCCATTCCCGCACTTGCAGCGGAGGACTTTTCCTACAAGTCCATCGTGAAAATCAGGGAAGCCTGTGCCCAGGGGAACATGCCGCAGGATCAGCGCGCGCTGATTCTCGACAACTCGTTCTTCTCCTC
>JAZUGI010000113.1:0-1841 GCA_045641125.1 Akkermansia sp.
CACCGGGACATGGATATTTTCACCTTTATGGCCAGCGCCGCCGCCCTCCATCCCTATTTTGAGCAGTGCGCCGCCCTCGGCATGGATACCGCCCAGCTGGACGCTCCCGAGACCCTGCGCCGCCTGCGCTGGCCGGGAAAAGCGGCGGAATTTGCCATGAACCGAGCCACCAACGGGGTCAACACCCACAAAGGCGCCATTTTCTCCCTGGGCATCCTCTGCGGCGCTCTGGGACGCATGGAGCGGGAGCGGTGGAGCGACTCGGAAGCAGTGCTGAATATGTGCGCCGCCATGACCCGGGGCATCACCGCCTCCGATTTTGCGGGCATCACGCTGGAAAACGCCCAAACCGTGGGACAGAAGCTCTATGTTCAGTACGGAATCACGGGGGTTCGGGGTCAGGCGGAGGACGGCTTCCCCGCCGTGCGGGAGGCGGGTCTGCCCACGCTGGAAACCGCCTTGCAGCGGGGCTTGTCGCTCAACGATGCGGGGGCGAACGCTCTGTTGGCGCTGATGGCCGCCGCCACGGACACCAATCTCATTGCCCGCAGCGACCGGGAGACCCAAATACAGGTCACGCAGCAGGTGCGGGAGATGCTGGAGGGGGATTGCCTGCTCACGACCGAGGCGCTGGCGGCGCTGGACGAGGACTTTATCCGTCAGAATCTTTCCCCCGGCGGCAGCGCCGATTTGCTGGCGATGACGTATTTTCTGCACTTTTTGAAGGAGATTTGATATGAGCTATTCCATTTCACAGGTAACGGGCGGCATGGCCATGGCACAGGTGGAAGCCCTGCTGAAAAAAGAGGGCATCCAGAAGGACGGCAATCTGGATTATACCTGCGCCATGTACGACGAGGATTATAACGTCATTGCCACGGGCAGCTGCTTCGGCAATACGCTGCGCTGCTTCGCCGTCAGCAGTGACCATCAGGGCGAGGGGCTGCTCAATGAGGTGATTTCCCACCTGATGAACGTCCAGATGGATCGTGGAAATTTCCACCTTTTCCTCTACACCAAGCCGGAATCCGCCAAATTCTTCGGAGATTTGGGTTTTTATGAGATTGCTCGTGTGGAAAACAAGGTGGTCTTCATGGAGAACCGCCGCACCGGTTTTCCCAACTACCTGAAAGCCCTCCACAAGAAGAAAAAGGACGGCCAGAAGGTGGCGGCGCTCGTCATGAACGCAAACCCCTTCACGCTGGGTCATCAGTTCTTGGTGGAGAAGGCCGCCGAGGAAAACGACGTGGTTCACCTCTTCATCGTCAGCGAGGATGCCAGCCTGGTTCCCTTCCAGGTGCGCAAACGCTTGGTCATGGAGGGCACTCAGCATCTTTCCAACGTGGTTTATCATGACAGCGGCGCTTATATCATCAGCAGCGCCACCTTCCCCAGCTACTTCCTCAAGGACGAAACCAACATCATCACCAGCCATGCCAAGCTGGATTTGGCGGTGTTCCGCCGCATTGCCGCCGAGCTGGGCATCAACCGCCGCTATGTGGGCGAGGAGCCCAACAGCCAGGTGACGGGGATTTATAACGACATCATGCGTCAGGAACTGCCCAAGGCGGGCGTGGAGTGCGTCATTGTGCCCCGGAAGGAACTGGGCGGCGCTGTCATCAGTGCTTCTACCGTCCGCCAGTGCGTGCAGAAGGGAGATTTTGATGCCCTGGCTCAACTGGTTCCCGCCACAACCTACCGGTATTTTACCTCCCAGGAAGCAAAGCCCGTGGTGGAGGCCATCCAAAAGGCCGGTAACGTGGTGCATTATTGAGGAGGCCGCCGCTTCCCACTGCGCTCCCTATCACCCACGCCAAGTCGGAGGCCAAGCGGTCTTAGGA
>JAZUGI010000114.1:0-14101 GCA_045641125.1 Akkermansia sp.
TGACCGAGGAGGAGATTCGGGAAAACCCGATCGCCGCTCTTCGCAAGCTCCCGCTTCTGCGCAAGGAAGATTTGCGCGGCGACTTGAACCCGTACATCAACTGCACGGCGCAGGAAGGCGACGTCATCGGCGCGCGCACCCTCTTCGCCACCCACTACCATGAGATGACTGACCTGGAGCAAACCCACCCCGCCGTGAGCAACCGCCACGTGGAGGTGCGCGAGTGGAAGGACGAAATCGTCTTCCTGCGCAAGGTGCTGCCCGGCCCGGCCGACAAGTCGTACGGCATTCAGGTGGCGCAGCTGGCGGGGCTGCCCAAGCCCATCATCGACCGCGCCAAGCAAATCCTCACCCACCTGGAGATGCACGCCGCCACCCACGAGCCAAAAAACAAGGCCGCGCGCCGCAAGAAGGCCGCGGAAACAGGCATGCCCGAACCGGCGGCCGGAGAGGGGCAGATGGACATGTTCGCCCTGCTGGACGGCGGTATGAACCCGCCGCAGGAATGATTTTTGCAAGAAAAATCAGCCCCGCGCGGAAAATAGGCTTGACACCACCGCACGCTTCCCTATACTGGTATCGAAATTCAGCCATGAAAACTCTTTCCATCATCACATTCTCCCTCGCCGCTGCCTTGGCCGTGCAGGCGGCTCCCGTTGTCGACAACGAGAAGGACCTCTCCGAGGACGCCCTCAAGGAGATTGCCACGGCACGCCAGAAGGCCAGCATCGACAAGTACAACAAGGCCCGTGAGAAGGCCGAGAAGGACCGCGAGGCCGCCATCAAGGAAGCCAAGGAAATCACCGTGCGCAACGACAAGGGCATGAAGAAGACCATTCAGCGCCACCACCTCAACACCATGCTGCCTCCCTGCGAGCGCGTTCCCGAGGAACCCCGCGAGCCCGGCAACTACGAGGTGCGCTATTGATTTGCGCGTTCCGCAACAACTCCTTTCTCCGCGCAGCCTGTTATGCAGGCTGCGCTTTTTGGCGTTCTCGCACTGCAACACTTTGCGCTTGTCAAACGGTGGCGCTGTGAGATAATGAGCGCGTATATTCCCCACCCATTATGGCGGACGACGACGAGCAGTTCTACAAAGAGCCCACGAGAAAGGAATGGACGGGTTTCTGGACGCTGGTGGCCGTGCAGGCCCAAAACGCGTTCAACGAGAAGGCGGTGCAGTTTTTGCTGATACCGCTCGGGGTATGGCTGTGGGGAGCGTCCGGCAGCACGCTGGAGTACACGCTGGGCGCCATCTTCGTGCTGCCGTACATCCTGTTCTCCCCGCTGGTGGGGTGGCTGGCGGACTGTTTCTGCAAGACGCGCATCATCCAGGTGATGAGCCTGCTGCAGATTCTGGTGATGAGCTGCATGCTGTTCTGCTTCTACCGGCACGACATGACGGCGGCCATCATTTGGTTCACTGTTTTTGCCACCCAGGCCACCATTCTTTCGCCCGCCAAGAAGGGAATCGTGAAAGACCTGCTGGGCTCCCGCTACATCACCTTCGGTTCCGGCATCATTGAAATGAGCATGGTGTTTGTTCTGCTGGTGGCGCAGATTGGCGTGTTCTTCTGGTTCAGCTACCTGCTGGACCAGTATTCCGCTCTGCCAGACGGCGAGCTGGAGGCCGGGTGGAGCGCGGTGAAGCTGCCCACCTGGGTGTTCCTGAGCCTGGCCGGCGTGGTGGCCGCCGCGTCTTTCCTGCTGCCGCGCTATGCGCCCAAGCCGCCGCGCCCGTTCAGCTGGAGCCTGCTCTGGGAGCACTTTGCCCAGGTGAAGTACCTGTGGCGCGACCGCAACCTGCGGCTCAGCGAGATGGGCATCTGCTACTTCTGGTGCCTGGCCGGGTCCCTCTTCCTCATCCTCATCCAGATTGCCAAGGGTCTGCAGGCCGCTGATCCGGAGGTGAACTTCAGCCTGGAGTGCGGCATTCTCATGGCCTGGCTCACCGGCGGTGTGGTTACGGGCGGTGTCACCGCCGCCCAGCTCTGCAAGGGCAAGAACGAGCTGGGGCTCATCCCCCTGGGTGCCATCGGCATCACCCTCAGCACCCTGCTGCTCACCCTGCTGCCGGTCAACACGCTGCCCAGCAACATCCTGCTGGCCCTCACCGGCGCCTTCGGCGCCATGTACCTCACCCCGCTCAACGCCTACCTGCAGGACAACTGCGACCCCAACAACCGCGGCAACATCATTGCCGCCGGCAACCTCATCGACAACCTGATGGGCCTGGTGGCCGTGGCACTCATGTGGTTCATGTACCAGTGCGGCTCCTCCCCGCAGGGGCAGTTCTTCGTCCTCTTCCTCATCAGCCTCTTCATCCTCATCTGCTCCCTGCGCCTCATCCCACAGGATTTCATCCGCATGCTGGGCATCTGGTCCATGAAGCTCTTCTACCGCGCACGCGTCATCAACATCGACCGCATTCCGGAGCGCGGCGGTGCCCTGCTGGTGGTCAACCACGTCACCTATGCGGATGCGCTGTTCCTGACGATGGTGGTGCGGCGCCCCATCCGTTTCATCGTGGACGAGGAGTTCACCACCAAGCGCCTGGTGGGCTGGATTCTGGAGCTGTTCAATTCGCTGCCCATTTCCAGCCAGAACCCGCGCCGTGCCATCCACGAGGCGGGGAAGGGGCTGGAGAACGGGGACCTCATCTGCATCTTCCCGGAGGGCCAGCTCACGCGCCATGGTTGCCTCACGCCCATCCGCCGCGGCGTGGAGGTCATCACCCGCCGCGCCAAGGCCCCCGTCATCCCCATCTACATGGACGGCCTGTGGGGCAGCGTGTTCTCATTCTACCGCAACCGTTTCATCTCCAAGATGCCGGAGACCTACCCCTACCCGTACGCGGTGGCGGTGGGCGAGCCCTTCACCCCGCAGCAGTTCGATGCGCAGAGCGTGATGCAGGCATTCCGCAGCCTCTCTGCGCGGTGTCTGGAAACCACGGATGCCAGCAGCCGCGACGGTCTCATCCGCCATTTGGAAACCATGGGGCAGGCACCCCTGGTGTACGCTCCGGACGGCCAGGTGCTCACCGGCATCCAGCTGGCGGCAGCGCTCATCGGCCGTGAGCCGGGGGAGGATTGGCACCCTCTTCTGGTGCGCTGGATGAACCTGCTCCTGGAAGCCACGGAGGATATCCTGACCCTCCACCGCTACTGGATGAACGTGCAGCAGGTCTGCCGCGTGAACGCGCTCAAGAGAGGCAGCCACCACCTGCTCACCACCGTGGGGCACGGAGAGCCCCAGGAGCTTGTTCTCGGCGTGCTCTGGCCCGTTATCACCCACACGCCCGTGCATTTGATTGACGAGCCTCAGGACATGCTGCCTGCGGATATTGACCAGATTGTGGGCGGCAGCCGCATGCGCACCATCCTGCTCAAATCCATCCCGCCGCACCAGGTGCCCTTCTTTGATTTCAGCGGCGGCTCCGCCATTTCCACTCCCAACATGCGCTGGAGACCCTGCCTGGCTACCGCCAAGCACATCATCGTCTCCCTGAGCATGTGCCGCAGTGTCTTCAAGATTGGAGACGGCACCAGCCAGCTTGGCGTGCGCCCGCGCACGCGTGGTATCCTGCTGCCCGGATTTGCCGTGCAGGGCTCTAGGGATAGCGGCGGCGTCAGTATCACCGGCCCAAGCCTGCTGCGCCCCTATACCATCCCGGATAGCCTCTATCTGGATGAAAGCGGCTTCCTGGCGGAACTCTCGTAAAACCGCCCGGCTTTGAATTTAGCCTTCGCTGATTGCCCGTGGCGTGCCGCCGGGTTCATCAGAAGGGGTTGAAGGACACGGTGGGCTTGGAGACCGGGGTTTTGGAATCCGTGGTCATGAGCTGGCCGATTTGCTCCACCCAGAAATCGATGGTTTGCCGCTGGTACGCGTACGGGCGGTAATCCTTGGTGTCGAAACCGATGCGGCCAATGAGCGACTGCATGCCGTACTCGAAATCGCCGGTCTCGCATATCAGCTTGCCGCGGTCATCAAACAGGCGCGCGCCGAAGCAGATGTAGCCCGTGTCGTCCTTGCTCCCCAGTACCAGGGAGGCTGCGGCACTGCCGCCTTTCAGGAAGAAGCCCGGTGCCTGCATGGCTGCGTTCTTCAATACATTGGTGGGTTTCACAGAGAGCATGGCAATCTCAAGCGTGTACACTCCCTTGCCCGGCTTGGTAACCAAGGTCAGGTGGTTGCCCGGGTCGTTGTGCAGGCGTTGGAATTCCTTCTGCAGCTGCTTGTCGAAATAGTCCCGCATATTCTCGATGCGCGTGGCCGTGGCTGCATCCGTGGGCCTCGGGGTGAAGTAGTCCAGTGTCACGGGTTTCAGGATAATCGTCTGGCTCTTGCCGTTGCGGCCGAGCACGCGGTCATCCCAATCATCGTCGTCCATATCATCCCAGTATGCCACCATGGGTGTGCTTTCGTACTTGCTTTTCTCCAGGTGTTGGAAGAAGCCGCTGGTCTTGGGAATCCTCTCAAAATCAGCGTGCGAGCAGGAGCTCACTCCCACCACCGTGGAAGCCATGGCCAAGGCAATGAGGCAGGGAACAAATCGGCGAAACATAACGCTACCATACTAGCGAATCACCCCGCAGGGGTCAAGTTTTTTCTCCCTTGCTCCAGTTTCTCCTCTGCCGCCAGCGGTAGCCTGGGGACAATGCCCGGCGGCAGGGCGTATGCTGGTTCGCTCGCGCTGCGGTAGGCCTTTTGCTGAACGGAACGGGGTTCTTGCAGACGGTTTTCAGGTCCGGATGACGACGATGGTGATGTCGTCGTTCTGCTCGTTGCCGCGGGTGAAGTGCCGGATATCGGCCATGAGGCTGTCTGTGGCTTCTTGGGCGGACATCTCCGGGGTGATGGTGCGGGCCCATTCCATCAAGCGCCTTTCGCCGTACTGGTCCTTGTTCGGGGCCTCGGCCTCGGTTACGCCGTCGGTGTAGAGAACGATGGTGTCTCCTTCCTGCATTTGGCGGCTCTGCGGCTCGTACTGGAAGTCATCCACAATGCCCACCACCAGGTTGGAAATGAGGGGCAGGAAATAGGGGGCGCCGTTGCGCGGGATGATGACGGGGGGATTGTGCCCGGCGTTGCAGTAGTCCATCATGCGGGTCTTCATGTCAATGCGGGCCAGCAGAAGGGTGACGAACATGCCGCTTTCATTGCTTGCGGTGATGTTGCGGTTGATTTTGTACGCCATGTCGCTGAGCGAAATGCCAACGCCGCCTACAAAGCGGAGGGCACTGCGGGTGATGGCCATGAAAAGGGCCGCGGAAACGCCCTTGCCGGAGACATCGCCCACGGCAAAGTACAGCGTGTCTCCGCGGGCGATTACATCATACAAATCGCCGCCCACCTCCTTGGCGGGGTGGATGTCTGCAAACACATCCGCCAGCTTGATATCCTCGAAATTCTTTGCCAGCATCTGCATCTGGATGTCATGGGCGATGTTGAGTTCGCTTTGCAGGCGCTGCTTGCCGGCGGTGGTGGTTTTGAGGTCCTGGATGTACTGGGTGAGCGATTCCTGCATGTACTCGAAGGAATCGCGCAGCTGCATGATTTCGTCGTTGGTCTTGATTTCCGGCAGGCGGGTGTTGAAATCGCCCTTGGCGATGTTCATGGCGCTTTCCGAGAAGGCGCGCAGCGGGGAGGCCACGCGGCCGATGGATGCGCGGCACAGCAGGAAGAGCACGAACAATCCCGCCACTGCCATGATGATGACCACCAGGTTCATTTCCAGAGTGCGTGCCAGCACGGAGCGGTACGGGCAGATGATGGAGGCGGACCACCCGTTGGAGAGGGGCCCGTAGACGCTGAAGTACGACTTGCCGTCATTCGTGAACTCGCAGGAGCCCTTTTCGCCCAGGATCATGTCGGTGGCCGTATTCCAGGCGCTCTCGTCCTCCTTCTCTGCAGCCACGGAGAAGATGGTGGCACCGCGCAGCCATGAGCGGTTCGGCGCGGAGACGTAGGAGCCGTTGCGGCTCACGAGGATGGTGAAGGAGTCCTTGTACGGGTGCACGGCATCAAACTTGCGGGAGAGCCACTCCAGCGAGATGTCCGCCGTCACGATGGCGTAGAGCTTGCCGTTCTTGTCGAATATCGGGCGGCTGTACGTGCAGATCCACTGCTCGCCGCCCTCGTCGTCGTAGTACGGCTCCGTCCAGCACGGCTTGCGGGTGAGGAAGGGTATCTGGAACCAGTCCATCAGGAAGTAGTCGTACGTTTCGCTTCCCAGGTGCCTGTACTTGATTTCCTGCGTTTCCGCATCAATCCAGCTGTAGGGGGAGTAGTAGTGGCGGCCCGGGTGGTAGTCTGCGATGAAGGCCACGGCGCTGCCCACGATGTGGGCGTTGGATTCCACGAGCTTGCGCGTGATGTTGCGCAGGTACTCCTCATCGTTCTCGTGCCCCTCCACCAGCCAGGCGGTGTTGGCGGTGGCCACCTCCACGCTGTGCAGCTCCTTCTCCACGTCCGCTATGGTGGCGTCCAGCAGGTTGGTGGCGGATTTGGTGGCCTCCTCCGCAATGAGGTGGCGGCACGTCTGTGCCACAATGGCCAGTACGCCGATGAAGAGGATGGAGTTGAGCACGATGACGATGATGCTCAACCGTTGGGCGAAGGATCTGCGGCGGTTAGTCATGGCGGATCATCTCATCGTAGGTGACGGTTTTGCTGATGAGGGCGGCGCGGAACATGGATTGCACCATCTCGTCGAACACCTCCCTTGTTGCCGGGGCGTAGTCGCGCATGCCGGTTTTCGGGTTCACCTGAAGGCGCAGGAACTCCCTGAGCATCAAGCTCTCCAAAATGGGGTTGGTGCTCACGTGGCTGGCCTCCATATACTTGTGGGTGAAATCGCAAGCCTCCTCCGGGTGCTCGGCGGCGTAGTCCCAGCCTCTTTTGGTTGCGCGGATGAAAGCATCCACGGTATCCTTGTTGAGCTTGTAGTATTCCTCGGTTACGTAGAGGCCGTCTTCCGGCACCTGGAAGCAGTGGTCCTGGCAGCGCAGCACGTTCTCCTCGGGGATGTGGCCCCTGGAGAGCAGCAGGGTCAGGTACTCGTTGAAGCTGTAGCAGAGTGTGGCATCCACCGCGCCGTAGATGAACAGGTTCACGCTGCGGCTAATCGGCACCCACTCTATGTCCAGGTTGTACTCGTGGCTCAGCACGTCGAACAACTCCGAGTGGCCGGACCGCCACCGCGCAATGCGCAGGTGGTTCAGGTCCTTCATATGCCTGATGGGGCGGTCCGCCACCACCCACAGCCCGCTTATCTGCGTGATTTGGCAGACGTTGACGATAGGCGTGCCGTTGGTGCGGGCGGCGATGGCCTGCATGAGCTGCAGCCCCACGATGTCCGCCTTGCCTGCCTGCAGGAGCTCCAAGGATGTTGCCCTGGAGTTGATGCCGACGTGCTTGAGAATGACATTGAGCCCCTCCTCCTCGAAAAAGCCCTTTTCCTTGGCAACGTAGTACCCTGCGAACTGCGACTGAGGCACCCATTGCGGCACGAAGACGACATCCTTCAGGTCCGCATGCAGCACAGAGAGGGAGCAGAGAAGGAAAACGAGTAACTGTACCAGTTTGGACACGGTAGGCATTATAACATGCCGCCGGCCGTCTTGGCAAGCCGTAACTGCCTATTTTTGCGACATCCGCTCATCTCATCCGGTGGTGGCTTTTCCTGCGGCAATGGCGGGGCTGGCCGGGAGCATTCGCGTGTTCTTCAACCCAATCAATGGTACAGACACCCTTTTTGCTTGATTCCGCGATATGTGCGTATATACTCGCGTGACCTGCTGAACCATGAAAGATTATACAAGAACCTTTGAGATTCCCGGCGGTGAGCGAGGAGTGCTCCACTCTCTGCCCGCATTGGCGGAGGACGGTTTCCCCGGCATCAAGCGTATGCCGGTGAGCCTGCGCATTGTGCTGGAGAGTTTGCTGCGCAACTGTGACGGCTTGCGGGTGACGGAGCGGGATGTGGCGAACCTGGCTTCCTGGAAGGCGGGAGAGGCGCATGATTTCGAGATACCTTTCACCGTGGGGCGCATCATCCTGCAGGATCTCACGGGTGTTCCCCTGCTGGTGGATTTGGCGGCCATGCGCGCCGCGGTGGAAGAGCAGGGGGCGGACCCCGCCGCCATGGAGCCGCTGGTGCCCGTGGATTTGGTGGTGGACCATTCCGTGCAGGTGGACTGGGCCGGTTTCCCGGATGCCTACCAAAAGAACCTGGCGCGCGAGTTCGAGCGCAACACCGAGCGCTACGAGTTCCTGAAATGGGGCCAGCAGGCCTTCCAATCCTTCTCCGTGGTGCCGCCCGGTACGGGCATTGTCCACCAGGTCAACCTGGAGCACCTGGCCCGCGGCGTCATGCAGAAGGACGGCGTGTACTACTCGGATTCCCTGGTGGGAACGGATTCCCACACCACCATGATCAACGGCCTGGGCATTGTGGCCTGGGGCGTGGGCGGCATTGAGGCGGAAGCCGGCATGCTCGGCCAGCCCGTGACCTTCCTGGCGCCGGATGTGGTGGGCGTGCATCTTTCCGGCAAACTGCGGGAGGGCGTCACCGCCACGGATTTGGCCCTGCATGTCACGCGCATGCTGCGCCGCCACGGCGTGGTGGGCAAGTTCGTGGAATTCTTCGGGGAGGGCGCGGCCGCGCTTTCCCTGCCGGACCGCGCCACCGTGGCCAACATGGCCCCGGAATACGGCGCCACCATGGGATTCTTCCCCTTCGACGAAGTGAGCGCAGACTACCTGCGCGCCACCGGCCGCACCCCGCAACAGGTGGATGCCTGCGTGGCCTACCTGCAGGCCCAGGGGCTTTTCGGCATGCCTCAAAAGGGCCAGCTGGACTACTCTGCCGTGCTGGAGCTCGACCTCGCGGAAATCGTTCCCGCCGTGGCGGGCCCCAAGCGTCCGCAGGACCACATCGCCCTGGCGGCGTTGAAGGAGAGCTTTGCCGGCATCTGCAAGGAAACGTACGGCCATGAGCAGCGCGCGGACAAGGTGGCAGTCACCATGCACGGTGATGCCGGGAACCCGGATGCCGCCGTTACCCATGAGGTGGAGCTCACGGACGGCTCCATCCTGGTGGCGGCCATCACCAGCTGCACGAACACCAGCAACGAGGGGCTCATGCTTGCAGCCGGACTGCTGGCCAAGAAAGCTGCCGCGCTAGGTCTGCGCGTGCCCGCGCATGTGAAGACCAGCATGGCCCCCGGCTCCCGCATCGCCAAGCGCTACTTCGCCAACAACGGGCTCACGGAGGCGCTGGATGCCATTGGTTTCTCCATCGTGGGCTTCGGCTGCACCACCTGTATCGGCAATTCCGGGCCGCTCAACCCGCAGTTGGAACAGGCCGTGCATGACAACGGGCTCGTTTCCTGCTCCGTACTTTCCGGCAACCGCAACTTTGAGGCGCGCATCCACCCGCTCGTCAAGGCAAACTTCCTCATGTCTCCCCCGCTGGTGATTGCCTTCGCGCTGGCCGGGCGCGTGGATATCGACATGGAGACGGAGCCGCTGGGAACGGCGGCGGACGGAACGCCCGTGTTCCTGCGCGATATTTGGCCGAGCGGCGCGGAGATAGCCGCAGCCCAAGCCAACACCGCCACCCCGCAAGACTACCGCACCAGCTATGGCAGCCATGTGGAGCAGTGGGATGCCGTGTCCGCACCCCTGGGCGCCACCTTTGCCTGGAACGCGGATTCCACCTACATCCACCGTCCCCCGTTCTTCGATTCCTTCTCCAAGCAGCCGCAGGAGGTGCAGGATATCCTGAACGCCCGCCCGCTCGGCATCTTCGGTGACAGCGTGACCACGGACCACATCTCCCCCGCCGGGGCCATCAAGCCCACCGGGCCTGCCGGCTGCTTCCTCGCCTCCCTCGGCGTGCGGCAGCGGGATTTCAACACCTTCGGCTCCCGCCGCGGAAACGACCTCGTCATGGCGCGCGGCACCTTTGCCAACGTGCGTATCAAGAACCTCATGACCCCCGGTGTGGAGGGTGGCTACACGCTGTATTTCGGCGCACAGCCGGTTTCCGCCCCGGATGCGGAGATAGCCGCCGCCTGCGGCACGCCCACCTTCATCTATGATGCGGGCATGGCCTACAAGGAGGCCGGCGTGCCCACCATCATCATTGCCGGGGAAGACTACGGCATGGGCTCCAGCCGCGACTGGGCCGCCAAGGGTACCGCACTGCTCGGCGTGCGCGCCGTGGTCACCAAGAGCTTTGAGCGCATCCACCGCAGCAACCTCATCGGCATGGGCATCCTGCCCCTCAACTTTGCAGACCCTGCGGACTACGACCGTGTGAAGGGCCTTGCGGACGCCACGTTCAGCATTACCGGGCTGGGAGCGTCCCTGAAACCGCGCGCCGCCGCCACCCTGCATGTGCAGCCGGCCGGGGCTCCCGCGTTCGAGCTTCCGCTCGTGGTGCGCGTGGATACGCCCATGGAGCTGGAGTACCTGCGCGCGGGCGGCATTCTCCAGTACGTGTTGCGCCGTTACTGCTGATGCGGCGGTGCAACAGATAAAAAACGCACGCAAAAAGGGGCAGCCTCGCGGCTGCCCCTTTTCGGTTGAAGTTGGTAACGGAGCGTGAATCAGAACTTGCAGCCCACGCCCAGGGAGATGATGTGCTGGCCGAAGTTGTCCTTGATAGCACCCTTGTCCACGTAGGTGCGGCCGAATTCATAGCCGAGACGCACATACACGGCATCGCTGCACTGAATGTGAACGCCTGCGCCAACCGTGAAGTTGAAGCCGTCGGCATCGTACTTCGCCTTGCCGTAGCCGGGAACCTTGTATTCAGCCTGGCCGATGGTGTAGCCGGCCTTGCCGCCCAGGTAGAAGGCAACCTCGTCCGTCACGGTCAGATGCACATTGTAGCCCAGCGTGATGGGCATCAGGTACATGTCGTTCTTGACGGAATAGAAGCCGTCGTTGTACTTCTTGTTGCCAGCCTCGTAGGCCACGTTGATGCTGAACTGGTGGCGCACGGAAGCGCGGCGCTGGGAGTACAGGTTGAAGTTCAGGCGGGCACCCCACATGTCAGGCATTGTATTCTCATCACCGATGGCGTAGAGGGCATCGATGCCGTATTCGGGGGTCCAGTCATACACGGTGAGGGCACCGGGCTGGTTCTCCGGGAGCACGTAGGGGGCGGCATTGGCAGCGCCTGCAAGGCAGGCCAGTACGGTCATTGTAGAAAGAAGTTTTTTCATAGACGTTTCCTCTTTAGCACATTTCGCTCCGGCTATCAAGCATTTTCTTCACCCCTGCGCGAAATTCTTTCATTTACACGCCCTTGGCATCGTCCCACAGCTCCAGCTGCAGGCGGTTGCCGAAGCGCACGCCGTGCCGCACGCAGAGCTCTGCCACGGCGGGCTGCGCGGCATGCAGGGCAGCGCGCGTGGCCGCACAGGGCATCAGGATGATGCGCTCCTGCGGCAGCCCCAGGGACTCCACGGCATCCCAGTCCGCTTCATTCTGCACCACAAATTTGAACCAGGCGTTGCCCAAGGCGGCAAAGCTCGCCAGTACACCGGGGCAGAGGGAAGCCTGCGCGGCATTGCCGGAATGTGCCAGCTTGGGGGATACGTTCCACTGGTCCACGCGCTCCGCCAGTGCGGGGCAGGGGGGCAGGGTGCCGTTCGTTTCCACCTCAATATAGAATTCCCCGCGCGGCGGCAGCAGGGAGAGCAGGCGCAGCAGGGATTCCTGTTGCAGCAGGGGCTCCCCTCCGGTAATGACCAAAGAGGGGCAGCCGTGGGAAAGGATGCGCTCGGCCGTCTCTTCCTCGCTGCATTCCATGCCGGATGCCCAGGAGTGCTTGGTGTCGCACCAGGAGCAGTGCAGGTTGCAGCCGGCCAGGCGCAGGAAGACGGCGGGCACGCCGGTGCGCGTTCCCTCCCCCTGCAGGGAATGGAATATCTCCGGTGCGGAATTGAGGCGTGCAATCTTCATCTGCGTGTGCTATGCTGCGGTGCGCATGGCCTTTCATACCAAAAGCGGCGGCGGCGGTCAACCGCAATCTGCACCCACGCGCGTGCTCTTTGTGTGTCTGGGCAACATTTGCCGTTCCCCTGCGGCGGAGATGATTTTTTCCGCCCTGCTGGAGGAGGCGGGCCTGCGCGGCCGCATTTCCTGCGATTCCTGCGGCACGGCCTCCTACCATGTGGGACAGAAGCCGGATTCCCGCATGCTGGGCGCCCTGCAGCGCGCCGGGATCCCCTACAACGGCCACCGCGCCCGCCGGTTCTCACCGGCGGATTTCGACCGCTTTGACCTCATTGTCCCCCAGGACGAGGAGAACCGCAGCCATATCCTGGCCCTGGCCCGCACACCGGAGCAGGCCGCCAGGGTGGTGCCCATGAGCCGCTGGTTCCCGCCGGAGTGCGGGCTCCCGGAAGTGCCGGACCCCTATTACGGGGGCGCGCGCGGCTTTGATGCGGTGGTTTCCCTGCTGCAGGCCGCCTGCTCCGCCATTTTGCACGAACTCTCCTGAACCGGCTTTTAGTGATTGACAGTGCAGGGGCGTGTGGTAGACTCAAGGGTAATGAATACAGATGAACCCCGTGATTTGACACCTGTTGTGCCGCGCAAGTTCCGCGCGGTGTTTTTCCTGCTGGTGAGCTGTTTTGCCCTGTGGGGCCTGCTCAACAACATGACGGACAACCTGGTGCCGTCTTTCCAGAAGATATTCACGCTCTCGCAGTCGCAAGCCGGCCTGGTGCAGGTGGCGTTCTACGGTGCGTATGCCGTGTTGGCCATCTTTGCATCCATCCTGATTGAGGAGTTCTCCTACCGGATAGGCGTGCTCATCGGCCTGGGCATCTATGTGTTGGGCGCGTTGCTGTACATCCCCGCATGCGGCTGGCAGAGCTTCGACACGTACTTCATTGCCATCTTCATTGTGGCGGGCGGCTGCTCCCTGCTGGAGACCACCTGCAACCCGTATGTCCTCTCCCTGGGAGACCCCAAGACGGGTGTGCGCCGCTTGAACTTTGCGCAGGCTTTCAACCCGTTGGGTTCCCTTATGGGTATTGTGCTGGCGCAGCAGTTCATTCTGGGCAACCTGAACCCCGCCACCGCTGATGAGCGCGCTGCCATGGCCCCGGAGCAGCTCAAGGAGATCGTGAACTCCGAGCTCTCCTGGCTGGGTGCCCCGTATGTGGGCCTGTGCGCCATTGCTCTCATCATGTGGGTGTGCTTCCTGCGCTCCAAGGCCGAGGAGCAAAAACCCGCCAGGACGGAGGGCGGCCAGGGCGGTGGCCTGCGCGTGCTGGTTGCCGCGCTGTTCAGCTTTGTACCGCTGTCCGTGCTGTACTGGCTGTTCCCGGACATGGACAAGGTGCAGTGGATTCTGCTGGGCATGCTGGGTCCCATCGCCTACATCTGCATTGTGGGCTCCTACCGCAGCATGCTGGCGGGCCTGCTCAAGACCCCGCGCTACTGGTGCGGCGTGATTGCCCAGTTCTTCTACGTGGGCGTGCAGATTGCCGCCTGGACCTGGATGAACGTGTACTGCCAGAAGGAACTGGGCGTGGCGCCGGACACCGCCGCCAGCTACTATGTGATTGCGCTCTGCTTCTTCATCCTCTGCCGCTGGATTGCCACGTACTACATGAAGAAGTTCAACCCCGCCGCCATGATGAGCATCTTCGCCGTGGGCGCCATCCTCTGCTGCATGGGCGTGATGTACCTGCCCAGCGATGTGCTCTTCTCCATCGGTGGTCTGCCCTTCTCAGCGAACGTCATCTTCCTGGTGCTGATGAGCGGCTGCATGAGCCTCATGTTCCCCACCATCTACGGCATTGCCCTGGGCGGCCTTGACCCGCGCATCCTCAAGCTCGGTGCCGCCGGTCTCATCATGGCTATTCTCGGTGGCGCCATCATCACCCCGTGGATGGCTGGCATCATCGGCAACGTGGACAGCTCCTGGGCTTCCCTGGTGAGCGGGTTCGACACCACCTGGGACGACAACCTCAAGACTTCCTCCACGCTGTTGCGCGCCTCCTTCATCGTGCCGGCCATCTGCTTTGCGGTGGTGCTGGTGTACAGCCTTATCTTCCGCAAGCCCGCC
>JAZUGI010000115.1:0-10605 GCA_045641125.1 Akkermansia sp.
CGTGGCGAGAGCGCCGGTACGCGAGCCCTCCACGTTGGCGGTGGCGTGGCCACCCTCGTTAATCACCATGCTGTCGGCAGAGATGGCCACGTTGCGCAGGGTCAGGTTGCCGTCCACGGTAATCTCGTTGGCATCCAGGTGGGAGCCCTCGGATTCCAGGGTCACGTTCACGCCGGCGTCGATCGTCACGTTGCCGACGGTAATCTGCGACTGACCGATGGTCAACGGGGAATCACCGGCAATCTTGAAGGACACGTTGTCTCCGGACTCGAAGGCCACCTTGTTCTGGCTCTCCGCGCTCTCGAACCAAACATTGTTGTCGCTTGCGGTGTCCCAGGTGCCGGGGCCGCCCTGCCACACCAGGTCGCGCGGCTGAACGTATTCATATGTCAGCACCAGGCTGTTGTCCTGATAGCCGAGCACGGCACCAGTGACACGTGGGCCCAGGTTCTCCAACACCACCCAGTTCGTATCGCCCTCAAATCCAGCACCACTGCCCGTAAAGGAGACAAGCGTTGCGCTGCCGTTGGGATCAAAACGGTAGTCGGAAAAATCGAAGGTGAAGCTATCACCACCCTCCAAGGTCAATGTATCCAAAGTAAGGGCGGAAGTACGGTTAAACTTGAGCGTGGAGCCGCTTTCGAGTGTCAGGGAAGCGGCAGAGGCAGACGTTGTGAGCTCCAGCACGGCATCTGTGTCCACAGTCACCTTGGAGCTTCCCATTGCGGTGGCAGAGGCAATCTCCAAGGTGCCGGATTTGACCTCCAGAAAGCCCTGCATGTCCGAATTGTCACCAGTCAAGCTCAGCTTGCCATCTCCGCTCTTTGCCAACGTGCTGTATTCCTCACCAGAAATATCGGCATCCAGTACGGCATTACCCGACGGGGCCAGCTCCAAGGTAGCCAAATCTGCCAAGACCAGCTCATCGGTATCCAGCTGCACGGCTATTTTTGCTGTAGCCATTGAATCCACCTCAACTCGTTCCGCAGTAATGACGGGAGCAGTATCACCGGACGGAACGATTTCAACATAGGCATCCCCTTCAGGAGCCTCCACCTTCATAGTGCCCACAGTCACATTGCTGCCCAGAGTCACGGTATCAGGATTCATGGGCTCCACCGACCCGGTATTGAACGTGACGTTCGCGCCATCGCGGAAATCGCGAGTCACATCCGCCTCATCATGCCAGGCCTGGGTGTCGTTCCAATCCCCATCCCCACCGTTCCACACGAGGTTCTGGGCAAAGGTCAGCACCAGGTTGCCGGAATCCACACTGAGAGAATAGGTATCAATCACCGCAGAACCGAAGTCGACATGATAGGAGGAGAGATCCTGGTATGTCAGGGCTCCGTCGGTGGAGCTGAGCAGCGTAACCGGACCTTCCTCCGAGCCGGTGAGCTGCATGCGCGACAGGTCCAGGGTCATGCCGTCCGTCAAGGTCAATGCACCGGTGTAGGTTGCGGTGTCGGAGAGACTCAACGTGCCGTCCAGGGTCAGGGCGGAACCGGAGGCCATGGTGAGGGCGCAGGTGTCCGCATCGCTGGTGGGCGTAAGCGTCAGGTTGTTGATGGTGACGATTGAGTTGTCCGTCAAGTTGACCGTTTCCGCCGTGATCTGGGAAGAAACGACACCCTGCGTGTTCTGGATGTTCAGGGCCTCTGTGAGGATAACGCCCGTATTGCTGAAGCCGTTGGTGCGGTCCTTGAGGGTGACGGTGCCGCCCTGGTCAGCAGCAGTGTTGCCGTACACGTTGCCCAATACGGAGCCTTCCTTCTCAATGACAACTGCAGTAGTGCCATTGACTTCACCACTGGCAGAGCCACCGGAGACGTTGCCCTTCACTTGTCCACCGGACAGGGTGACTAGAGTGCTGCCACCCACGGTGCCGCCGTTGCCGCCGCCGTAGACGCTTTCATCCACCACGGCAGTACCGGAGATGGTGACATTGGTGCCACCCGTCACGGAACCGGTGAGGCCACCGCCGTAGACGTTGGCATTGAAAGTGCCGCCGCGGAGATCAAGCGTGGTGGAACCGATGCTGTTGTTACCTTTGTACACACCGCCGTACACGTCGTTCTCAAAGGTACCGCCTGCGGTCACCAAACGGGCTTCTCCGGTAATATCGGCCTGATAGCTGCCGGCGTAGGAAGCCTTGGCTTCACGCGTTGTAAAAGTGGCAAACGTGCCGGCATCCACCTCCACATAGACATTGCCGTCTACCGTGGTGGCAGCATCTTGATCTGTTTTCACCGCGCCAAAGAGCATGGCCTTGCTGGTGCCACTGTTCTCCACCTTGACAGAGGCGCTGCCATTGAGCGTTCCAATGTTGTGGGCAGCAATCCAGCCGTATGCGCCGGAGCCGGTCATGGTAACCCCATTGACCAGCATGTAGACATCCCCGGTGTGATCGCGCTGGTTGGCATACAGGGCGCTTACTAATCCCGTGCAACTTGTCACAGATGTGTAAACACCGGTGCCGGAGTGGCCTCCAATCTCTTCGACATGATCGCCGGCCACATAGGTGCCGGAAGCTGTCCGATTCAGCCCCTGGTAGCCAATCTTGTCTTCCGAGGGGTCGGCCCAGGGAATCAGGGCCGTGGCATTGCGGTCCAGGTAGAGGTACTGGCCGGAAGAACCCAGGGTCAAATGATAGTCCTCCACGCCGCTTCCCGTCACAGAGATGGAGCTGAGATTATTCACACCGAGCGTGCTGCCCTCTGTGCCGCTAAACAGTGTTATCCGGTCGCCCGGGCTGCCCTGCATCAGCGCACTGACATCGATGGTGAGATTATCCGCCAAGGAAACATCACCGCTGAAGGTGGCGGTGTTGCCCAGCGTCAGGCTGTCGGCAAGCGTAACGTCCGTATTCTCGTTCGCCGTGATGGTGCATGCCGTGAGCGTCAGGTTGTGGATGGTGGTGCTCGACTCACTGCTCAGCACCAGGGTCTGGGTAACCAGGGCTGCGCGCAAGTGCTCAACCGTGTAATTGTCCAGCGTGATGGTCTCTGTACCGGTGATGGTGCCTCTGTAGCAGTCGAAACCGTCGTTGTAGCCGAGTTCGTTCAGGCTCACGTTACTGAGAGTGACGTTTTGGGCGGAGATGTTGCCGGAGATGGCGGGCAGGTTGCCCTCAATGGTCACATTGGTCTTGCCGGAGATGGTGCCGCCGGTGCCGCCGCCGTTCACATCACCAGTGATGATGCCGCCGGTGATGGTAATGTTAACATTGCCGCCGATGGTGCCGGCTCCCATATTGCCGCCGTAGACGCTGCCATTGATGGTGCCGCCGGTGATGGTAATGTTGGCATCACCCGTGGTAGAGCCTGTGCTTTGGTGGTGACCACCGAAAATATTGCCGTTGACAACGGCCCCCGAGTTGATGCGCAGGTCCGTGGCACCGATGCTGGCGGTGCCGGCCGCTGTGCCCATCAGGATGTGGCCGGTCATGGTGGCATCGTTGATTTCAATGCTCAGCTTGCCGGAAATGGACGTTGCTACATTGCCGTTGCGGAATGCGCCGATGATGGAGCACAGGCCGGAAGACGAGTACTCGCCCTTACCGAAGGTGGAGCCGCCCCCGATCACCGTGGAGACATCGCCTGTCACGGCGGCGTTGATCACGCCGAACATGTTCAACGTGGAGGTGACGCCGGAGTACTCCACTTCGATGTTGCCCGTGTGGTTGTGCCCGGCCGGGCCGAACCAGCTGTTGCCGAAATTGGCGTGCTCGGCCAGGATCTTGCCCTCGGCGGGCTGGCCGCCCGTGGCGTACTGCTGATTGCTTACGGGCGTGGCATCCGTGAAGTCGATGTTCAGGCTGGAGTGCTCGGGGTTGTCATGCACAGGGTTGGCATACGCCTGCTCCAGGTGGAAAGCCTCGTCCTCGTTGACGTAAAGCTCCGTGGTGGGAGCATAGGCCTTGTCAGCCCAAGTGAGGCCGGAGACGGTGCCGTTGGCGCCGGTGGCGCTAAGCTGTATGCCGTTGAGGAGGCCGGTACCGGTTGTGGCGGTCAGGGCCTCGCCGATGAGCTGGTCGCCCATCCACACATAGTAGCCGGCAGAGACGTTGTCTGTCGGCGTGACAGACTGGTTGACGTATGCAATGCGGAAGTTGTCCCCGGCCACATGGTTGTCTCGGCTGTAGAGGATGGTGTTGTCCCACATCACATAAGCCTCACTGAAGGAAAGCGTGCCGGTATGGGAGCCGTCGCCCACCGTGATGGAGAGGGCGTTGCTTGCCTCGGACCAGCCGCCGGCCAGGCCGTTGCCGTACACGGCGGAGAAATCAATGGTGTAGCCGTCACGCACGGTGAAGGCATTTGTTGCTTCGGCAATAGTCTGAGCGGAAGCACCTGCCACCACCGTAATGGGGTCTGTGCCGGCCGTATGCCAATCCGTTGAGCCGGCCGTGTAGGCGGCGCGGTCCAGGCCCACGGAACGCCCTGCATAGCCCAGCTGTTTGGCAATGTTGCCGGCCATCAGCAGCTCACCCTGCGCAGAGGGGTGCAGGCCGTCTATGAACATGGTGGACACGCCGGAGCCGGGCTTGGTGGTGTTGGACACATCCACGATACCCGGATTCGGGTTCACGATGGTGATCTGGGCCTTGTTCGCCTTGCTGTCCGCCCACTCGTGGAGCTTCTGGTTGAACTTGGCCAGGTAGGCAAAGTCGGAGGCCGCATTGTGGTTGCCGTGGTTGGGGGACCACGTGGGCATCTCCAGCACAATCAGCTTGGCATCCGAGCGCGCGTCCGTCATGGACTTCCAAATGACATCAAACGTACCTGTCTCACCATCGAACTGCCCTTCACTGTAGCCGAACATTCTGGTCAGCACAGTGGCGTAGTGGGAATCCGAAACATGCTTGGAACCTGAAGGATCGGACAGCAGGTCGTTCGTGCCCAGGAGCATGAAGAAGGTGTTCGGGGCGTCCGCTCCGCTGTAGACAGGCTTGTCCGCCGGGTAGGCCTGACCGTCCGTCTTGTTGGGGTCCTGACCCAGCCAGTTCTTAATGTAGGACCGGTCGAAGCGCCCCACACTCGGGCCATTTGTGCCGGCCACCTCGTACGAACGGGCGGAGGCCTTGGCGCTGTGAATATTCTCAAAGGTGCGACCACCGTAGGTTGTGGTGGTGATGGCACCGGAAGACTGGGTGTGCTGGTAGTAGCCTTCCTCCACCTGGCTGATGCCGCCATCCGCCAGCACCTGGAAGAAGGAATAGCGCCAAGACTTGGCATGGACGCCACCGCCGGTCACACCATCGGTGATGGAGTCACCCACATACATCACCTTGCCCAGGTCCGCTACCGGGGTAGGCGTGGGCTGGGGCTTGCTGGCGAAGGTGAGTCTCAACATACCGTCGGCCGCATTCAGCGTGTAGTCCAACCAGCTGCCCACACCGGAAACAGTGGCACCTTCATAGCTGACCGTTCCCGTGTAGGAAGCCAAGTCCACCGTGAGCCCCGCCATTTGGGTGATGTTGCTCACATCCAGCACAGAGCCGGAAGCCAGCGTGAGGTTGCCTGCAGACAGCATCCCCGCACCTGCGAGCTTGAGCGTGGCGCCATTCGCCACGGAAAGGTCGCTCAAGCCCATGCTGCTGGCCAAATCCAGCGTGCCGGCGGTCACGTTCACAGCACCGGTATAGCCGGTGTTGCTGCCGGTGAGCATCAGCGTGCCGCTACCGGTTTTCGCCACATCGCCCGCACCAGAAAGGAGAGCCAGGCTCTGGGTGTTGGCCACATTGATGGAGGCACTCGCTGCGTCTACTTCCACATGGGAAAGGGTAACACCAGTGCCATGCTCTGCTGCATAGGCCACCGCAGCATCCAAATCGAGCGTTGCATCATTGGTATTGATGTAATAGGTGCCATATTGCGTATCCCCGACATAAATCCTCCCCTGGCCATCAAGAGTCGTTGCGGTGCTTGCGCCGGCCAGCTTCACACTCTCCAGGTTGCTGATGCCGCTGTTGTTGATGATAGTGTAGTACACTCCATTGGCGAAACCATCGGCTCCAGAGACTCCCTGCTCGTTGGTGTAAGAAGAAATATCATGGTCAAAGCCGCTCAAATCCTCAGTAAGCGTCACCGTGCCTTCAAAGTTCACAGTACCGGCGTTCGTGATAGTGCTGCCAAGCGTGGTGTTGCTGGCAAATTTAACTGTGGTATCCGCACCCACGCTAATGACGGCCCTGCTTTCAATGGTGAGATTGTTGACGCGGCTCATGTCAATCGTGCCGCCGCCGGTCATTTCCACCTCAACTCCATCATGGAAGGTAAGGCTCGGGGTGTTCGTGACAGAGGAAACATTGCCTGTATTATTATACAAAGCAAAGGTCAGCGACTTGCCGTTGAAGACTCGCCACGTGCCAGAGCTTTCAATGTCGATGCTGGTTGCAGAGGAGATGCCGACATTGGAGGCAATGTACATGTTGGCATCCTGCCCCTCCCTGGCCTTGATATGAATGGCGCAGCTGCCGCCGGTACGCCCGAGGACGTACGTCCCGCTGTTCCCTTCCTCGGCTATGATGCCGCCGATTTGGTAGGGACCGAACTGGGACTCGTAGTAGACATTGCCTGTTGCATTGGCAAGACGGATGGTATTGCCCAGGCGATCGGAGTACCCCCCTTGTCCATCGCCGAAGAGGCTGCGCCAGAACGAGCCGCCGGAAACCGACATCGACTGCTCCCCAACATAATAGGAAGTGCCATCGCCCGCCCAGGTGTGGCTGCCCTTCTTCCACTGCCCTCCTTCTTCTTGATACCAGCTGGAGAACGTGGCATTGTGGAAGGTTTGGTTGGTGGCGTGCTCGATGGTGAAGACGTCGCCGGAGAACGTCATCCCGTAATCCACGGGCGTGCGTGTCAAGACGGCACTGGCAATGGTGGCCGAGTCGGCCTGGTTCAGCTTGCTGTCGAACACCGCCATGTAGTTCACCATACTGGTGTCGATGTTCTTGATTGTTCCATCGGGCGTGAAGTCGGTGGATGGACTCCATTTCACGCCACTGCTTGAGCCATAGTATGTACTGGTGGTGCCATCCACATTCTGGATGTACCACGTGGCCGTCATTTCGGAACCGCCGTTGAAGGTCAACACCACGGACATGGCCTCGTAGTTGTCCCAGTTCGTGGACGCGTTGAACTTGAGGCTTTCAGAGAGGTTGTTGAGCTTGATATTCGTGGCGCTTCCATTCGGCGAGGTCCCTTGCGCATAAGGCGTGCCGTACTTTGACCCGGAACTGCCGTTGATGTTCAGGCCCTCCGTATCCGTTCTTCCGCCGGTGGCGGTGTTCCATGTGCCTTCCACGTTGAAAATTGTCCGCACGCTCGCAGTGCCCGCAATCCATGTGGTGGTAAGGTAATCCTTGAAGGCTGCCACATCCAGTTCAATGGCAACGGACATTGCTGTGGAATCCCAGTCCGCCACGGTTATCGTGGAAGTGATGTCTTCGGTTTGCAACACGGCGTCGTCAAGGCTGACGGCCATCGCCTTCTGCCCTGCCAGGAGGGCGGCGCCGGTTGCCACGCCAAGCGTGCCGGTGCTGAGAGTGGTGAATGAAACCGATGCAAGGGCTGCCATGAGCGCGGCCTGGAACTTGTGCGGAAGTCTAAGTTTCATAACGGTTATCTGGTGTGTTTGTGTTCGTTTTTTGGTTAAAGCTGACAGCGTGTGGGCAAATTTCACCACGCACGTTACGCAGGTAGGGTACAGCATCCGTGGTGCTTTTGCAAGACTAAATGTAAAAAAAGTGAAATAAAAGAGAAAAAAGGAGGAGAAAAGGGAAAGGGGCTGCGCGCCATATGACTGCAAAAATTAGGATTAAGATTAGGAAGAAATTAGCGCGCCAAAGGCGCTGGTCGGCTGGCGCAGGTTGATGTACAATGTATGTGGAAGTTAGCGCGCCGTTGGCGCAGTCCGGCACCGGGCCACCGAAACTCCGGGGCTGCGGGATATGAACTTATCCGCCGCCGAGCCTGCGGCGTGGTGCTCGAAAAGGCGGCGGGTACATTTCTTGACAGCCGGGGAAATGCAGGGTAAGATGGGCGCGTATGATGGCAAGGCCCCTTATGATCGGCACGTGCATGTGCCTGTGCTCGGCGGCGGTTGCGGCGGATTCGCCGCAGCAGGCTTGTGCCGCGCTTGAGGAGGCCCTGGTGGAGGAGACTACCCTTCTGGCGGGAGTGACTGATGCTGAGTCCGCTGCGGCGGTGCTGCCGCAGTTGCGCGCCTGCCTGGCCAGGCTCTCTGCCATGCGGGGAACGGACGAGGATGCTCTGTGGAGCTACATCGACAACACGCAGGATGTGAAAACCCGCCTGGTGGAGGTGATGGAGCGTTTGGCCGCACAGTTCACCCGCTTGGAGCAGGCGGGGTTCCACGGGAGCGCGGAGCTGGAGGCCGCACTTGCGCCGCAGCTTCAATCGCCGGAGGAATAGCCGCGCTCCTTCTCGCGCAGCAGGTCCTGTACGTTCTGCAGCTCGCGGTCCATGTATTCCTCCAGGTTGTTTCGGTTTGCGGCCAGCTGGCTGAACACGCGGTCCCGGTATTCCAGGGCCTGGCGGTGGGCCTCCTCCTCAGAGCCGCACTGGAGGTCCGAAAAATAGCGGGTGATAATGCGGCCGCGGCGCTGGATGCTGACCCGCCAGCCTTGGAAATCGGTGCTCTCGTAGGTGTACCGTGTGATGTTCTTGTTGTTCATATCCTGTTCGGGGGTGGTCCCGCGAGATGGACACTGCCGCGCACCGGCTGGTTCAATAACAATTATGCACACAGCACGGCCAGGCTGTACACCACATACGCCGTGCGCAGGGCGTACAGGGCCAGCACCAGGGAGGCGCGCCTGCGCGCGGCCTGCAGCACACCCAGGAACACCCACAGCATCAGCGCAAGCTCCACCACGCCCAGCACCACCTCCCGCAGCAGGCGTGACCAGCCGGGAAGCGTGCTCTGCGGGTCGAACGATTCCCAGGCCAAGCCAACAGATTCCATGATGTAGAGCACCAGGAACACCCCGAAAAACGCGCTCAGGAAGCGCACGGGGCCCTTCACGCTCAGCAGAAGGGCCAGCAGGCACGGCAGCGCCACGGCCGGCAGGAGCTTGTCCCGCACGAACGACAGCGCCACGGCATCACAGGGCAAGGCGCGCAAGCCCATCCACAGCATGTAGGTGACAAATGCCCAGCAGCCAACCGACAACACCGTGCGGCGCCAGCCGCACTTGCCGAGAAAACAGCCGCCTGCCACCACCAGCAGGATTTGCACGAAGGAAGCCCAGGCAGGCGGGGCGGAGAGCACGCCCGCCGCCACGCAGCCCAGCGCCGGCAGCAAAACGCACAACCCGCCGAACACCACTTTGCCGGCATAGGCCTTCTCCGGCCGCTGGAAACACAGGGCCGCCACCACGCCCGCCACGGCTATCGCATACGCCAAGGGCACGATATTGGCCGCCACTGCCTGCAACACCATCTGCATGGGCGCAGTATACCCACCGCAGAACCAACCTGCAACCCTTATTCGCTCCCGCAACCTTGACTTCCGGCCCCCGACATGGCAGAATGGCAGCGTGGAAGATTTGATTCAGGAACACGTTATCACGAGTTACGAGTGCGGGGCGGACCACCTGCTCAAGCCGGAATGCTTTCTCATGTTCTGCCAGGAGATGGCGGAGCGGCATGCAGAGCTGAACGGATTCGGTTTCGACTGGGGCTTTGAGCGCAATGTGCTTTGGGTGGAGGTGCAGGCCAACTACGAGTTCCTGCGGCGTCCGCGCTGGAAGGAGCGCGTGCTTATGCGCACCAACACCGGGGCCGCAGGGCCGCTCAAAGCGCGCCGCTTTATCGAGATGACCGCGCCCGACGGCACCGTGCTCGCCCGCGCGGACTTGGTATGGTGCCTCATGGATATCACCACGCGCGGCCCCGTGCCGCTCAAGAAAGCCGGGCTGGACACGCTGCCGCCCTGCCCCGCCATCACGGAACCGCTGCAGAAGCTCGCTTGGGAGGGCGGGGCCGCGTTCGCGCCCCCCTTCCCCGCTCCGCGGCGGGACACGGATTTCAACGGCCACATCAACAACTCCGCCTATCTCATTTGGGCACTGGAGCATGATGCCGCCCCCCTGCCCGCCGAGCCATTCGCCATCCAGCTCAAGTTCAAGAAGGAGACCCTGGCCGGGGAACCCGTGCAGATTGCCGCCGCCACGCTGGAGAACCAGCGCCGCTACCTCATCGGCGATTCCCCCCTGCGCGCCGAGGTCGTCATCGAGGCGCGCTAGGGCAGGATATCCATCATCCGCTCCATGGCGTAAAGGGGGATGCTGAACAGCCCCTGCTCCTCCCCCATTCCCGCGAGCGAGGCCCGCACCGCGTAGGGCGGAATCGTGCGCCACTTGTGTCCCAAAGATTGAGTTTGGCTTTTTCTACGCATTGATAGGCAATCGTTAGGAAAATCGCCCAAAATTGAAGACCCCTCCCTTGAATTTTGTCAGTAAAGGCGGTTTGAGACGTGCAACCGGGATAGTGGAGCCGCCCCGCCTTTCGCCCCGCCATGGCGGGACGAGGCGGGGTTCCCGTGCCGAAACGTGCCGCCGTTGGTTACCCCCAC
>JAZUGI010000116.1:0-13500 GCA_045641125.1 Akkermansia sp.
ACGGGCAAGCCGGCGGCGGCGGTGGCCTCCTCGCGGCGTGCGGGGTCGCTCGCCACGCTGGATGCCATCCAGAAGCACTTCTCCATCAACCAGATGCCCACGGTGGCCTCCTTCTACTGGAATGAGGTGCACGGCAACGCGCCGGAAGAGGTGCTCAAGGACGAGGAGGGCCTGGCCATCATGCGCCAGCTCGGTGCCAACATGGCGCGTGCCGTCAAGGCCTATGCCGCCCTGCCGCCCGCCCAACAGCTCCCCCGCGCCACCACCAACTTCATCCGTTGAACCGCGGCGCCGCTTCCGGCCGCGCCACCATGAACAAAAGAACCGCCCGGTTGAACACCGGGCGGTTCCGTTTAAGGTTGAATGCGGTTTTGCTCAGGCCTTGGGGGCTTCCTGGGCGGCGGCGGGGGCCTCGGGCTTTTGCTCGGGGGCCTGCTCGGTCTTTTGCTCCTTGGCTTCCTCCTGCTTCTTCTGCTGCTCCTCCTTGGCCTTCTTCATCTGCTCCATGCGCTCGCGTTGCTGCTGAGCCATCTGCAGAAGGCGCTCCGGCTGGGAGAAGACCTTGTTGACGTTCTCCTTGATGCGCTCAACCCTGGGCTCGTTCTCCACCTTGCCAAGGTCGGCAATGATGGTGTCCTTGGCCTTCTGGAGATCCTCCGCGGTGGTGGCGTTCACGATGAGCGCGTTGAGCTTGACCTGGATGAGCTCCAGCCTGTTTTCCGGGAACACCTTGCCCTCAAACTCCTGCACCAGCGCCAGCACGGCCTCCGGGCTCAGGGGATTGCCGTTGTTCTCCAGCTTCTGGGTGAAATCCGCCATCTGGTTGGCCACGTCCCTGCCGTGGCGCAGGCCGCACTTGTCCTCCGGGTCGTTCTGGATGATTTCATCCACCAGCTGGGTGGCGGCGGTGTTCACGCCGCGCTTCAGGCTCTTGTAAATCTTGCCGTATGCCTCCAGCTTCTGGTCGCCCTCCAGCTTGCGGGCCTCCTCCAGGGCCTTCACGTTGGCCGCGCCCTCGTCGAGCGTGGGCTGGATGTCTGCCAGGGAGCCGGCACCGCCCACAAAGCCGCCCACTACCTCACCCTTGGGGGTCATGACGAAGATGGAGGGGAAGCCGCTGACGTGGTACTGATCCGCCAGGGTGCGGTTCGCCTGCATCTGCTCCGGCGTAATCTTGTTCTTGCCGCGGGGCAGGTCCACCTCCACGAGGACAAACTTGTCCTTGGCGTAGGTATCGAACTCCGGCTTGTCAAAGACGTTCTGGCGCAGCATGATGCAGTAGCCGCACCAGTCCGAGCCCGTGAAATCCACGAGCACGGCCTTGTTCTCTGCGGCAGCCTTGGTCTTGGCTGCCTCAAAGTCCGTCATCCATTCGGCGCAGAATGCCGGTGACACCAGGGCTGCAAGCCCTGCCACGGTAAGAGTTTTGTTGAACATGCCGCGAGTATACGCGCGCGCGACCGCCGCCCGCAAGACAAAAAGCGGCAACTGACAGACTTTGGCGCAGGGCCTATTGCTGATGCTCGCGGACGGCTTTGATAATCTCTCGCATCTGCTTGGCCTCTTGAAGCACTTCGTCCGCATGTTCCAGCCAGGTTTTGATGCTGGATTCGCAGGCTTCGTAGAGCTTCGGATCGGATTTATCGCGGTCCACACTCTTGAGGTCGGCGGTCAGGGTGTCGCATGCCTTTTGGAGGTCCTCCTTGGTTTCGGAGAGCAGCATGAGGTTGTCTGCCTTCATGGCGATGATGTCCAGCTTCAGTTCCGGCTCAACGGTGGCAAGGAGCTCGTCGCACTTCTTGGTGAGTTCCGGGGTGCCTTCCATCTTCACGAGCATTTCCTCTATCTTGGAGCGCTTGGCGGCAAGCTCCTGCTTGTGGCGGAAGCCGGTCTTGTCTTCCGGGTCCAGCTTGGCTATTTCCTCCACCAGGGAGGCAGTGCAGGGGGTTTCCTGCTCCTCCAGCACGCTGTAGAAGCAGATGAGGGCCTTGAGCTTGTTTTCCGGCTCCAGCTTCTCTGCCCTGGCAAGGGTCTGCACGTTGGCGAGCGCGGTTTCCAGGTCCTTCTTCACATCGGCCAATTCCTGGCCGCCAAGGAAGCCGCCGGCCACCATGCCCTGCGGGGTGAGGACAAGAACGGTGGGGAAGCCCTCCACATGGTATTCATCTGCAATGGCCTTGTTGGCCTTCTTCTGCTCCTCGCTCATCTTGTTGCCGTGCGGGCAGTCGATTTCCACGGGAATGAACTTGTCCCTGGCATAGACGGCGAAGCGCGCCTTGTCGAAAACTTCCTTGTGCAGGGCGATGCATGCGCTGCACCAGTCTGACCCCGTGAAGAGCAGCAGGATGGGCTTGTTCTCCTTGGCGGCCTGCGCCTTGGCGGCGGCCAGGTCCGTTCCCCATTCCAGCTTGGGAGTGCCGGCGGCCTGCAGGCGCGCCTCCTCCTCCTCTGCCAGCTTGGCCTCCTTGGCGGCGGCGGCGCGGTCATCCAGCTCCTGGCGTCTGTCCTTGGCGTGGTCCAGCGCGCGCTGTCCGTCCTTGGCAACCTGGGTGATGCGCTCGATGTCCTGCTTCACCTGGTCGGGGTCCACCTTGGTAGTATCGAGCGCCTTGAGCTCCGCCACGGTGGTGTCGCGCATCTTGTCCAAATCCTCCTGGGTCTCGGAGAGGAGGAACAACATGCTGCTCTTTATCATGATAGCGGCGTAGCGGTTTTCCGGCATGAGCTTGGGAGTCTTGTCCTCCAGCAGGGCCAGAGCGTCCTTCACACCGGCGGAACCCGACTCCTCCACAAACGTGCGAAGCTGTATTTGCAAGCCGCGCATTTCCTCTGCAAGCTGCTTGTCGCGGCGCATGCCGCAGCGGTCGTTGGTGTCTATCTTGGCAATGGCGTCCCTGAGCTGCAGGGCAGAGCCGGCCACGTCCTCGTTGAGCCCCTTGTAGACCTTGAACATGGCATCCACCCTGGCATCTGTGTCAAGCTTCTCTGCATCTGCAATGGCCTTGGCGTTGGCCAGGCCGGCATCCAGTGCCTTCTTAACCCCTGCAATCTCCCTGAAGCCGCTGAAGCCGCCCACCACATAGCCCTGCGGGGTCATCACAAAGATGGAGGGGAAGCCGTCCACGTTGTACAGCTCGCTGAGCTCCTCGTTGATTTTCTTCTGCTCCTCGGAAATCTTGTTGCCCTTCGGGATGTCGATTTCCAGGCACACGAACTTGTCCTTGGCGTAGGCGTCAAACTCCGGGGTGTCGAACACCTGTTTCTTGAGCTTGATGCAGAAGCCGCACCAGTCCGAACCCGTGAAATCCACCAGAACGGCCTTGCCCTCCTTGGCGGCCTGCTCCTTGGCGGCGTCAAAATCCGTCACCCAATCCAGCGAAAAGGCGGGCGCGGCCACAGCCGCCGCCAACAGCGAACATATCCATGTCTTGCGTTTCATACCCACAGTATACGCCCAACGTTTTCACATGGCAAGCGGTTAAAACAGAATGGTTGTTCCTATCACATGCGTTCTTGACTCTGCCCGGGGAAAATGCTAGGATGCAGGGAACCAACCATTACAACAACCATGGGATTGATAGATGATATGATGGGCTCCCTGATGGGAGGCAAGATAGGAGACGAGCTGCGCAAGAACTGCCCGGAGAGCCTTATGCCGGCGCTGGAGAAGCTGCTTGCCGATTCCGATGCGGTGAAGACTATCACCGGGTACGTGGGCGACTGCATGAGCGGCCAGGCGGATTTCTCCGTGGACAAGCTGATGGCGCTGCCGTTCGGCCAGGCGATCCAGGACCTGCTGCACAGCAACCCGGATTTGGCCAACCACCTGATCAGCACGGCCAAGAGCAAGCTGGGTCTCTAACAGGTGTTCCAAACATGAAAAAAGCCCGTCCGGCACCATGCCGGGCGGGCTTTTGAAATTCAGGCGGGAGGGCTCAAATGGCAGGGCCCTCGTCGTTGTACTCCACCATGTCCAGCTTGGGAGCGTGGATGATATCCATCACGTCCTGGCCGGGTTCCTTGGCCTCCGGCAGGGGGGTGAGCACCTTGATCTCGAAGGGCTTGAAATCCGCCTCCGGCTTGATATTGCCGCCCGTAGCCAGGGAGAAGTAGCCGAGCTTGGGATTGAGGCGGCAGTTGATTTCGTTGTTGGGGTTGGCATCACGGGTGAAGCGGAATTCGGTGGCCTGCTTCCACTCGTTTCCGACCCAGCGGAAAGCGGGGCCGAAGGTGGCGCGGCGCTCGTACTTCTTGGATTCCACGTTGCGGCGGAAATCCTCTACAAAGCCGCTGCCGCCGCCCAGACCCTGGTGCAGCGCCTGAATGCGCCAGCAGCTCAGCAGGTCCCACTTGCCCGTTTCATCATTGTACAGGTAGCCTGCCAGCTGGCGGAAGTTCTCGCCATCCGGCTTTTCCACCACCAGGGTGCGGATGCGCTGCCCCTCCTTCCAGTTGAACAGGCGCATGGATTTGCCGCCGGTGCCCTCACCGCCGAAACGCGTGGTGTGCACACCCTGGCCGCGCTGCACCAGCTTGGCGCGCTCGGATTCCGGGGCTGCGTGCGGGTTGTCTCCGGAGTCCTGCGCATCCCAGATGGAGAAGATGACCACGCGCTTGGTGGAGCCGTCCGGCTGCTCTGCGAGCTCCTGCACGCCGATGTAGCCGTTGGTGAAGTTGTTGCAGCAGAAGTAGGTGCCGGGGGCGCTCTTCTCCACCACCATTTCCTGGTAGGCGGCGGTGTGGTGCGGCACCGTGGGCAGGAAGCCGATATGCACGGAGGTGCACTGGCGCTGCGCCATGTTGTGCGGTGCCCAGTAGTCGCTGTTGCGGTCCGCGAGCGCCTGGGGCGCGCACAGCCCGCACAGTGCGGCGATGGTGATGATGCTTGTCTTGGTATTCATTGTTTTTGGAAAAGGGTTACTTGGCGGCATCTGCGCGGAGGGCGTCCACGCAGATGGCGGGCCAGCTCTCCAGCTTGGGGTAGAGGTCTCCCGCAAGCTCCTCGAGCGTGTGGAATCCCAGGTTGTCCAGTTTCTTCTCGTTGGGCGCCACCTCCTCGCTCTCCAGCTCAAAGCGGTGGACAATGCCCAGGTGCACGGAGCCTACTTCGTCGGTGTCATCGTTGATAACGGCGTAGAGCTCCTGGTTCACGGCGGCGGGAATGCTGATTTCCTCGCGGATTTCCCGCTCCATGCCGGTGAGGTAGGTGGCGATGCTGTCCGTGAGTCCGTCAATGGGGTTGATGTGGCCTCCGATGCCGAGCGACCACTTGTCGTGCAGGCGTGTCTCCGTACCCTTGGAGGTGCGGGAGTAGGCTAGGATGCGACCGCGGTGGCAGAAGATGGCGTAGCCGATGAGCTGCTTGAACTGCGGGCTTTTCTCCGCCAGCGCGCGGTCCATGTAGCGGGCCACACCGGGCTTCAAAAAGGCTTCCAGGTAATCCTGCGGGTTGCGGCGCACGCCGTTGAAGGACCCCACCGCGTTAAAGGCCTCCCGCGGTACTACAAGCACCTGTTCTCCCTCATGTGTTGACATGCTGGAAGTCTACCAAAACCCTTGCGGCGTGACAAGGATATTTTGCGCTCTAGTCGCGCGCGCGTGGTGCTTGCGCGAGGCGGCTTTCAACACCTTGCCCCCTTTCACCCGCGGCATGCTTCGCATGCAAACTTATGTGAAGTTTTTTCTTGCAAAAAAGACGCTTGGAGGGTAGCATGCATATTGCAAGGGGCGTATACCGCGCCGCGAGCACAGAACAACATAGAAAAGGTAAATATCATGTCGAGTGAAGCAACGAACATTACCGTGACGGGTCGCCACATTGAGGTGACGGATGCCATCCACGATTTCGCCGTCAAGAAGATCCAGGCCATCCACATTGAATATCCGCGCATCGTGGAAGCGCGCGTGGTGGTGGATGTGCAGAAGGATCGCCAAATGGCCGAAATCGTTCTATTCTGTGCCGACCATATTACAATCCAGGCCTCTACGGTGAGCAGCGACCTGTATGCCGCCATCGACGAGACGATCACCAAGATCATGCGCCGCATGCGCAAGCACAAGACTCGCCTGCTGAAGCATTTCCGCCCGCACCGCTCGGAGAGTATCCGCAAGCTGGATGAGACCGTGTACCATGAGGACGTGTTGGACCAGGATGTGGATATCGATGCCCCGGAAGATCCCAAGCCGGTGCGCATCACGCGCGAGGGCTACGACCTGCGCACCATGTACAAGGAGGATGCCATCATGGAGCTGGAAATCTCCGGCAAGCCCTTTGTGCTGTACCGCAACGCGCGCCGCAACGTGCTGCAGATTGTGTACCGCCTGTGCCCGGGAGAGTACTCCATCATTGAGCTTGGCAACGAGCTGAAGGCCTAAGGGAAGTACCCCCGGAGCCGGATTGCCCGGTTTTC
The DNA here is from genome assembly GCA_045641125.1 of Akkermansia sp. Classification (GTDB taxonomy): domain Bacteria; phylum Verrucomicrobiota; class Verrucomicrobiia; order Verrucomicrobiales; family Akkermansiaceae; genus Akkermansia. The sequence continues at coordinate 6,411 of JAZUGI010000116.1, forward strand.
GCGCCCGCCCGGCATTGCGCCCGGGCGGGCTTTTTTTCCTTGCGGTGCCTGCGCCGTGTGCGCTATACTGCGCGTATGTTCAAACAGTTCTTTACATTGGCAGCGGCGGTGGCCGTGATGGCTGCGCCCGCGTTCGGCGTGGAATGGATGACCAACTTTGATGCCGCCAAGGCCAAGGCCAAGGCGGAGAACAAGCTCATTCTGCTGGAGTTCACGGGGTCCGACTGGTGCGGCCACTGCATCGCCATGAAGAAAGACATCTTCAGCAAGCCGGAGTTCGATGCCTACGCCAAGGACAAGTTCGTGTGCCTGGAGGTGGATATGCCCCACAAGCCCAAGTTCAGCCAGGAGCAGTACAAGCACAATGCCGCCATCTGTGAGGAGTACGGCATCACCATCTACCCCACCATCCTGGTGACGGACCACACCGGAGAGCTCGTGGGCGGTTTCTTTGGCGGCCGTGACACCCATGAGCAGGTGGTGAAGCCGCTGAATGCAGCCGTGAAAGCCGGCAAGAAGCTGCGCAAGGCCGCCAAGCTCACCGGGCAGGAGCGCGCCCAGGCCCTCTTTGATGTGTGGGTGAACGTGCCCCAGCAGTTCCGCGCCCACTCCAAGGCCATGCGGGAGGAAATCATCAAGCTGGACACCGGGCACAAGACCGGTATGGACAACGAGCTCAAGGCGGAGGAGCAGATGCGCCAGTATCTGGCCGACTGCAAGGCATCCCAGGGTATTGAGGGACTCTACGCCGTCACCAAGAAGTATGCCCCCATTGCCATGCCGCAGAACCGGGAGGATATCTGGGGCATGCACATCCAGATGCTCACCGTGAACGCCACCACCGTGGAGGAGGTGCTGGAGCTCAAGAAGTACATGCTCGGTCTTGCGGAGCTGCAGCCCACCTGCACCCCGGCAGACGTGGAGGAGGTGAAAAAGGATTTCGCCGATCCGGAAGCCAAGCTCAAGGAGCTGCTCAAGAACAGGTGATGTAAACCCGGAAAATGTGAAGGCCGGTCTGGTGCCATACCGGGCCGGCCGTTTTTTTGCCAGTCTGCACGCGCCTTACCTTTGCTTGGTCTGTGTGCGGCGGGCGGGCGCGGGGTTGGCAGGTGTGCGCCGGGCTGGTGTGGTGCTGCGTTTGGTGTTGCTTGCCGGTGTGCTGCGCTGGGTATTGCTGCGTTTGGTGCCCGCCTTCTTTTTGTCGGTTGGGGCGGGTTTGGCAGGTGTGGTTTTCACGGGTTCTGCCGGTTTCACAGGCGTTGGAGGAGTGGCGGGCTTGGCGGATGAGGTGGAGGACTGCTCTCTCTGCTGGAGGGAGGTCTCCGGGTTCATGATTTCCGCGAAGGTGGCAATGCCTTCCGCCAGGGCCTTGGCCAGCTTGCCGCGGTATTCCTCTGAGCTGAGCAGGGTGCCTTCCTCCTTGTTTCCGGCGTAGCCCAGTTCCACCAGGGCGGCGGGGCAGGAGACGGAGCTCAGGATGCTGTAGTGGGCGCGGCGGCATCCGCCGTCTGCCGCGCCGCAGCGGCGCACCAGGGAGGATTGCAGGGCCATGGCAAGCGCGGCGTTGGAGGTGTCGTACTCGTTGCCGGGCATGGGTGCGTCATCTGATTCCGCGGGGTCCACGGTGTAGGTTTCCACGCCGCGCATATCGCTGCGGCCGTTGTTGAGATGCAGGCTGATAAAGACGGCGTTCGCCGCCGCGTTGGCGGCATCCACGCGCTGCTGGTCGGAAAGGTAGCGGTTGTCCTCATGCGTGAGCAGAACCAGGAAACCGCGTTTTTCCAGCTCTGCGCGCAGGGCGGCCGCCACCAGGAGCGTGGTGTCCGCCTCCCGCACGTACGGAGTGGCGGTTCCGGCATCATGCCCGCCGTGCCCGGCATCCACCACCACGGTTTTCACCGTGCGGCGGTTGTGGATGTAGGTGGGGCGCAGCACGGGGTCGATGAGCTTCACCATGTCCACCTTGGATACCAGCAAATCCCCGTTTTCCGCGCGGCGCGTGGGGTGGGAAAGGCGGCAGCGGATACCGTTCAGGGTAATATCGCGCGTATCCGGGCCGAAGGTAACCTTGAGCTCGCCGTTGCCCACGCAGTGCGCGCCCTCCGCACCCTGCATGGGGATGAGCTTGTAGAAGCTGCGCAGGTCCTCCAGCGGCAGGTAGTCAATCTGCCCCAGCCGTGTGTTGTGCCACATGAAGCCGTCTGCCGTCACGGCGGGGCAGGGCGGTGCGAGCAGAAGCATGCAGGCCAGTGCCGGGCCTGCGCAGAGGAGGGGAAGAAGCTTCATTTGCGGGATGACTTGTTGGTGTACTGGAGCTGGCGTGCGCGCTCGCCGGAGATGCTGGTTCTCACGCGCGGATTTTTGGCGGAGGTTCCCTTGGAGGAGCCCACTTTGCTGGTGCGTGCCATCTGGGTGTTGCGCGGGCGGTTGGAGCACACGGTGTTGCTGTAGGAGATGATGCCTTCCACAATGGCGAGCGCCAGCTTGTTCTGGTACTCTTCCGTGGTGATTTTCACGCCCTCGTCTGCGTTGGAGACAAAGCCGCCCTCAAAGAGGATGGCCGGGCGGTGGATGGTGCAGAGCACGCTGAAGCGTGCGCGCTGGATGCCGCGGTCGAACGCGCGCGTGTTGCGGATGGCGCGGCTGTGGATGGCGGTGGCCAGGGCAATGTTCTCGCTGTCCTGGTTGTTGCCGCTGAGCTCCTCTGTGCGGCGCGTGCGGGCAAAGGGAGAGGTGGTGCCGTGCGGGGCCAGGGTGAAGGTCTCGATGCCGTTGGCGTGGCTGCCGCCGGAGTTGTGGTGGATGCTCACAAAGATGGAATCCGGCGTTTTGTTCGCAATGTCCACGCGCTGTTGCAGCGTCAGGAAATAATCCTGGTCGCGCGTCATCACCACGTTGTAGCCGCGCTTCTGCAGCAGCACGCGCACCTTGTGCGCCAGCGCCAGGTTGCAATCCTTCTCCACCGCGTACGCGCTCTTGGCCCCCGCATCATGCCCGCCGTGCCCGGCATCCACCACCACGGTGCGGATGGTGCCCGCGTTTTCCGAATAGCGCGGGCGCAGCACGGGATCCACCAGCTTTTGCATATCCGTGGAGGAAATCATGAGCGTGCCGTCCACGGTCTGCACGGGGAAGGAGAGGATGTAGCGGTAGTTGTTGACGTAGAAATCCTGCTTTCCGGGGCGAATGGAGACCACGCGGTTCCCGGCGCCGTATGATTGGCATCCGGCGCGTCCCTGCACGGGCTTGAAGCCGTAGAAATCCCACACATCCGCCAGCCGCACGTAATCCTGGCCGTTCACGGTGGCATGCTGGAAGCGCTCTGCCCCGAACGCCAGCGTGACCAGCCCCAGGAACAGGGCGGCCGCATAGCTCAGGATTGTGTGGATGCGTATCATTCGGAATGTCTTTTCATTCTACCACCCTCCCCCCGCGCGCCTCAAGCCTAATATCCGTTATACACGAAAAGGGCCTCCCGAATCATCGGGAGGCCCCTTGGAATAGCAGGAGCGAGATTTGAACTCGCGACCAAAGGCTTATGAGTCCTCTGCTCTACCACTGAGCTATCCTGCCATGTATGCCATGCGGCATGTGCGGGGCAGTTTACACTGCACCATGGCGTTTGTCCAGCCCAAAATCAAAAAAAATGTCATGCAGGCGGGAAAAGGGCGGCTTCCCCGTGAGCCGCGCCCGCGCAAAAAAAGGAGCTTGTGACATGGATTGGGCTTCACCTGGAGGCAGAAACGCGCTATAAAGACGGGGTGCCTGTTTGCCCGCAATGTTCTGCCACAATCCACACCGGTGCGTTGCACCGGTGCCCTGCCTGCGGATACAGCATGGGGCGCGCGGAAAGCGTGTTCGGCACCGGGCAGGTGGAGTTCACGCGCGTGCTGGATGCCGCCGGTGTGCTCAAGCACCATGACCGTGTGGAGCTGATGCGATTCCTGGAGGATCTGGAGCGCAACCTGCCGCCTGTGGCGCTCGGCGTGTACATCACGGACCACGGGCAGGCGCGGGAACTGCGCCCCCACGCGCACTGGATACTCAACCATGCGCGCATCCACCACCCCTCCTTCGGCAAGCGCGAGCAGAACAAGGCGTACGAGGATGCCAAGGTGCGCGAGCGTTTGCGCGAGAAGGGCGATCCCATCCCCGCGCATGCGGAAACGGGCGTGATGCACATGCTGCGTGATTGCTGGGATGGAGTGAAGGGCCGCGTGCGGGATATCTTCCACCCCTATTCCACCCCGGCAAAAATGGAGTGGGCATTTATCCTGGTGATGGATGTGCAGCTGGAGATGGCGTGTTTCTCCTGGGGCTACAGGCTGGATCCGTACATCAACCCGGAGAAAATCAACAGGGCCATTGTCTCCGCGCGCCTGCAGTTCCGTGAGCGCGCCACCGTGCAGGGCATCAAGAAGGTCATGAAGAATGCCGTGCGCATTATCGCCACGGATTCCCGCGCCGTGATGCGCAGCATCCGCCGAGAGGGCCGCGTGGGCAAGCCTGTGGGCGTGGAGACCATGCCCGCGCTGCGCAAGGGCGCCAACATGCTGATGTGCGCCGCCGCCGTTTCCCTGCTGGCCGCAGATTCCGCATCCGCGGCACCGGCAACTGCCACCACTTCATCCAAGAAACCCGCCGCCACGGCCAAGGCACGTACCTCCACCGCCAAGCAAACTGCCAGGAAGCCCGCTGTCAAGCCCGCTGCCAGGCAGGCCACTGCACCCGCCAAGGCACGTACCGCTACCAAGCCGCCCGCAACCACCAAGCCGGCTGCATCCACCACCAGGAAGACCACCGCTACCAAGAAGCCAGCCACTTCCACCGCGCGGAAATCCACCGCCTCCTCCACCAGAAAGCCCGTGAAGCGGGCCGACAAGAAGGACGACAGGGAGGAAAGGAAAGCCAGCGTGGGCGCGCCGGAAAAGGTGAGGGATGAAACGGAACCCCTCATCGTTCCCGCCCGCCTGCCGGAGGAAAAGCCCGCCGCGCCGCGCCTGCCGGATGCCCCGCTGACTCCCCACCTGGTGGACGATGATATAGCGGAGGATGTGGACGACGGCGTGGAAGAGGTGGACGTGGAAGAAACGCCGCCCCCTTCCGTGGCGAAGAACGTGGATGCCGCCTCGTTTGATTCTGCGCCGCGCTGGAAACCGGAGGACTACGCGCTGCTCATGAAGGGCAGCCTGCAGACCGGCTACACCGCGCTTTTCCCCGCCAAGGGAGAGGCCGCGCCCAGCCCCTACCGCACCACCGGCAACGCACGCCCCGCACCCGTGGAGGAAAGCGACACCGTGGTGCTCGCCAAGTATTGCGAGGAGTACACCAAGCCCTCGCCCTCCGGCCTCATCGACCCGCAGGGGTTGCTCTCCACCATGGAGCGCGACGACGTGGAGCATGTGCTGCGTGAAATCAACGGCAACGGCCGTTTCCGCATCTACACCGCCATCATCAAGGCCGGGCAGGAAATGCCGCGCGACCTCGCCGTGGGCACCTTGGCCACCGCTGTGGCGCAGCCCTGCGAGTACGCTGTGCTCCTGCTCTACCACATCGGCAGCCCCGGCAACCTGGAGCTCGGCTACCAGGAAATCAAGGCAGACGACACCCAGCGCCACGAATGGCTCAACAAGGTGCGCACCGCCGCTGCGGAGCAGGGCTCCGGCGTGGACGGCCTGCTGGCCGCCATGCGCCAGGTGAGCGCCAACACGGCCCCCCTGGCCGCATCCTTCACCCCGCTCACCCCGGAGAACACCTCCAAGGCACCCAAGCTGGAAATCCAGTACAAGCAGGTGGAGGAGAAGAAGGAACCGGGCCTCAAGGAAAAGATTACGGAAACCCTCAAGGACCCGGAGAACGCTTCCTACCTGCCCTATATCGGCGGCGTGTTTGCCCTGCTGGCACTCGTGGCGGGCGTGGTGCTCTACCGCCGCCGCCACTCGCCCAACCTGCTGGACACCACCCCGGATTGGCGCCTGAGCGCGCCCTACGGCGCGGGGGTCAGTCGTCTCGTCAAATACCTGGAGGGCAAGGAGAGCGAGAAGGAGAAAACCCTTTTCTAAGCTGCCGGCAGCGGATGTGCGAAAGGGCTTCCCTTAAACGCAAAACGGCGCACCGTTGCCGGTGCGCCGTGGGATGGCCGGGCCATCAGAACTTGAACGCAAACCCGGTGCGGATGCCGTGTGAAGTCTGGCGGTGGGTGCTGTAGCCGTTGTTATCGTTCCTGGCGGTGTTGCCCATGAACTGGTAGGCTACAAAAAACTCCGTGCAGGGGTTGAAGTTGAAGCGCAGGCCGGCCTCTGCGGAATAGGCAAAGCCCCAGCCGGAATCATGGCCGTAGAAGTACTGGCCCTCTCCCTCTGCCTGCCTGTGCTTGGAGCTCTGGTTGGAAACGCCCGCATTCACACCCACATACAGGGAGGAGTGGCTGCACAGGGGAAGCGTGTAACGGTAGCCGGGCATCAGGCTGAACGTGTGCATGCGCACGCGCGCAGCTTCGTTCCAGCTGTAGCCGTCCTCCTCATAGGCACCGTCTGCCCAGGAGCGGGCGCCGAATCCGTATGCCAAGCGCAGGGTCATGGCGTGGTTGCGGTTGAAATCATACAGGGCGGTGATATCCACCCCGTTGGTGCGGATTTCCTTGCAGGGGGACCAGTCCTTGTAGATGTCGTTGGCTGCCCAGGAGATGAAGTAGCCGATTTCCAGCCCGTGGCCGCTGTCCACGGCGGGTGCGGTGACAACCGGGGCGGGCGTGTTGTAGATCAGCTTCTGGCCTGCAAAGGTCGGCAGGGCCAGCATGGTGGCAAGAATGATTGTCTTTTTCATGGTGGTATCTTGTTTTTACCGGGGAACATCCCCCGCATGGAGTAGGGTAGCAGCTATCTCTTTTGGTGTCAATGAAAAAGCAGGCGGTCTTGGCAACCGCCTGCTTGAGAGATTCTGTTCTGTCAGCGGGAATTAGAAGTTGAAGCCGACACCCACGCGGGCCTGGTGGCCGTGCTGGCGATGGGCGAAACGGTAGCCTTCAATCTTCGGGCTGGCGGTGTTGCCGCAGTACTGGTAGGCCATGAAGCCGTACACGGAGCTGCAG
>JAZUGI010000117.1:0-4796 GCA_045641125.1 Akkermansia sp.
CTTGAACCAGCGCCCCGCCAAACGGCGGGCCGCTTTGTTTATCCTTGCGTGAAGGCAGCGGCTCGGGGTAGAATGGAGACATGATGATGAAGTACATGGTACCGGTGGTCTCGGCTGTCATGCTGGCAAGCGCATCCGCCGTGGAGTGGATGACGGATATGGAGGCCGCCAAGGCAAAGGCTGCGGCAGAGCACAAGGCGGTTCTGGTGGACTTCACGGGTTCCGACTGGTGCGGGGCGTGCATCCGCCTGCGCAAGATTTCCCTGGATACGCCGCAGTTCGATGAATACGCGCGCGACAAGTTTGTGTGCGTGGAGGTGGATGTGCCCAAGGTTCCGAAGTTCAGCGCGGAGCAGATGGAGCGCAACCGCGCGCTGGTGAAGCAGTACGCGGTGGTATCCTTCCCCACGGTGCTGGTGCTCACCCCGCAGGGTGTGGTGGTGGGCGGATTCGGCGGCAATGCGGATATCCGCGAAACGCAGGAGTGGCTGGACAAGGCCCTGGCAGCGGCCAAGGTGCTGGAGAATGCGGAGGGGCGCGCACCGGACCTTCAGCGGGAGGCCCTGCAGAAAGTGCTCCGGGGCCTGCACCCCGGCATTGCCCCCAATGCCGCCACGCTGGAGGCGGAAATCTCTCGGCTCGACCCGCAGGACCAATCCGGCCTGACACACAAGAAGCAGGTGGAGGAGCAGGCGCGCGAGCTTGTGGAGCGCAGCACCGCTGCCATGCAGGCCCCGGAGGGCGCGCGCGGGGCCCTGAAGCTCCTGGAGGAGCTTTCTGCCGGCGTTTTGCCGGAAAACAGGCTGCTATACATCAACCTGAAAGTGAATGCCGTTGCCGCAGCATGCCCGGAGCGTGAGGAGTTTGCCGCCTTGCGGGAGAAGATACTCGCCGAGCTGGAGGGCGTGAAGCCGGCCACGGAGGATGACGCCGCCCTGGTGGAGCGCCTGAAGGCCTCCCTGAACGAGCTGGCGGAGACGATGGGCGGGCCGCTGCCCTGATTGGGTGCGGCACGCAGCCGTTAACGGGAGGGAGCAGAGGAGAAGTGCCTTTCCGAAACGGCGTTCTTCTTCATCTTGTCCTCCTGCTTGTAGCGGTTGATGTAGCTCTGCGGCACCCAGTAGTTGCACATACCGCCTTCGTCGTCGAAGGAGTAGCTCACGGCGCGGTTGCCGCTGAAGCGGATGCTCAGCCTGGAGTAGCGCACCACATGCTCACTGGTGACGGTGGCGGGCTCCCAGGTCTCGTGCCGCACACCCTTCTTGTCGTACCAGGTTTCAGAGTGACCGGGGGTGGTGTGGGTGGTATCGTAAGACTTGTCTGCGTACCACACATATTCCTCAATCCCGCCTGCTTGGCCGATGCTGGTGGGAGTGCCCAGCAGGGAGCAAATGGTGGAGGGGTGCTTGCCCATCATTTCCGCACCAAAGCGGTCGTTGTAGCAGTTCTCGCACGCGTTCACTAAAAACGCGGCAGCGGCGGCAAATAGGAGGTGTTTCATTCGCATATTCCATTTTTAACAGGAAAAGCCGCCGCCTGCAAGGAGTTTTTTTCACTTGAGACCGCATAACACGCGCGGGAATGGGGGCGCGCCCCGTTTCGGGGCATACATTTTGGGGAGCGGCGGCAATTGCCAATTGTCAATTCAACGCGGTTGTGCTAATAATAACGGCGCATGACCATCACCACCACCACGCCGCAGGCAGAGCTGAAACAGCTGAGCGATGCGGCCATCAAGCGAGAATTTCTGAAGGGCACGCCGCTCAACCTCGGCAAGTTCCTGCGCTACGTGCTGCTCTACCTGCTCTTTCCGGGCATGGTGTTCGGGTTTGCGGCGGGCATTGTGCTCACGGCGGTGTTCTGCCTGGCGTTGACGGGCATTTTGATATGGGGGGATGAATCCGATGCCTCCGTGGCCATATACAGCTGGCTTGCGGCAGGGCTTGTGGTGGTGGTGCTTGTCAACATCGTCGTCATCCGCGCGGGATGGCGGGAAAGCAAGCAGCGCGCGGCCTACCGCCCCGCCAAGGGCGGGCTGAAGCGCCCGGTAACCGCACCGAGCGGCTACGAGCCGCACTGGCATGAGAAAGACGGCTTCCACATTTCCGAGATGGTGCTCAACGCCCCGCGGCGCGGCATCTACGCCATCCTGGTCACCATACCGGAGTATGACGGGCGGCAGCTCATCACCGGCGGCAAGACCGGCACCTGCACGGTGCAGGCGGAGGGCAAGCCGGGAGAAACCTTCCACGCCCTGACACTCTACCGCCTGGAACAGGGGCACCATGAACTCACCTGGGCCACCCCTGCCCGCTCCAAGCCCGCGCCCAAGCTCTCCCTCACCCAGCTGAACGAGGTTCACGAATAGCCGCGGCAATCACCGGAGACAGCCCGGGCAGTTGCGCACCCAGTGGCCGGGATGCGCCTCCACCAGCTCCGGCACGCGGTCCACCAGGCAGAGTTCCGGCTTGCCGATGGTGTTTCTGGGGCGGAAGGAGCAACCGCGGATGGGTTCCCGCAGCGTGGGCGGCAGGCCGGGGATGGTCTGCAGCGGCTCGCCCTTGGCCTTGGCCGCGGGGATGGATGCCATGAGCGCGCGCGTGTAGGCGTGCAGCGGGTTGCCCAGCAGCTCCGCCGCAGGGGCGGATTCCACGATGCTGCCGGCATACATGACCTGGATGCGGTGCGCATACTGCTTCACCACGCCCAAATCATGCGTGATCAGGATAACCGCCGTGCCAAGCTCCCGCTGGCGCTCCGCCAGCAAATCCAGCACCTGCTTCTGCACCGTCACATCCAGCGCGGTGGTCGGTTCATCCGCAATCAAGATTTGCGGGCGGGTGACAAGGGCCATGGCAATCATCACGCGCTGGCGCATGCCGCCGGAAAACTCGTGCGGGTATGATTTGGCGCGCTTTTCCGGTTCCGGAATCCCGGTGCGCGCCAGTTCCTCCACCGCCAGGCGGCGCGCCTCCGCCCAGGATAAACCATGGTGCAGCACCAGGGGCTCCGCCACCTGGTCCCCTATGGTCATGCAGGGGTTCAGGGTGGTCATGGGGTCCTGGAAAATCATGGAAATCCGCTGCCCGCGAATGCGGGCAAGCCGGCTCTCCGGGGCGTGCAGAAGGTCCTCCCCGGCGAACATGGCGCGGGAATCTGCGCCTATCACCGCAGGGGGGCGCGGCAGCAGGCCCATCAGCGCGGAGCAGGTCACCGATTTTCCGCTGCCGGATTCACCCACGATGCCCAGCGTTTCCCCCGCCTGCAACTGGAAGGAAACATCATTCACCGCGTAGTTGACACCGGCGCGGGTGTGGAATTCCACCGAAAGGCGGCTGACATTGAGAAGGGGTTCAGGCATGGCTCACTTGCGGCGTCTAAGGTTGGTGGGAAGGATTTTCAGCTTGTCGCGATACTTGGCGATGGTGCGGCGGGCAACCGAGATGCCCCGCTGCGCGAGTGCGGACTCCAGCGCGGCATCGGAAAGCGGGTGCGCGGGGTCTTCCTTCTGCACCAGCTGCAGAATCAGCCGCTGTACCGTCTCGGAAGACACGGCGCTGTCATCCGCCGCCGGAAGGGCTGCGCCGAAAAAGCCGCGCAGCGGATACACCCCGTGGCTGCAGCGCAGGAACTTGCCGCTCACCGCGCGCGAAACGGTGGATACGCTCAACCCGGTGTCGCCCGCCACATCCTCCATGCGCAGGGGCAGGAGCTCCGCGCGGCCGCGCCGGAAAAACGCCTGCTGACGCGCCACCACGGCCTGCGCCACCGCCAGGATGGTGCCCTGGCGCTCCGCAATGGCGCGTATCAGCTCGCGCCCTTCCTTGAAACAGCGGGAAAGGTACTGCCGCACTTCCGGTTTGTCCGCCTGCTCCGCCATCATCTCGCGGTACGCGGCGGAAAGCTCCAGCTGCGGCACATTCTCCCCCGTGAGGCGGGCCACATAGCTGCCGCTCTCGTCCGGCTCCACCACCAGGTCCGGCTCCACCACGTGGCGCTCCGTCTGCGCGAACCCGCTGCCGGGGTCCGGGTTCAGGCGGGAGACTCGGTACGCGGCGGCAACAACCGCTTCCTCCGGCACGCCCAAGGCGCGCGCAGCCTCTGCATAGCGGTGGTGCACCAGCGCATCCCACTGCTCCTGCACCAGGCGAACCACCGGGGAATCCGCGGGCTCTCCCGCACGACGGAGCTGGATGAGAAGGCTATCCTGCAAACCGCATGCGCCCACGCCTGCGGGGTCCAGCTCCTGCAACGCCGCCAGCGCAGAGCGGAAGACGCCTGCCTCCATACCCTCGCGCGCCGCTATCTCCTGTGGCGGCTCGTCGAAATACCCGTGTTCGTCCAAATACTGCACCAGGGTCAACGCGGCGGACTCCACACGCTCATCCAAGCCGCTCTGGCGGATTTCCGTCTCCAAATGCGCGCCCAGGGTTTCCACCTGCTCCAGGCTCTCCATGAATTCGCCGTGGCGGCGCGCCGCATCGTAGTCCAGGGGCTCGTTTTCGCGGTCGGCGGGGGAATCGGGGGAAGGTGCCACCTCCTCCAGCGCGGGGTTGGCGAGCATCGCCTCTCCCACCAAGAGCCGCAGCTCCATGTTGGTGGCTTGCAAGACCTGCATGAAGCGCTGCATGGAAGCCGTGGCCACCATGCCGGTCCGCATCCCCTGCTCCATTCCTCCCATACGCAGGCCAACCATACCAGAAAGCGCGCCCCCCTTCAAGCATTATCAATGCCCGCGCCAGAATGCAAAACGAGAGCCGCGCGTACGGGGGGGGGGGGGTTGGAAAAGGCGTTGC
>JAZUGI010000118.1:0-43769 GCA_045641125.1 Akkermansia sp.
TCACTGCGCAGGTAGCCCCAGACGCCTTTGTACTCAACATAATACCAGTAATAACCGTGGGCCTTGACCTTTTCGGTGTAGGTAAAATAGGTGTTGCTCTTTTCCACCATCTGGATCACCGTGCCGCCGGGCGTCAGGCTGCCTGCGGCGTTCGGGAAGGTGGCCCAGATGTTGAGCGTGTCGGTGGATTCCTGGATGTGGTTGTCGCACACGGCAATGTGCCCGGTTTCCTTGTGGGTTTGCCCGGTGGCGGTCACCAGCGTGATTTCGCATTGCTTCACCATGTCTCCCACATTGCCGAAGGCGCTCAGGAGCGCGGTCTCGCTCAACGGGAAGCGCACATAGATGGGGCTGGTTTGCACCAGCACCGCCAGCGGCGTGCGGGACGCGATGTAGCCGCCCACGGAGATGCGCGCGCGGCCGATGATGCCGTCCATGGGGGCGGTGATGGTGCAGCGGGAGAGGTCGTCCTCCGCCACGCGCAGGTTGGCTTCTGCGGCGGACTTGAGGGCCTGCGCCTCTGAGAGCGTGGCGCTGGCGCTCTCCATCTCGTCCTTGCTGGAGGCGTTGCTCTTGTTGAGGAACTGCTGGCGCTCGTACTTGAGCTGGGCATCATGGATGCCCACATCCAGCTGGGCGATGGTGGCCTTGCGCACGTTCACCGCGGCCTGATAGTGGGTGGGATCAATGCTGAACAGGGTGTCTCCCTTGTTGACTCGCTGGCCCTCCACAAAGGGCATGTCCTTGAGAAGCCCCTGTACCTGGGGGGTAATGAGCACCTTGTTGATGGCTTCCACCTGGGCACCGGCCACGCTGATTTCCGTGGGGTCCTGGATAAGTTTCACCTCGGTGGTCTTCACGGGTACCGCCTCGCCCGCCACCCGGCCGGAGGCGCTTTCCTTGCGCTCCACCTTCTGGTCCGGGTATACGGGGATAACCTTTGCGCCCGCGCGCGTCTTGTGGGAGCCGTCCGTAATCACGGTTTCTCCCTCCTGCACACCGTCGTAGATGGCCTGGTAGCGGCCCTGCACGGTGCCGGCCACCACTTCCTTGCGGGAAACGGTGTCCTCGGCGTCCACGGCGTAGATGTAAGAGCCGGTTGCATCATGGTGCACGGCGGTGAGCGGCACCATCACCACTTCCGCGGTGTCGCGCAGCTTCACATACACGGAGCTGATGCCGGAGGGCACGAGCGTGTGCTCCTTGTTGGCGAATTCCGCCCACAGGGTGTAGGTGTCGGACCCGCCGGTGAGCAGGTTGTCCACGATTTTGATTTTGCCGGGAGTGCCGTACTGCAGCCCGGCGGCTGTCAGGATGCGCACATCCGCCAGCCCGCCGATTTCGTTCGGCCCGCGGAAGATGGCGTTCACATCGTGCTGGCTGAGCGGGAAACGTACATAGATGGGATCCGCCTGGTGGATGACGGCCAGCTCATCCGCCGGGGTCACGTAGTTGCCGGGGGAGATGAGCATGCGGCCGATGTAGCCGCTGATTTCCGCGCGGATGGTGCAGTCCTCCAGATTCTTGCGGGCGCGCACCAGCTCCGCTTCGGCGCCCACTTTCTTGGCCTTGGCGGTGGCCAGCGCGGCCATGGCGGTTTCGTAGGCCTCCTGGCTGGCGGCCTGGTTGGAGGCCAGGGAGGAAAGGCGCTTCGCACGCTTTTCCGCATACACAATCTGGGCCTCCAGCTCCGCTATGGTCGCCTGCGCCTGCTGCACCGCAGCCTCGTAGCGCAGCGGCTCGATGCGCATCAGCACGTCTCCCTTGTTCACATAGCTGCCCTCCTGCAGGCACATTTCCACCAAGTAGCCCTCCACCGCGCTGTGGATGGTCACCGAATCAATGGATTCCGTGAGCCCGATGCTCTTGCGCACGATGCGGTCCTGCCCCTTGGTGGCCTTTTCCACCTGCACGCGCGGCGTGGCCGCTCCCGGCATCTGCGCCGCAGCCGCTCCCGCCAGCATGATCATGGTTGCCAGTACCCTGATTGTCTCCATATTTCTTTTTTGGGGGTTGAAGATTGTTTCCGTTGTTTAATTGTTTTAGTTTTACAACTAAAACGACGCCGCGCATGTTACCACACGCGCGCACGAATAGCAAGCCCGCTGCCACAAATAATCGCCGCAATGTGAAGCCTGTGCGGGGCGCAGATGAAAACGCATCGAATCCCGTCTCAAACCTCTGAAGGGCGGGTGAAATAGCTTGCCAGCGGTGGGTGCGGCGCATACAATAGCGGCATGGAGGGTGGAAACAACCAGCTGCCGGATATTCAGGAGGCCTTGCAACGCTATTTCGGCTTCGAGGGCCTGCGTGCCGGGCAGGACGAGGTGGTGGAGGCCGTGATGGACGGGCGAGATGCGCTGGCCATCATGCCCACGGGCGGCGGCAAATCCCTCTGCTACCAGCTCCCTGCGCTCTGCCGGGAGGGTGTCACCGTGGTGGTTTCCCCGCTCATCGCGCTCATGAAGGACCAGGTGGACGCCCTGCTGGCGCGCAACATCCCCGCCGCCGCCATCAATTCCTCCCTGGGGGCGGACGAGTACCGGCAGGTGATGGATGATTTCCGCCGCGGGGTGCTGAAAATCGTGTACGTGGCGCCGGAGCGCTTCTCCCAGCCGGGGTTCATGAACGCGCTCAAGGGCATGCCGGTTTCCCTGCTGGCGGTGGATGAGGCTCACTGCCTGAGCCAGTGGGGGCATGATTTCCGCCCGGACTACCTGCGCCTGGGGCGGGCGCGGCGGGAGCTGGGCTACCCGCAGACCATCGCGCTTACCGCCACCGCCACGGAAGACGTGCGCAACGATATCCTGACCACGCTGGAGCTACGGGATCCCGCCGTCATTATCAGCGGTTTCGGGCGTGACAACCTGGATTTCAGCATCACGCCGTGCTCCACGCACCGCGAGAAGTACGAGCGTATCGAGGCGGTGGTGAAGAAGTGGAAGCAGGGAATTATCTACTGCGCCACCCGCAAGAGCGTGACCCGCGTGTTCGAGGAGCTCTCCCGCCGCCATATCAACGCCGTGGCCTACCACGCCGGAATGACCGACGAGGAGCGAGAATTCTCCCAGAACGCCTTTATCTCCGGCCGGGCGGACGTGGTGGTGGCCACCAACGCCTTCGGCATGGGAATCGACCGCTCGGACGTGCGTTTCGTCATCCACTTCGACATACCCGGCAGCGTGGAGGCGTACTACCAGGAGGCCGGCCGCGCCGGGCGAGACGGCGAGACCGCCGTGTGCGAGCTGTTGTTCAACCATGTGGATCTCAAAACCCAGGAATTCTTCTTTGTTGGCAGCAACCCCTCCATCACCACCATCCGCGCGCTCTACAACCTGCTCTGCTCTGTATGCGACACCGAGACGCACGAGCTGCAGATGACCCTGGAGACCATGGCGGAAGCGCTCGGCAACGGCGTGAGCACCATGTCCGTGGGCTCCGCGCTCACCGTGCTCATCCACGCTGGGGCTATCAGCCGCTTTGATGTGCCCGGCAAGAATGTGCGCGGTACGCGCGTGACGGACCCCGACCGCGCGTTCAAGGAGCTTGGCATCGATGCGGACGCCCTGAAGGAAAAATCCAGGCGCGACCACCAGAAGATAGAGGCCATCACGCGCTACGCCTACAGTGCCGGCTGCCGCCAGAAGTGGATACTCGACTATTTCGGGGAGAAGGACACCAAGCCCTGCGGCCACTGCGATATGTGCTGCCCCGCCACTCCCTCTGACGCCGCAGAGCTGGAGGGGGAGGAAAAGACGCAGCTGCTCAAGGCGCTTTCCGGCGTGGCCCGCGCCTCGCGCCGCGCGGCAGACGGCTCATGGGAGGCCATCTACGGCAAGGGCAAGATTATGGATATGCTGCGCGGTGCCAAGAACGCCAACATGCACCGCTACCTTACCGAGCTTTCCACATACGGCATTCTCAAGGATTTCACGGATGCCCGCATGAAGGCCCTTTTCCGCGCCATGCATGATGCCGGGCTGCTCCAGACCACCGGCGGGGAGATGCCCCTGCTCACGCTTTCCCCCAGGGGTGAGGAAGTGATGCGCGGCAAGGCCCCCGCCGTGCTCTCCCGCCGCAATTGGGCGGCCTCCGCCCCCGTGCTCCGTTCACGCCCCCGCACCGTGCAGGATTTCCTGGCCGTATCGGGTGATCCCACTCTGGACAGGGAGCTGCTGGAACGCCTCAAGGAGATGCGCCGCGACATTGCCGCCGAGCACAACCTTCCCGCCTTCCGTATCATCCGCACAGAAACGCTCGTGGCCATGGCCACCGTGAAACCCACCACCAGGGAGGCGGCCATGAACCTCAAGGGCATTGGCCCCTACACCGCCTCCCGGTACCTGCGCCACTTCGTCGAGCTCATCCGCGACTACGTCGGCGGATGAGCCCCGTGTTTGCAAAAAAACTGTTCCGGGCACTGCCTCCCGTCCGCCGGGAGCATTACTTCCCGGTGGTCTGCTTCCAGTTGCCGATGATGGCACCGGCCCGGCCGCTGGCAAGGGAATTGCCCTCGGCATCCACAATATTGGCGAAGGGAATGGAGCTGCCGTCCTTCCAGCCGGGCAGCTTGTGGCGCTCGGTGTCGCCCATGGCGCCGGGGAAGTCTGCACCGTACTTGTTCATGAAGCCCACGGCCTGGGATTTGTCGTGGTCGGCGCTCACCAGGATGAGCTCCACCCCGCACTTGGACATCTCCTTATATTCCTGCACCACCTTCGGCATTTCCGCATTGCACGGGCCGCACCAGCTGGCGGATACCAGGTAGATGTAGTGCGTGGCCTTGGGATCGGCCTTCTTGGAGGTAATGTACTTCACCTCCTTCACCGCCTTGCCCACAACGGAAACCGGGGCCTTCTCCGCCTTTTTGGTCTCCTTCTTCTTTTTCTTCTTCTTGTCTGTGGCCTTCTTCACGGCAGCCCCCTCCGGTGCAGCCGCATCCTGTCCGCAGGCCACAGGCCCGCAGAACACAGCCCCGAACAATAATCCGGCAAAAAGTGCAATGGTCTTCATCACTCACAGGAACGCAATTTCGTCTCCCAATCTACCGATTGGTGAACAATATCCTCCGTCAGTTGCTCTCGCGGATGTCTCTGCTTAGTTTCATGGCGCAGAAATCAGGTCCGCACATGGAACAGAAATGGGATTTTTTGGCATTGGAGTGCGGGAGGGTGAGGTCATGGTATTGGCGTGCTCGCTCTGGGTCCAGGGAGAGGTTGAACTGGTCATTCCAGCGGAACTCGAAACGGGCCTTGGCCAGGGCATTGTCGCGCTGCTGGGCGGCAGGATGGCCTTTGGCCAGGTCCGCGGCATGGGCTGCCAATTTGTAGGTGACCACGCCTTCGCGCACGTCCTCGCGGTCCGGAAGGCCGAGGTGTTCCTTGCGGGTGACGTAGCAGAGCATGGCGCAGCCGCGTTGGGCAATGATGGCCCCACCAATGGCCCCGGTGATGTGGTCGTAGCCGGGAGCGATATCCGTGGCCAGGGGCCCGAGGGTGTAGAATGGTGCTTCCGCGCACCATTCCAGTTGTTTGCGCATGTTTTCCGGGATGAGGTGCAGAGGCACGTGGCCGGGCCCCTCGTTCATGACCTGCACACCCTTGGCCCAGGCGGTGCGGGTAAGCTCTCCCTGCACCTCCAGCTCTGCCAGCTGAGGGAAATCGTTAGCGTCTGCAATGGAGCCGGGGCGCAGGCCGTCGCCGATGGAGACGGCCATGTCGTATGCGGCCAGGATATCGCATATTTCATCCCAGTGGGTATAGAAGAAGTTTTCCTGTTTGTTGAGCATCATCCATTTGGCGATAATGGAACCGCCGCGGGAGACAATGCCGGTGGCTCGCCGGGCGGTGTGGGGCACAAAACGCTGGAGCAGGCCGGCGTGAATGGTCACATAGTCCACGCCCTGCCGGGCATGTTCGATGAGCGTGTCGCGGAAGATGGGCCAGGAGAGGGCATCCACACGGCCGCTGCACTTGGCTAGGGCTTGGTAGACGGGCACGGTGCCGATGGGCACGGGGCTGTTGCGTAGAATCCACTCGCGGGTTTCATGGATGTTCTTGCCGGTAGAGAGGTCCATCACGGTATCCGCGCCCCAGTGAATGGCCCAGCGGAGCTTTTCCACCTCTTCATCCAGGTTGGAGGAGATGGCGGAGTTGCCAATGTTGGCATTAATCTTGCAGAAGAAATTGCGCCCGATAATCATGGGCTCCGCCTCCGGGTGGTTGATGTTGGCCGGGATGAGTGCGCGGCCGGCGGCAATCTCATCGCGCACATATTCTGGCGTGTAGAAGGCCGGCATGCAGGCGCTGGTGCCGGAAAGGTGGCGGAAATCCAAACTTGCGCGGTGAGCCAGGCTTTGGGGGGTGAAACCGGGCTGTGCCTCCAGCTCGCTGGGGCGGGGCATACCGGTGCCCAATTCGTCGAGGGCGGCCTGAGCTTCTGCAGGGCGGCTCTTGGCGCTGGGAAACTTGTCGTAGATGGCCTTGAAAGCGCTCTCTCTGCCCAAATTCTCGCGGATGGCTACATACTCCATCTCAGGGGTCACGATACCGCGAAGGGCGTATGCACGCTGGGTGGGCGGGGCCTTCTCATCCGCCGCCACGCGGGCACCAGCCTCCTCTGGCACGGTGTCGCCGCGGTCGGTAATCCACGCTGCACGCAAGGTGGGTATGCCCTTTCGCGAATCACCGTGAAAAGCAGGGTCTCCCCATGGACCGGAGCAGTCATACACGCGTACCGGGGCATTTTTCTCCGTGCTGCCATCCGGGAAAAGGGAATCATCCAAATCAACCTCGCGCATAGCCACCCGCACCTGGGAATGCAGCGTTCCGGGTACGTAGATGCGGCGGGATCCGGGATATGTCAACTGCTCGGTTTCCATGCCGGCATTATATGAACGGCGTGCCCGCGCAGGCGAGTAAAAACAAATATGCTGACTCAATTTTCCTCTTTATGCGAGCTACAACCTGCTGTCGTGGTTGCGCGTGAGGGTGGCTCCCGATATCCCTCTCCTCTCGGTCACGGATTTTCGCTTCATCGTGGAACGGCTTCTGCTCGCGGAGAACAGCAACACCGCCGCTGGCGCGCTGGGGTAGACAAAATCGTGCTTTCAAGGAATGAATGGAGCCTCACGAGGTCAATATTGGCAAAATATTCCCTTTGTATAATAATTTGGCGCGCCATTAGGCGCGCCAAAATTCAAACTGGAACCAGGCATCTTACTTTTTCTTGATAAGCTTCTGCCAGTTGCCGATGATGCCCTGGGCGGGGCCGATGGTGATGACGTTGCCTGCGGCATCCACCAGAATGGCCTGGGGCACGGAGTGGGTGTCACGGTATCCGGGGAGCTTCTGGGTTTCCGTGGTGGGGCTGCCCATGATGCAGGGGAAATCACCGCGGTTGCGCTTCATGAAGTGGGTGGCGGCCTCCGGCTGCTGGTCTGCGCTGATCATGATGAGCTGCACGTTCTTCTTGAGCATGAGCGGGTATTGCTTCACCACGTTCGGCATCTCCCGGTTGCAGGGGCCGCACCACCCGGCGGTGGTGAGGTAGAGGTAGAACTCGGCATCGTAGCGCGGCTTGGTGTCGGTGATGAAGTTCACTCCCTTGAGGGCTTCGCCCACCACGTTGCCGGCAGCCTGCTCCGCAGCGGCAGGTGCCTCCTCCTTGGCATCCGCCTTCTTGTCCTTTTTCTTGTCTACCTTCTTGGCTGTGGTCGGCTTGGTGTCCGCCTTGTCTGCGGCCATGGCGGCGGGAACGGAAAGTGCCAGCGCGGCACCCAGTGCGAGGAAAAGGAACGAGCGTTTCATAACAGAATCAGTTTAGCGCATGCAGGCTGCGGTGTCAACGCTCCATCTGACACATGTGTGTTTCCGCTGGGAAATCTGCAGCGACAGGGGCTATGGAAATGGGTTCAACTATTTCCGGCTACAGCAGTTTTTTCAAACTTTCGGCATCTGGCAATGCCCTGCGCAATTCCGCAGGAACCTCATCCCCCGTCAAGTATGTCGCCACTCCCATTGGCTTCGCATAGTCGCGAACGGCATATTCTACATATGGTTTTTCTGCGTCTTTGCAGAGAATAATGCCGATACTTGGATTTTCGTGCGGTTTCTTCACGAAGTCGTCCAGCAGCTGTAGATACAGGTTCAACTGACCGAGGTAAGCAGCTTTGAAAGGACCTGTTTTCAGTTCTATGGCAACGAGTGCCGAAAGTTCCCTGTTAAAGAAGAGCAAATCGATGAAATGCTCTTTTCCCGATACGGCTATCCTGAATTGATTGCCAATGAAAGAGAATCCATGCCCGAAGGTCATGATGAAATCGCGAACATTGTGAACGATGGCGTTTTCAACCACGCGTTCATCAATGTCATCTATATCGCGAATCCCTATTTCCTCCACATTGATGAAATCCAACAGGTACTCATCACGGAACATCTCCACGGCCTTGAACGCCATACGCGAGTCGCTCATGGTTGACATGAAGTTGTTGGGCATACGGCTCCTGTGATGGTAATCATCACTTTCAATGAACGCTTTGAGCCTAGAGACGGATAGTTTTTTAGAGGAGCAGAGATGAATGTAGTACAGCCTTTCTTCCTGCTCCTTAATCTTGTTTAAAATAAGGCAATGATGGGTAAACGATATGGAGATGAAGTCTGCAACAATGGCCGGAAAATCCGTGCCTGCCATTTGCCTGAAATCAATTGTCGGCAAATCGTCAGTCGCGACTGACGATTTTGCAAGGCATTTGCTATCTGTTGGTTGAAGGGAATCTTGCCCGTCGGTGAGGCAAGGAGTCAGGGTCGCCCATGCTTCATAGAACATGCGCATCATCTTGATGTTTGTGGATGAAAAGCCTCTTAACCCTGGTAATTCCGCTTTTAATTTATGACTGATATAATCGATTGCTCCCGACCCCCAAAAGCCTGAGCGCGAGTTTTCAGACACATACCGCCCTATGCTGAAGTACAGCGCGAGCTGGACTTCATTGATGGACTTAGCCGCACGCAACTGCTGACGAAGAATGGCCTGTTTGATGGCAAGCGCAGCTTGGTCGTATGCCTGGCTCTTTGCCTGCAAGGGGGGGATGTTTCCTTCGTGCTTGTCGTTCGACATGATAATGCCTTTCTTTTCATTCAGGCCGTGCGGGCGCAGTCGAATCGTAACACAGGTTCCCCTGCCAGAGGAAAAGGAACGAGCGTTTCATAACAGAATCAGTTTAGCGCATGCAGGCTGCGGTGTCAACGGTTGGTATTGGGGTATTTTTCGCGGAAGCGGAGGGCGGCATCGTAGTTCTTGGCGTCTTTCCAGTTCCAGATGGTCCAGCGGTGGGAGTTGCCGCGGGCAATGGCATCGTCCGCCGCGTTGGCGATGCGGAGCTGCAGGTGGTCGATGTTGTCCTGCTCGGACGCTCCGCTCTGTTTGTGGCGCTCCAGCACGCGCCAGGCGAATTCGATGTTGTCCTCGATGTCCACGCGGTACATGAAGTCGGCAGTGGAGAATTTCCAGTGGGGGTGTGAATCCATGTAGGCGAGGTTGAGGCTGCCGGCGAGGTATCCCGGGGGGAAGGCGGTGAAGGCGAAGACCATGAGCGCCATGGTGGCCAGGCAGGTTTTCGCATAGCGCATCAGCTTGCCGCTGCGGACAATGTAGACGACCAGGATGATGAGCCCCGCCAGGCCGAGCAGCAGGAACTCGCCCGCCATGATGCGGGTCCACGTGAAGCCGAAATCGGCTATCTGGTGGTACAGGCGCACATAGACGCTGAGCGCCAGCAGGAAGGTTTGCGCCGCCAGCAGGAGCCCCAGGAAGCGGCACGGCGCGGTTTCCCGGGCGGAGCCGTTGCGGCGGAACAGGAAGATGAGCACGCCTGCCGCCAGGATGGAGGCCCAGATGATGGAGGATGCGCCATCATGCAGGTAGGCGGTTTGCGAGATGCCTTCCGGCACGTTGCCGAACCAGAGGAAGGCGATATCCGTGGAGGTGGCGACGAGGAAGGCGAGGTTGATGCCGATGAGCGACATGAGCGGCAAATGCGGCAGCAGGGTGGCGCCCTCCGCCTTGGGGGCGGCAGGCATTGCGGCTGTCTTGGGGGCGCGGTGCCAGCGCCGCAGGGTCAGGAAGCCGAACAGCAGCACACCACACACCCAGCGGATGACGTGCAGCCAGAAATCCCAGTCCAGGTCCAGGAACTCCAACAGGTCGTTCCACCACCTGCAGATGGTTTCCCACACCAGTTGCACCACGGGGTTGCCGGATGCGAAGATGCCCAGGAAGGCCACGAAGAGGACAATGCCCACCACCACGCTGAGCAGCGTGGGCAGGATGGCGCGCCAGTTGCGCTTCTCGTGCGCGTCCTTGCGGCGCGCGGTCCAGTACTGCCACCAGGTGCGGTAGTTGGCCTTGGGATCGATTTCCGGCAGCTCTTCTTCCACGCCGAAACAGGTCAGCAGGATGAACGGCGCAAACACGAGCACCATCCATGCCAGCCCGCTGCCGCTCATGATGAGTGCCACAATGCCGATGACCCCCATAGCGATGAGGGAAATCCGTTCGCTGCGGGAGATGTCGCGCCGCAGCAGCATAATGGCGGCCAGGTACACCGCTGAACCTATGGCGGCACCAAGCCCCAGCGTCAACCCGGGATTCCCGTCTGTCAGGCGCGGGCAGATCAGGTCGCACGCAATGGCGGCCATCACCAGCACCGCCAGCGGTATCCATCCTGTGCGCCACCAGGCGGGGTCGGTGGGCGGCCCCTGCGGCTTTTTGGCCTTGGGAAAGTAGGTGGCATACGGCGTGGGGCGGGCGGGAGCCGTCGGCCGCGTCGGCTGTCCGGGGGGCACCGGCGGCAGGGAATCCGGTACGGGCGGCGGTGTGGAATTGTTGTCGTCTTGCATGGCTGTACAGTGGTTTGTGTGGGGCGGCGCGGGGCGCTCTCTATATAGGTTAATACATTTCCCAACAAATTTGTTGAAAGTATGACACAATGACCATATTTTTTTTGCCCTTGACAAGAGTACAGTTTTGTTGTACGCTGTGTGCATGGTTCCTGTTGCCCTATCCTACAGCAAGGCGCGCCAGAATTTGGCATCCGCCATCAAGACGTGCGTGGACGATTCCACGCCTGTGATAATATCCTCCCGTCAGCGGAAGGTGGTGATGATGGCGCTGGACGAGTGGGAAGCATGGCAGGAAACCATGCTGCAGCTTTCCTCTCCCGCCAACGTGCGGCACCTGAACGAATCCCTGGAGCAGAAGCAGCGCGGCGAGACTGTGGTGATGACCCCCGGGGAGCTGGTGGCATTCATGCAGGACGATGAAGCTTGAATTTTCCAAGGCCTCGCTGGATGACCTGCGCTTCTGGAGGCGCGCGGGCAGCAAGGCCGCGCAAAAGGTCACGGAGCTTCTGTTGGAGATAGCAGAGACCCCATACAGCGGCAAGGGACGCCCCGAACAGTTGGTGGGCAACCTTTCCGGCTACTGGTCACGCCGCATCAATATGAAAGACCGCATTATCTATTGTGTGGACGAACAGGCGCTCTATTGTGTGGACGAACAGGCGCAGACGGTTTTCATTCGCTCCGCACGCGGGCATTACGAATGACGGTACTGCCTCACTGCAGCGTGCCTTCCGCATAGTGGGAGGCCATGAGGCCTGCGCCGATGAGCCCGGAATCCGCCCCGAAGGCGGCCGGCAGGATGCGCAGGTTGGCCGCGTGCACCGGGAAGAGCTGGCGCCGCAGGCATTCCTCCAGCGGCTTGAACAGCAGGTCCCCCGCCTTGGCCACGCCGCCGCCCAGGATGAAGGCTTCCGGCGCAAAGGCGTACATCACGTTCATCATCATGCACGCCAGCTTCTCCGCCACCTCACGGTAGATCTCCACCGCCAGGGCGTCTCCCTGCGCGGCGAGCTCGGAAAGGCAGCGCGGCGTGCACTCTGCGGGTTCGCGGTCTTGGCCGATGTCCTTGTAGCGCGCGCTGGCGTAGGCGGCAATCTCGTTGTTGCCGATGTACTCCTCCACCGCGCCCAGGTTGCCGAAGGTGCCCACCTTGCCGCGGTAGTCGATGCTGGTCTGGCCGAGCTCCGCGCAGGAGACGTTCTTGGAGCGCAGCATACGGTTGTTCACCACCATGCCGCCGCCGATACCCGTGCCCAGCGTGAGGCAGGTGATATTCTCCATGCCGCGCCCCGCGCCCAGTTTCCATTCGGCGTAGGCCATGCAGTTGGCATCGTTGTCCAGCACAATGGGTAGGCCCAGCTCCGCCTGCATAATCTCGCGCACGGGCTCCTGCTGAGACCACACGGGCACGTTGGTGAGCTGGTAGAGCACGCCCTTGTAGAAATCCACCCAGCCGGGCATGCCCAGCCCCACGGCGGCGGCATCCGGGTGTTCCTGCAGCAGGCCGCGGATGCTCCCGCACATGGCCGCCATAATGCTCTTGGGGGAATCGTACTCCTGCGTGGGCAGGGGCTGCGCCTTGGCCAGCACCTCGCTCCCGCGCGTCACGCCGATCTTGATGCTCGTGCCCCCGAAATCCACTCCGATTGCCTTGACTGTTTCCATGCCATCCATTCTACCATTCTGTTATTTATATTGCAAGTACAGGAAAAGGGGGTAGAATGTGCGCGCGAAAATGGAAGCGAGCGCAAAGCCGAAGATACGCAAGGTCATGGTGATGATTCTGCTGGGGATATTCCTGGCGGAGTTCGGCAACGGCGTGTGGGATTTGCTGTTCAGCAACTACATGAGCGATGTGCACGGCATGCAGGCCGCCCAGCGCGGCATGATGGAGCTTCCGCGCGAGCTGCCCGGCATACTCAGCTTTGTGGCTATCAGCGCGCTTTTCTTCCTCAACGAGGTGAAGCTCTCCGCCCTGGCCTGCCTGCTCACGGCGGCGGGCGCAGTGGGTATCCTCACCCTCTCCCCGGAGAGCGGCATCATCACCCTGAGCCTCTGGGTGGTCACTGCCAGCCTGGGCCAGCACATCCTGCTGGGCACCATTGATTCCATCGTCATGCACACCGCGCGCCCGGAGAACCGCAGCCTGCGCCTGGGGCAGATGCGGGCGCTGTGCACCGCCGCTGCGCTCACAGGCGCGGTGTATGTGTGGCTCAAGTGGAAGTTCAACGGGGATTACGGGGTGGACTACGCGGTGATTGCGTGCGCGCTGCTGGCGGGCTTCACCCTGTTCCTGTATGTGCGCAACGATGCCACCTTCCCGCCGCGCCGCTCCATGCGGGAGAACTTCATCCTGCGCCGCGAATACGCCGTGTACTACGGCCTGGAGACCCTGCACGGCATCCGCAAGCAGCTCTTCCTCACCTTCGGGTACTGGCTCATGGTCAGCTCGCTCGGCCAGAATCCCGCCCGCATCGGCATGATTATGCTTGTCGCCGGCGTCATCGGCCTCTTCACGCAACCCTTCATCGGCTGGAGCATCAAGCGTTTCGGCGAGCGCCGCGTCACCATCTTCGACAGCGTGATGCTTGCGGGCCTGTGCCTGGCATACGCCTTTGCTCCGCAAACCCTGCCGCTGGAATGGGCCGTGGTGGTGGTGGGCTGCTGCTTTGTGCTGGACAAGGTGCTCTTTGCCATGGGCATGGCGCGCACCACCTACATCACCCGCATCTGCGGCGACCGCCGCCATGAAATCACCCCCTGCATCTACACCGGCATTGCCATCAACCACGTGGCCTCCATCTCATACGGCGTGCTCGGTGGCATCATCTGGCAGGCCACCGGCGGCCCCCAGGCCGTATTCCTCATCGGCGGCCTCGCCGTGGTGGCCGCAGGCATCCTTGCCCGCAAGATGAAGTGAATCTGAGGCATGGCGCCGTTTTGCCTTGCACCGTGCGCGCGCAGCCTGTAGAATCCGCGCCGATGAAGAGAACGCTAATTCTGCTGTGCTGCGCCTGGGCTGTCGCCAACGGTGCGGAATCCAACGTTCACTGGGCCGCCGGAGTGTCGGAACAGGGCGGCTGGTATGATTTCGACAAGACCTTCAGCGGCGACAAGGATATGTGCTGGGCTGCGGCGGCATCCAACGTGATAGCCTGGTGGCAGGACCGCAACCCCATTCTCACATTCTCCGCCGGGGCTCCCGTGAAGGATGCCGTGTGGAGCACGGTGAGAGGCTCGTTCAACAACATCAGCGGCTACCCCATTGATGCCTTCAACTGGTATTACTCCGGCGAAATTTCCGACAACACTATCCGCGCCAGCCTTACCGACTACGGCAAGGGGCAGGGCGCCTATTACAAGGATTTGCTGGAGAACGGGCCGGAATACGAGCTGAGTTCTAACATGATCATACGCGGTGCCAATCTTGCGTCTGCCGCGGTGTACAGCTCTGTGCTGTGCAATCTGCTGGACCAGGGGTACGGCATTGCCCTGGGCATTTCCGGCAACAAGGGCGGCGGTTCCCGCTACGGCCACGCCATCACCCTTTGGGGGGCGGAGGTGGACCCGCAGACGGGTATCCTCTCCAAAATCTGGATTACGGATTCGGATGATGCGGAGAACGGGCTGGATTCCGGGCTGGTGCCGCTCACCTGCTCCGTGAAGCAGGCTGCATCCGGCGGCATGGAATACATCTCCGTAGAGTCCGCCACCCTGACAAACGGTCGGCAGCAGTACCCGGCCAACGAGGCCGTGCTCGACCAGTTTTTCGCGGTGAATTCCAATATAATCTCATGGCTGCCCCCCGCTGTGCCGGAACCCGCCACGGGGCTTCTTTCCCTGCTGGGGCTGGCCGCATTGGGTGCGCGCCGCAGGAAACAACAATGAACCAAACCCATTGCCATCCCATAACTCTCCCAAAGCACTGGCAAATGCCGGTACTTTCCTTGTAACCATGGGATTTGCGGGGTGACTTTCCGAGTGGGTGGGGTGGGAGAACACGCGGGTCTGGATCTTGATTTTGTGTTCCTCCGCAAGGGAGCGGAGCGTCTTTGCCGCCAGATGCGGCGGAACAAGCTTGCAAATCTGGCTCAGTACCGATAACCTCTCCCCGGTGTTTGTCTTGTGGAGCATACAACGATTATGAGTGTAATCGGCAACCATGTCAAACACCACTTCTTTAGCCTTTGCTTCATCCCACAACACCCCGCGGAGGAGATTGAGGGGGGCTTTTCGAGCCAAAGAGCGGTCTTGGGGCTACAGTTGAAAAAATATGTCAAAAAAGTTAAGTCTATAACACATTGTATTTTAAACCATTGCGCATCCTGTTAGGCTTGGCGCGATTTTTTTTGAAAAAAAAATCGACATTTTGCCCTCCAGCCTGCTTATATAGGGTAGAGATTGCCATCGACCGCGGGGGCGGCTGGAAGTGGCGAGCTCACCCAAAATACATACAAAACCAAAAATTATGTCCGACATTGAATTCCACATCGAAAACAGTGTTGTGCCCAGCACCCGGCCCGCAGCGCACATCGTTTCCATCGCCCCGGCATGCCATCCTGGGGTCGCAACGTTGAACCATAGACTTGAAAATCCGGCCCGGAGTTCGAGTTCTATGAAAGTTTCTCTCATGCGATACTTAACACGGACAAGGAAAGAATGGAAGGCTTCATAAAAGTAGTCGCTGCGACAGGTTTAAAACCGTCTGAATCAACATCCAAAGCGCGGTAATATTGACGAAACAAACAAACAAAACAATATAATACAATCAACGTTATGTCGAAAAGTTGCATCTTAAAAAAACTCTTAATACTTTACTGTTCGAGTCTCTTGTTATGTTCCTGTTTAACGCAAAAGACCTATCTACCATATTGCGTATACCAGAAGCAATTAAATGAATCTTCGATAGATAACGAGTCCGATATTATATGTATGGTATCTCAAAAAAAGAATAATTTTATTTTCTTCCCCGATTTTACATATTTATATTATAAGAGCAATATTGTAGATGAACAAACTTTCCTTGATTTATACTATAAACACACAGGTGTTCCTAGTGATTACTCCATAGAAATTTGGTATAACTTATTTGAAATTCCATGCTACAAGGCATTTGAGTGGAAGGCTAATCGTTTTAATAATTACAATATAGATGTATTAATCCGCTAATACATCACTCCATCATTGCAAAACATTTCACAGATGTCGCCCTCTACAACGACTAACATAGGCAAGTCCTGTTCAGTGCAAGCACCGAACATCTATGACTTTCCTTTCCTTTGGAGCGTGGCAAAAACTGGCAGGTGGAGAAAAGGGAAGCGAAAGGGATTTAAACTCGGGTGGAAAGATGAGGGTTGAAAAGGGGCCATTTTTTACGGATTTGGCAAGGGGTGCGATTTCCTCCGATGGGACCTAATGGTTGCCTCATGCCAAAACACCCGAATTTTTCTCCCCTTCTTATGCATTGTAATTACACACCTTACAAACACGCCGTGATTTTTTTGAAAAAAAATCATTTTTTGTTGTACATTTTGCCTTTTGGGTGCTTAATAGGTAGTAGAGAACGCCATCACACCGCGGGTTCGGCGGGACGCGGCAACCTCGCATACACCCAAATAGATTCATGTTACCGATGAAAAAGAGTACAAAATTCCCGGCATGGTGCCTGTGTGCGCTCATGCTTTGCGTCTGCTCTCCATATGCCATAGGCAACACCGAGCAAGGTACCGCCCCCAAGAAAAACCCGGTCTCACCCCGTCAAGTTGCAGCGAAAGAGTCACCCCCTGTGACCGATTTCTGCGCTCAGGAGAAACAGAAAATTGCTTCCCTCCCTCATCTTAAATTGGTCCTTTGGTTGGAAGATGGAGAATATAATGCTGAGCTGTCTGATGCTGATGCCCGAACAATCCGTGAGCTGCTTCTTGCCCATACCCGTTACAAGGCACCTTTGAAACAAGGACGTGAAGACTTCTGGAAAAACATTGACGATGCGTACGAACCTCCCATGACCATATTGGTATTTGAAGGTGACGACAAGACGCAGTTCCTTGACTTGAGTGTCGGATTTGAATTGATATCACAATCAAAAAACAAACAGCTGGAAGAAAATGGGTACTGTTTTACTGGGGTGGAAATCCTTTTGGAGGATAGCGCCTACCAGAAACTGCTGCAAGTCCTCAAGCCGTATGTGCCGGCAATGTGGAAAGCGGATTTTGAACGGATGACCAAATAGACGGGAAAAGCCTCAACACTTTCGCCTACCTGATAGTCAATACACTCATGAATGCATCCCCTTCCACTTGCAGGTTTACCCAGATTTGGAAAGCCGCCTTGTATTCAATCGGAATATGGATCCCGTTTCATTTATTGATGGTAAGGTTGCTTAACCTTCATCGTTTTTCTGCAATCATCAAGCATTTTGACCTTTACCTACTCGTTGTCACAGGCGCAGCTCTTGTCGTCTCCCTATGCATCTCGGTTGTGGTTAAATTCATTCTTGCCGTTCCGTATTTTTCCTCGCGGCAAAAGAAATTGATTATTCTCGTTGGTTTCTCTTACTGGTACATTCCTTTAATTCTTCTAAGGGTATTAGGTGGTGATGTTATCGGATTGAGAGAATGGATGGGGCTCCTGTTTGTTTGGCCGCTGATGTTCGCGCCTATTCCCATGCTCTTGCTGTTCTTCATGAACAGGAGAGCCATCATGCCGCGGGTGCGGCGGGTAGGGGCGGCCTCGAAAAGGATCAACATAGAAAGTTAACAAACCATGACCAACATCGGAATCCACATCAAAAACGGCGTACTGTTCGGACCGCCAGAGGTCATCACGTTGATCCATGGTCTTGCAAATCCGACCCGGAACTGATAGACTCCCTTTAACCTCAACTTCATCCCTCTATGGGATGGTAATGCAATTATATGAAATTTCCTTTGATTGTTATACCAGAAAGAAAGAGAGACATGCCTTTTCTCGTGAGTGACCTATCTGCGGATTGTTTTAAGAATCCCATGCTTTTGTCTCAACGAGGGCGAAGCTATAGGAGAGCACAGCTTGTTTCTGTAGACGGTGTTTATCAAATATCAAGCGTCACTTCTCCAAGAAACAAATCATTTTGGAATTTGCTCCTACACGGAAACAAAGCCGATTATTGGGATTTGCATCTTACAATATCTTTAGTGAGTCAACCAAATGTATCAGCAGTTGTCTCCATGCTTGAAAATAGTATGCGTTCGCAATCATATGATATATGGATGCAATACCATGATGAAGACGTTATTCTGAGTTTGCTAAAGAAATGCGAGAGCATAGCAGAGATTATAACCGTTGGGTGCCTTGTAGGTGCATGGGAAGCAGCCGACGAACGTTTTCAGTTGCCGCAGGTGCATGACAATAGTGAGGAATATGATCCTGAAATACAAACAGAAATGGAATATATATCTTCCTTAGATTATGATGGCAAGCTAAGTCGTCAAAGCATAATAAATATCGCTTCGAAAATTAAGTATGTAACCATCGACGACATCCTAAATCAACAGCCAGAATTGAAGGCGAAAATTGACATCATCGATAACAATGTTGTATTCCCATAAATAGTTTACACTCACCAAGCCCAACGGCATGACGCTTACCCAGACATACGAGCAGCACCGCGACCTCCTCACCCAGATGGACTACAAGCGCGGCAACACCCTGGTGGCCCGCCGCGCGTACCAGTACGACTCTCTGGGACGCCCGACTTCCCGCACGCTCGCGCGGCAGGGTGCCACCCGCAACGATGTGTTCACCTACAACGACCGCAGCAAAAGCCCCCGAAGGCTTGTAGGGGGATTAGACACCCCCTCTCAAAAAAAGCGCTACAAAGTTGACGGAACGACAAAAAAATACGTACCAAACAAAAATGATGTCCTACATTGAATTCCACATCAAAAACGGCGTACGGTTCGGGCCGCCAGAGGTCGTTACGTTGAACCACAGGCTTGCAAATGCGAACCAGAACAGATAGACTTCCTTCTGTGTTTTTCATGAGAATTAAAGAATAATCATGTTGTATGAAAAAGCTACTACTTCTATGTCTGCTGCTACCGTTCAGCTGCCGTTTTAGCGAACAAACGGATCATCCTGAATCCATACCGTACTGGAGGGATAGAGCGGAACTGCGGTCAGATGCGCTGGGGCTGAAACTGTTCGGGGAGCTGGTTGGGGAAACGGAGGGGAATGTGGTGTTCTCCCCCGCCGGCGCAGAGGATCTGCTGCGCATGCTCATGAACAGCGCGGCGGGGACCACGCTTGCCGAAATGAAGAAGCTGCCTCCCATGGGAGACGGCAGCGTGAAAACCGCCATGCAGCCGCACACGGCCCAGGCGCTGTTTGTGGTGGAGGACCGCACGGAACTCCAACTGCATGACAACGCCCTGCCCGGCGTGCAACGGCACCGCGTGCCGGAGGCCCAAGCCCTGCAAAAAATCAACTCATGGGTGAAGAAACAAACCAAGGGCAACATTGGTACCGCCATCAGCGAGCTGCCATGGAAAACCGCCCTGGTTCCCGTTTCCGCCGTGTTCCTGAATGAGAAATGGGCCATGCCCTTTGGCTCAAATGACACACAGCAGGAGGATTTCCTCCTGAAAGGAGGCAGGACCGTGAAGGTGCCGATGATGCAGCGCCACACCACCCTCTGCCGCTACGCTGAAGCCCCGGGATGGCAGGCGGTGGCGCTCTTCTACCGCAAAGATGGCCGCCCCGGGGAGAGCGGCTGCTTTATCGGCATCCTGCCGCGGGGTGACGCCCGCGACTTTGCTCGCGCGCTCACTCCCGCCAAATGGCGCCAAATCCGCATAGCCCTGCGCCAGTCCAAGCCTGAGCAATGCCATGTGGCCCTGCCGCGCTTCAGCACCGCCCCCATGGCCATGGATTTGAGCCCGGCTCTCAAACGCATGGGAATGAACGCAGCCTTCTCCTTGAGCGCGGATTTCTCTCCCCTGGCAACCCCCAAGCCCGGCTGGTTCCTGCAGGTGGACAAAATCCGCCAGGTCGCTTGCGTGAAACTGAACGAGGAGGGCACGGAAGCCGCTGCCGCCACCGTTAGCACCATGCCCCTGAGCTGCAGCGTAAACATCCCTCCGCAGCCGGTCCACTCCATCCGCTTCGACAAGCCCTTCATCTGGGCCGTGACCGACTTGTCCAGCAACGCCGCCCCTTGGTTCCTGGGGCTCACTGCAGAACCCTAAATGAGATTTATGAAACCATACGCATTGGATAAAACCGGCTCTGTTAAAGACAGCAAGGCAACAAGAGACAAAGGGCACCGCCGGGGCTTGTGGCTGTGGCTGATAGGAATCTGGCTGTTTCTTGTGGCCGGATTGCCGCTCTATTATCTCCAATCTGATCGGGACTGGTATTACAGTGAATGGGGTGAGCCACTGGAGATATTGGAGAGTCGCAAAATCTCAGAAAATCCGCTTTACCAGGACGAGGGCGTATACACCCGCGTATTTGTTGCGCGCGCGTCTGAGGAAAACGCGGCATGTTTTAATAGTCTCGCATTCGCGGGAAGTTGCCTCTATCCCGAGAAAATTGAACCTCTTTTGAAGGAATACTCTCTACCGGCACCCTATCGCTTTGGCCATACGGGCTGTGTGGATTTTACGTTGTGCAGCAATGGGCTGATGCTGGTGTATGACTACAGCCGGAACAAGGGCGGCCTTCTTTCCAGCCGCCTTCTTCAAACTGGGGAGGTTGCGCGCAGCTATCCTCTGGGCTTCATCATCTTTTATATCTGGGCTCAGGTGTCCTTGGTGGTGCTTGTCTTTACCCCGGTTCTATTATTGCTAGCCCCCATTCTGTTTCTCCTCCTGAAGGTGGCTTCCCGCTGCATCCGCGCTTTTTTACCATCCCAACAAAAACCGGACAGCGCATCGAAGTAAACTGCATATTGAAAATCATCCATGCCATTCTTTCCATCAAATAGTCGCAATACGCTCTTAACGAACCATATGAACAAACCCTTTTCCCTTACGACTCTAGTTGTCTCCTATGGGCTGGCACTGGAGCTTTTTGCGCTGCTCTGCCCTGAGGGAGAAATGGCGCAGGGTCTGGTGTTTCAGGTCATTGTTCTGGTGCTGGCGTCAGAGGCGTGGAACTTCCTTTGGTGGCTTCCTTCCCTCTTCCTGATGTTCCGGGCGGCTAAGCAACTAGAAGAAGAAAAGCGATACGGCAAAATCGCGAAGCTCACCAGTCCGATTTTGTTGGTGGTGCCTCTCCTCATCTACCTGGCCATGATGGGGCTCAATACGATATTGCCGTCAGGCAGCAACTTTGCCGAAGTATGCGGTTTTGCGGATATCATGGCTCTGTTCAAAGCATCATACGCATCGGTCGCTCTGCTCTTTGTTGCCGCTTTGCTTTTCCCGCTTTTTCCATTCTCCTTCACCAATTTCTGGGAGTGCTTGAACTGGGATTCCCCCATCAGAGCAGATCGTGGAATGGTTGATGCGCCCCAACCCGCCACCACAGCCGCCGAGTTGCCGGAAGCAGGCCATGACGCATTACCGCAGCATCATTCCTCATTCTACGAGCAAAATATGGCGATCCTCAAATCACTCCTGCAGGAGAAGGAAGAACTTGTGTATGCCACGGCTCCTCAGTTCGAGCTACTGTGGCGGCGTTCCGGCAAAGGACTGGTCAACACCGTCATCTGCACGGTTACCTTCGCCGCCGGACTGGGCGGGCTTGCCGGACTGGCGCAAGCAACAGGCAGCTCTATGCGTCTTTTTTGCGGAATTCTTGCCTTTCTGGGGCTGTTGATGAGTGTTTTGAGCTACAGTGCATCCCGCAAAGAGAAAAAACGCATCGCAACATGTGACTACTTCCTCACGACGAAACGCTTTTGCCGTCTCAACGCGATTGACAAGCCCATAAGCATCTTTTGGGAAAAGGATAAACCGAAAGTCAGCTTAAGCCTAATCCCCGGCACCGATGTAGGCAACATCCACATTGCCCCCACGAATGATTTGATCTCACGACTTTTTACCATGTTCGGCGGCGATTCCTATACCACCAAAAGCGAAAAGCTGGGAGAATTGGATGGCATGGAATGCATCGCATCCTGCGTCCACATCCATGCCCTTGTGCAACAGTTGAACACACAGCCCCCTGCTGAGGACTCTTTGTCTTGATTTGCCGTTTTTCACGGATTTGGCAAGGAAGGTAATTCTAATTTCGGGGGCATGTGATGTGCTTTTCTGCATTATACCACCGAAAAGAGGGCATGGAAATTCTAAACTTCCCATACCCTCTTGTCTAGGAGACTTTTTAGAAGTCCCCAAAAACAAAAAAAATTGAACGAAATTGTTTTTTGCATGTCTAAAATATGGAGACCGTAGAAATATGTACACATGGTGAAAAAAGAGATAAACAAAAAAATATTAGCGACTAGCCTTATTATAGCAATATACATTGCGCTGATTGTTATCCATGGTGTTTCAACGGTGTTAACAGTTGGTAGACTAAAATGGTATAAGTTTTGTGTAGTTCCTGAAATTATATCACTGGAATTATTGTGCTACGATAAGCAGTTTGCGTGTTGTGCTGTATGTTTAAACGGAAAAGAAACAGAGTTTAGTATTACAGGTTTTAGCGATGGATACCTCGATACGTCATATGCTCTTTTATATGGAGGTAATCGACATATATCGCTAGAGACACCTAATTCGCACCATTCTGAATGCAGTTTTCCTTCAGTAAATTTTTCAACATTGAAGGAAGGTGAAGGAGGTAATGTTTCATTCGTTTCTATATATCAGATGTATCTAAATAGATTGTCATACTAATTTTACCGTTCAATTACGTAATCGCTTCGCTTGACCGAGAATAGAATGCTCATTCACTCCGACGTTTGACTGGACGTACAAAGAAGTTGTTGCCCCCAATTGGGCTGATTTGGATAAAGGAAGGTATTCCTACTTCAGCCAGATGTATTGACCGGAATCTCTCTACGACCCAACGTTAACGCGTTTTATAAAACTCTGAAAACAAGCAACTTCCGAAACTGTCTACACCCCGTTATGAGATATGGCAAATTTCGGGGTAATTTTCAGAAAATGGCATCATTTTTTGCAATGTGTTTATATACAATCTTTTAGAGTTGCTAAAAATTACAGTCACAAAAAGGCTAGTTCAGAAAGCTCCTTTCCATGAATATGGAGAGGAGCTTTCCTGGTACGACCGACGCGATATGCGTACTGCGGTGAAAGTCCGCAAGGTGCCGTGATGATGCGGAATCCCAGACCTGAAGAACAACTGCGGGGAGGTAACGAGCCGTGGGAGAGGAAATTCGAGGCGGGATCCTGACTACGCGTGTAGTCAGGATACCGCCGTATGGCGCAGGCGATTCTAGGGAAACCAGCCCCTCCCCTTCCTTTGGGGCATGGCAAAAACAGGCGGGTGGAGAAAAGGGACGCGAAAGGGATTTGAACTCGGGCATAGCCTGTTCAAGAATAAGGCCAGGCACAGCGCAATGGGGAGAGAGCTCGCGCCGATGCCGCATATCGCACCATGCTAAAGGTTTGGGGAGGCCATGGCTTTCCGGAAAACACCGCGGGTTGGCAGTTTCCTCCCGGATGGGACCAAACGATTGCCGCATGCCAAAACACCCGAAATCTTCTTCCGTTCTTACGCATTGGAATTGCGCACCTTACAAACACGCCGCGATTTTTTTGAAAAAAAAATCATTATTTGTTGTACATTTTGCCTTTTGGGTGCTTAATAGGTAGTAGAGAACGCCATCACACCGCGGGTTCGGCGGGTAGGGGCGGCCTCGAAAAGGATCAACATAGAAAGGTAAGTATTACATGTTATTAAAAATCACATTATTTATGTTATTCATGGCTGCATCAAACTTGGACGCAGCTGCCCCTACAATTACGCAAACAGAAAATCCAGAAACATCAATAACTGGGAAGATTCTATCGCCGATATCGATTGATGCATATGAATTATGTAAACATGGGGATCAAACCGCACTACACGTTAAGGTGAGTATTACAAATTACGCAGTGGATGAAGACCTCGCCATGGATACCAATCCATTGTACTATTCGCTTGACACGCATCCTGCGATTGTATTCAACGCACAGACCACGGCCAACCTCAATCGAACAGTCCGCACATTGAGACCGGGCGAGAGCATCAGCTTCTGGTTGTGTTTCAAGACGACGGATACCTTGCCACCCCAATTCTCTTTCAGGGTATTTAGCCCTTACGGCATCTCAAATTCATATATTGCCTATAATTCTCTTTAACGAAACAGAAACAGAATATCACCATTTAAAAGCAGTGTCCTACACAAGTGTCCCAATAGTTGATCGGGCATGCCACCCTTTCTCCCCACCGTACGCGGCATTCGGCCCCGAAGCCGCATATCGCACCATGCTAAAGGTTTGAGGAGGCCATGGCTTTCCGGAAAACACCTCGGGTTGGCAGTTTCCTCCCGGATGGGACCTAACGGTTGCCGCATGCCAAAACACCCGAAATCTTCTCCCATTCTTACGCATTGGAATTGTGCGCTTTACAAGCACGCCGCATTTTTTTGAAAAAAATGCATTTTTTTGTTGTACATTTTGCCTTTTGGGTGCTTAATATATGGTTCAAATGCAAAATTACATAAAAAACGTCATCGCTTTATTCGCCTTAATAGTCAGCAGCTGTACATTTCTTCCGGAAATGGACAGGGTTGTCGATGAAGTTCGCACCCATAAGGGTGCCATTACTTCCATGGAATTCTCCGAATCAGGTGAGGAGCTCGTGCTCGTTTCATCAAATGCGGCGTACATCTGCCATGTGGACAGCACAGCCCCAGATACACGCGTTTCCCTTTGCGAGCGGCTGACACTCCGCAACGGCATGCCGACAACAGCCCCGAGTGGTGGCAAGTCTATCACAGCGCTCTTGCAGCGCATGAAAACCCGCAGAAAGGAGGCTCCCGATTTATGGGGTCCCACGGTATTCTCTTTAGATGGAAGGACCAAATTGCTGCGCCGGCTAAGAGGTTCGGTATCGGAACCGAGTTTTTTGTGCTGCGAGGTGCAGCGAGATGGCTCTGTTCTGCGGACCTTGCGTGATTCTGATTATAACGGAATAGAAAATATCGATCAGGTAGATCAAGATTATTATTATGCGTACCTGAGCCCAACAGGACGGTATGGATACTTTGTGTTTCCCTCGGTTCGCAGGTATGCCTGGGATTACACTAGTATTCGGGCTATTCCCTGTCCTCAATGGACAGTATACAAGAGTTTCCATGTCCTGGCGGATTTGGAATCCGGACAAATCCTGGACAAGCAAACATCAGGGCGCAACAAACGCAGCATTGAATCCGGCAACGTTCAGCATACGCCAACGAAGGCGAAAATCTACGAGAGCGACTTTCTGGCAAGTCGCACCATTGTGGCCATCCATGAGAGGCGTGGCCTGATAGCCGTGTTCGACCGGGCGCGGGGGGCTCTCTCCATCCGCAAAATTCCCGGTACCCGTTCCGCCCAATAGGGAAAACATTCCATACCTCCCTTTCCTTCGCCCGGAACAAGCTCCGGGTGAAGGTTGCCTCCCCACGCTTCCCGCGGGCTATGGATGAGTCGCCATTGGAAAGGCTCCACATCTTGCGCGCCCTTTGGGCGCGGTCCTACGCAACACCCCGCCTTGCGGGGTATGCGCTGGCGCGCCGTTGAAGCCAGCTCTCACCAATTTCTCCCTTTTTTTGTCAGCACGGACACAAATTCGCTTGACCCGGACGCCGTACAAGTGTACGGTGTTTTCGTACACCCGTACGGCTAATTTGAGACAGCAATGAAAAGGACAGCAGAAGACAAGCTTTTGGAACTGGGGATGCACTGGCTGCGGCGCGGCGGAGTGCGCGGATTGAGCGTTCGCGGCATATGCGCGGAAGCCGGGGTGAGCCCGGGCACGTTCACCTCGTACTTCAAGACGCTGCGAGAGTTTGCGGACCGCCTGCTGGAGCAGTGGTACGAACCGTTGAAGGAAGAGGTGGAGCGGCACCGCAGTGACGGCGGGAACGCGTACGAGCGCCTGCGCTCGGAGCTGCAGGCGTCCTCCCATTTCTTCCACAAGAATGCGGCGGTGATGATGCAGCTCATCATAGATGCCAGCAAGAGCCAGGAAAGCGTGCAGGATTTGCTGCATGCGGCGCGCCTCTCGCACATGAGCTGGCTGAACGAGGCCATTGCGGAGGCGCAGGCGGAGGGCTACATTGTGAAAGAACCCGTGGAGCGCGTGATGCTGTATCTCTTCGGCGCCATCAACTTCCCCTGCCTGCTCTACCAGCTGATGCCGGAGCAGGGCTTGCCCAAGGATGCCGCATTTTTCCAGGTGATGGGCGGCGCGGCGGACGAAAAATCCGCGCTGCAGCGGCTGGACTGGGCCTTGCAGGGCATCCGCGTCAAGTAATAACAACACCCCACAATCGACACCATGAAGAAGATACTCATAGCCATTCTTGCCGCGGCCGCCGCCGGAGGGGCGTGGTACGCCCTCTCCGGGGAGGAGGCCCCGCAGGAGATTATTCTGAGCGGCAACGTGGACATCCGCAGCGTGAACACCTCCTTCCGCGTGGGCGGGCGGCTGACGGAGCTTGCCGCGGATGAGGGAGACCGCGTGAAGCAGGGCGATATCCTGGGCCGCATCGATGCCGAGCCTTACCGCATCGCCGTGCACCAGGCGGAAGCCAACGCAGAGATTGCCCGCGCCGCCATTGCCGCAGCGGAGCAGCAGGCCAATGCCGCCCAGGCAGAGCTCAACCTGCGCCTGGCCGGTTACCGCCAGGAGGAGATTGACCAGGCCAAGGCCGCGCTGGAGGCACAGATTCCCGTGCTGGAGAACGCCAGGAAGGACTTTGACCGCATGAAGGGGCTCATCGCCGGCGGGGCCGTCTCGCAACAGATGTACGACGCCGCAGAAAAAGCCTACACCAGCCAGCTCTCCACCGTGGAGGCCGCGCGCGCCAAGTACGACCAGATGGCTCGCGGATTCAGGCAGGAGGAAATAGACCTGGCCAAGGCCAACTTCTCCGCCGCCACCGTGGCCGTGGAGGAGGCCCGCGCCAGAAGCCGCGCCGCAGACGCCCAGCTGGAGCAGGCCAGGCTCAACCTGGCGGATACGGAGATGCCCTGCCCCGCAGACGGCATTGTGATGACCCGCACGGTGGAGCCGGGCACCATGCTGCAGGCGGGCGCCCCCGTGCTGGGCATCTCCCTGCGCAATCCGGTATGGGTGCGCGCGTACATCGACGAGCCCCTGCTGGAGCGCGTGCAGCCCAACATGCAGGTTACCGTCACCACGGACAGCGGCAGCACCTTCTCCGGCACGGTGGGCTTCATCTCCCCACAGGCGGAGTTCACCCCCAAGACCGTGGAGACCGCGGATATCCGCACCACGCTGGTGTACCGCCTGCGCATTGTGGTGCAGGACCCGCAGGGCAGGCTGAACCACGGTGCGCCCGTGAGCGTGCACCTGCCCGCACAACAATAGTTTTTCTCCCGCACCATGCTGGCGGAAATCACAGACTTGCACTACCGCTTCAAGGGCGAGGAGACGGATGCCCTTGCCGGGGTGTCGCTCGATGTGCGCCCGGGGGAAATCCTGGGGCTGATAGGCCCGGACGGCGCGGGCAAGACCACCCTGCTGCGCGTGATGGCGGGCGTGCTCAAATCCACCGGCGGCGGTATCTCCGTATTGGGGGGAGACCCGCTGGCGGACCATGCCGCGCTCAGCCGCCGCGTGGGCTACATGACCCAGCGGTTCAGCCTGTACGAGGACCTCTCCATTCAGCAGAACCTCACGCTTTACGCCGCGCTGCACGGCATCCCCAAGGATGATGCGGAATCCCAGGGCGCGGAGCTGCTGGAGGCGGCGGGGCTCTCACGCTTCCGCTCCCGCCCCGCCGGGAAGCTCTCCGGCGGCATGAAACAGAAGCTCGCGCTCATCTGCGCCATGTTCGGCTCTCCGCAGCTCATGCTGCTGGATGAACCCGGCGTGGGCGTGGATCCCGTCTCCCGCCGCGATTTGTGGAAGCTCGTGGAGCGGGCGCGCGCTGCGGGCAGCGGCATTGTTTGGGCTACCGCATATCTGGACGAGGCCGCCAAGTGCGACCGCGTATGTATCCTGCATGAGGGGCGTGTGCACTACCTCGGCCCGCCGGACGGCATCCTGGCCGCCCTGCGCGGGCGCGTGTTCTCCCTGCATGCGGGGGCGGAGCGCCGCCTTTCCGTGCTGCGGCAGATGCAGGCGCGCCCGGAGGTGATGGATGCCATGATCGAGGGCGCAAACGTGCGCTTCCTGCTGCATGCGGATGCCGCCGGCACTCCCCTGCCCGATGGCGCCGTGCCGGTGGAGCCCAACTTTGAGGAGGCTTTCATCAACCTGCTGGGCGGCAGCGTGCACCAGGCGGAGCACCGCGAACCGGAGCCTCCCCTGCCCATTCACGATGCCGATGCCGCGCAGCCGGTCATCGTCACGGACGGGCTCACCCGCCGCTTCGGCGACTTTGTGGCCACGGACCACCTGAGCATCCGTGTGAAGCGCGGGGAGATTTTCGGCCTGCTCGGGGCCAACGGCGCCGGTAAGACCACCGCCTTCCGCATGATGTGCGGGCTCATCAAGCCAAGCGACGGCAAGGCGGAGATTCTGGGCATCGACCTGCGAAAGGACCCGCGAAAGGCCCGCGCGCACATCGGCTACATGGCGCAGAAGTTCTCCCTGTACTCGGATATCTCCGTGCTGCAGAACCTGCAGTTCTTCGCCACCGTGTACAACCTCAAGGGCAAGTACAGGGAGGAGCGCATCGCCCGCGCCATCGACCGCTACTCCCTCTCCCCGCACCTGCGCCGCAACGCGGGCAACCTGCCGCTCGGCGTCAAGCAGCGCCTCTCCATGGCCTGCGCCACCCTGCACGACCCGGAGTTCCTGTTCCTGGACGAGCCGACCTCCGGCGTGGATCCCTTCGCCCGCCGCGCGTTCTGGGAGGAAATCAACGAGATGTCCGCGCGCGGCGTCACCATCATTGTCACCACGCATTTCATGGATGAGGCGCAGTACCTGCACCGCATGGTTATCATGAACAGCGGCAAGGTCATTGCACACGGCAGCCCGGAGGAGCTCAAGGCCGCCGTGGCAACCCCGCAAATGCCGGAGCCCTCCATGGAGGACGCCTTCATCCACTTCATCCGCCTGGGGAAAGGAGACGCATCATGAACCGCCTCGCCGCACTCGTCATGAAAGAGAGCCGGCAGATCCTCAAGGATCCGTCCAGCGTCATCCTGGCATTCGTCATCCCGGTGCTCATGATTATGCTCTTCGGGTACTGCATCAACTTTGATTCCTCCTACACCTCCGTGGCGCTGGTGCTGCAGGACGAGGCGCCCGCCGCGCACAGCCTGGTGGAAAGGCTCGCCGGCTCCCCCAATTTCCGCTGCACGCGTGCCGCCGGGCAGCCGGAGGCCATGCAGGCCCTGCACCGGGGAGATGTGAACGCCGTGCTCGTTGTTCCGGAGGACTTTTCCCGCGGGGTGGAGGGCGGCGCGGGCGCGCGCCTGCTGCTGGTGAGCGACGGCACGGTGCCCAACACCGCGAATTTCACCAACCTGTATGTGCAGAGCGTGTATGCCGCTTGGGCGGCGGAGCGCGGGCACACGGGCGGCATCACCGTGCAGCCCTCCTACCGTTTCAACCCGGCGGCCATCAGCCACAACTACGTGCTGCC
This sequence comes from Akkermansia sp., assembly GCA_045641125.1. Classification (GTDB taxonomy): domain Bacteria; phylum Verrucomicrobiota; class Verrucomicrobiia; order Verrucomicrobiales; family Akkermansiaceae; genus Akkermansia. The sequence continues at coordinate 29,671 of JAZUGI010000118.1, forward strand.
CGCCTCCATTGCGGTGGTGCTCTCCTTCATTGCCACCTTCCTCACCGCCATGGTGGTGGCGCGCGAGTGGGAGCGCGGCACCATGGAGGCCATCCTGGCATCCACCGCCACCCGCACGGAATTCATCCTCTCCAAGCTCATCCCGTACTTTGTGCTGGGCATGGGGGCCATGGGCATCTGCATGCTCAGCACCACGCTCATTTTCCATGTGCCGCTGCAGGCCCCGCTGTGGATGGTGTTTGCGGAGGCCGGGCTCATGCTTTTCAGCGTGCTGGCGTTCGGGCTGCTCATCTCCACTCTGGTGCGCAACCAGTATTCCGCATCGCTCATCTCCCTGCAGGCGTCCATCCTGCCCACTATCCTGCTCTCCGGGTTCATCTTTGAGATTTCCAGCATGCCGCAATGCATCCAGGCCGTGAGCTACCTCATCCCCGCGCGGTACCTGGCGCGCTGCCTCACCTCGCTCTTCCAGGCCGGTGCCGTTCCCTCCGTCATGTGGTTCAACACCATCGCCCTCGCCGTCTCCGCCCTTTTCTGGCTGGGACTCGTCTTCCTTGCCACCCCCAAGCGTCTCGACCAATGAGCACCGTCTTCATCCACATTGCCGCGCTCATCCGCAAGGAGCTGCAGGAGCAGCTGCGCACCACCAGAAACATCATGGTGCTCTTCTTCCCCATCGTCATGCAGTGCATCCTATTCCCCTTCATGGTCACCATGGATGTCACGGACTGCCCCGCCGCCATCCTCAACGAGGACGGCGGCACCGCCTCCCTGGAGCTGGTGCAGCGCATCCAGGCCGCCCCGTATATCACCAGAACCGTCCGCGTGGACGGCGCCGCCCAGCTGCAGGAATGCATCGACTCCCAGGACGTCATGATCGGCGTGCATATCCCTGCAGATTTCTCGCGCCGCCTCGCACGCGCAGAGAACGCGGACGTGCAGGTGGTGTGCGACGGACGCCGCTCCAACAGCTCGCAGATTGCCGCCGGGTACATCACCTCCATCGCAAGCCAGATGACCGCCGAGCGCAGCGGCGCAAACACCGCGCAAACCCTCACCGTGCGCAACATGTACAACCCCGTGCTGGATCCCAAGTGGTTCATCCTGCCCTGCCTTTTCGGGCTGCTCGGCATGCTCACCACGCTCAACATCTCCTGCATGGGCATTGCCAAGGAACGGGAGGCCGGCACCTACGAGCAACTCTGCGTCACCCCCATGAGCCGCTTTGAGCTGCTCATCGGCAAAACCGTGCCCGCCGTGCTCCTGGTACTGGGGCAAGCCGTCATCATCCTGCTCATGGCGCGCTACGCCTTCGGCGTTCCCCTGCACGGCTCCGTGCCGGCACTCTTCGTGGTGGTCGGCATGTACTCCATGTCGCTCGCCGGAATCGGCTGCGCCATCTCATCCTGCTGCTCCACCCAGCAGCAGGCATACATCGGCATGTTCTGCTTCATCATCCCCGCCCTCCTCATCTCAGGCTTCGTCTCACCCATCGAGAACATGCCCCCCCTCCTCCAATACGTCGCATACATCGATCCCCTCTACTACCTCTTCACCGCCACCCGCGGCATCTTCCTCAAAGCCTACTCCTTCCAAGACATCCTCTCCCCCCATCTCACCGCCTTCGCTATCATAGGTTCCTTCTACCTCATCATAGCTTATCTCCTCCTCCGCCTCAAAAAGGATTGAGTGCCGCAAAAAATGGCTTGACAAAGAGTGGTGGCGGTGCGACTATGCCCCTGCACACGTGGAATGCCTTTCGAGGTCGCTGCGTTGCTGTAGCGAACAAATCCACATATTTCGGCCCGGCGTGGGGAAACTCATTCCGGGCCACCTTTTTACCAAGATCCATGCCGCAGCGATATTCAAAGACCCATGCTGAACTGGCGTACCTGCTTGTTTCCCGCGGCATGGGAAGCGCAAGCGGATTGAGCGACGACGAGCTGCGCAGGACCATCAGCGAGCGTCTTGCCGCTGTCAACTACTACCGCCTGTCCGCATACTGGTACCAGTTCAGAAGCCCGCTTGCCTTCCAACCGACGAAACGCGCGAAATCATTCCGCCCCGGCACATGCTGGGAACGGATATGGGCTTACTACCAGTTCGACCGCCGCCTGAGCCTTCTGCTGTTCGAGGCCATATCCAGAATCGAGGTGGCGTTGCGCGAAAAGGTGGTTCCACACCTCCCGGCCCTGTCGCCGGAGAGCCCGAACGCCCAGAACGACCTTCATCTGTACCGCAAGGGATTCAAGGTTGCGAAGCAGGGGAAGCGCGGGGGTGTCCACCGCTCCCACTTCATCGAGCTGATGGAGAAGGTCAATGCCGCATACCGGGCCAGCGGCAGCATGGCGGCACACCACTACATCCATGAAAAGCACATCACGGATGCAACGTTCCTCCCCGTTTGGGTGTTCATGGAGTTTGCCACGTTCGGCAATTTGAGCGTGCTTCTTTCCACCGGGCTGAAGATGGAGACGGTGGCGGCCATTGCGGCGGAACTGGGTTTTTCCTCCAGTGAATTCTTTTTGTCGGCCATTTCTCTCCTGCACCGCGTGCGCAACGAATGCGCCCACCAGGGGCGGGTGTGGAACAGGCATTGGGTGCAAAAGCGCGCGAACGGCGCAGTGGCACCCATCCTGAAAGCTCCAGAACGCCCGGCATGGAAGTATCAGGCACCGCCCAACGAGCCGTGGGTAATGGCGGAGGACACAGAGGATGATTGCCTGCTCCAGTCGCCCGTTTGCACAGCCACCGCCATCCTCCTGTGCCATCTCATGCTCCGCGCCATTGCTCCCGACAACACCTGGCGCACCCGCCTATTCGCCTTGTTCAACACATGCCCCATTCCCGGCATTGCCCAAGAAGTAGGCTTCGCCACACCCCACTGGCAACAACACCCCCTGTGGCTGTAATTGGTCAAAAAGATAGGAGTAGCAAGCATAGCAATTTAAGCAAAGCGCAGCAAAACTCCATCTCTGTATATGCGAAGTCTTGCTACTCTTGAAGAATATGAACTGCGGGGATTACTTTACTACATTTTGCGTGTCGGAAATTTGCTGAGATTTACACTATGAAGAAGGAGCCGGACAAGCGCGCTTTTGTGCTTCGCTATGCGAGGGAGCACAGTAGCTTCAGCATCGATGAATTGCTGGAGGCTGTGTCGGTGCGCATGGAGACATCACGCAGCGGGTTGAGGTGGGTTCTGCACAAGGTGGCCAAGGATGGCTATTTGGAGCGCGTGAGGCGCGGTGTGTACAAGAGGCGCACGAAGCTGCCGTTTGTTCCCCTGCTGCGCCAGAATGTGCGGAAACTGCGCCGAGAGTTGCTGACCTGCTTCCAGACGATGCCGTTTATTGTATACGGCAGCGAGTATTTTTCCAAACTGCAAGAGCATCCCGTTCCAAACAAACTCCTGTACCTGGAGGTACCGCGCAACAGGATGGACGACGTGTTCGTCCATTTGCTGAAACTGGGTTACGATGCCCAGATTACTCCCGATGAAACGGCGCATGCCCAGATGAGAAGCTCTTCAGCCGGCGGGGTGGTTGTCCTGCCGCTGCATTCACAGTCGCCGTTCCAATGGGTGGATGGCGTGCCCACTCCGCGCATGGAGAAATTGCTGGTGGATTTGTACGCCGAAAGTGTGTTCGGCTATTTGCGCGGCAGGGAGTATTCTGAAATATTCCGGAATGCGTGCAGCCAATACAGCATTCGGGAGGACACCATGCTGCGGTATGCCGGGCGCCGCCATGCGAGGGCAGCCATAGAAGAAGAGTTGTTCAACGCGCGGAGCAAAAACAAGCAGTGATGGTTCAGAAACTCTTGAGTTCATCCGGCATGCCGGGGATATCACCATGTTATCTCTGCTGCGGGGTACAGGGAGGACACCGCAGTTTGCATATTCCCACCGGTTGCATAAGAGCAAACGGTCCGGCGGAGATGCCGGACCGTTTGGGAGATTGGAGATGATAGGAAAAGATTGCGTGATTACACGCGGGTGCCGGGCACGGACGGCAGGGGGGAGCCGTACTTGGGGGAGACTCCCCATTTGTTGGGCTTCTTCTCGGAATCCGAGCACCAGAACACCAGCAGGGTGATGGAAGCAATGATATTAACGAGAGGAATCAAGCCGAGCAACTGAAGCACGAGGTACCACCAACCGCTTCGCCCGGTATCATGCAAGCGCCGTACGACCGCGCCAATTTCCGGGACAAAAAATACAAGGTTCAATATCACCATCAAGACCCAGGTCAGGGGGGTGAACATGGCAAAGGGATTCTCTTCCAGCTCAGACGCATAGACATCGAAATCCATGCTGTAGATATACGGGACAATCAAAGGAAGCGCGTAGATGAACACGCCCAGGCCGCCGAGCCAAAACTCACGGCGAGTGGCACGGGTGTTCCACTTGGTCCACCCGTAGACATAGAGATGGTTTGCAAGGGTAAACATACCCGCGGTGTTGGGGTTGAAATCTTTTTCCATGGGCAAAGCCTAACACCTTGAGGGGAGAATAGTCAAGAAAAAGCGCGCAGTCCCGCTCGGGAACCGCGCGCCTTTGTAGAACTATCGAATTACAACCAGCCTGCAAATCAGTATGCGAACACGCCCTGAACGGATGTGTTGGCGGGGGATTCAAAATCCGCAGTCCACCCTTTGTTCATGCTGCTTGTATAGCCGTTGGACTCATCCGCGCCGCCCTGTGCCATGAAAGCGTCTTCCTCCACGTTGTGGCGGTTGGCGGTGTTGATGACGCGCACACATGTGCAGGAGTCCATATCGGAGCGAAGGGAGGGGGCAAGGGAGGCCAGGCTTGTTTCAAAGCGGTTGGGCTTGTGTGTGGAGGCGATACCGTTCTCCTGGGTCTCCGGGATAGAGAAGAAGCCGAGGGCAAGAGCGCCGATGCCGAGGGCGGAAGAGCCGTATGCAATCTTGCGCATGCCGAAGTTCTGAAGAAGCTGCAAGACGTGATCAAGCGCGCGGCGGTGAGCCGGGGTGCAAACAATTTCCTGAGTGACGCGCTCGTGGAAGTGATAGAGGAAGCGTTCCTCGAAATCAGCCTCCGGCGTGGCCTGCACCTTCATGGTGGCCAGAATGGCCAATAGCCTTGCCTCTTGATCGTCTGTGTCGCTGTTATTCATATATGCCCTTCAAGCCTTGCTTGTATTGTGTAGACACTATCCTAACAATTATCGTTCAAAAGTTCTACAAGTTTTTTTATTTTTGTTTCAAAATGTTCATTTTTCAACATTTTCAGAAGCAGCGAAAGAGTGGGAAAGAAGCCCTGCGGCCTCATCCCGCACCCAATCGGAGATAATTTCCGCCCCACGTGCGAGCTCGCGTGCGCGCCCCTGCAGGGTTTCCTCCGCCATGGCCTGCATGGCATCCATATCATACAGGTGGACATCCGGCACCAGGGCGCATGCGGGGTCCGCGTTGCGCGGCACGGAGAGGTCGATGATGAAAAGGGGGCGCTTACGCTCCGCCTGCACGGTCTCCAGCAAATCCGGAACAACGACGAATGCGGGGGAGGCGGTGGAGACAATGACGATGTCAATCTCGCGAAGGTAGGGAATCCACTGGGAGAAGCGGATCACGCTGCCGCCCACCTGCTCTGCCAGGGCAACGGCGCGGTCGTACGAGCGGTTGGCAACGAAGATGTGCTCTGCTCCGCGTGACACAAGGCTCTTGGCGGTGGTACGCGCCACTTCCCCCGCGCCGACGATGAGGACGCGGCAGCCGGCGAGGTTGCCGAGAATCTTCTGGGCCATCTGCACGGCGGCGGCACCCACGGAGGTGGGGCCGGAGGTAATGCGCGTGTTGGCGCGCACGCGCTTGCCGATGGTAAAGACGTGTTGGAAAGTGCGGTTGGCAAAGGATGCGGTGGTTCCGGCCTCCTGCGCGGCGCGGTAGGCATCCTTGAGCTGGCCGAAGATTTCCGTCTCACCGATAACCATGGAATCCATGCCGGCGGCCACAGTGGCCAGATGGCGCAGGGCCTCGGCATCCGCGTGGGTGTAGAAGCAGTTTTGCACTGCGGCATCCGCGCCCAGCAGGTGGGCCAGCACGGCGTGTTGGGCCTGTTGCACATCTGCGCTCCAGAGGTAGATTTCCGTGCGGTTGCATGTGGAAAGCAGCACGCATTCCTGCACGGCGGGAAGCGCGGCAAGCGCGCGGTTGGCTTCCACCAGGCGTCCCTTGAGCACGGCAAAGCGCTCGCGCACGGATACAGGGGCCGTGCGGAAGTTCACGCCCAGGCAGAGCATGTGCGGAGCTGGGGCGGGGGCGGTCATGCCTTGCTCAGGGAGAGGATGGCCTGCACCAGGCTGGGGATATCGTGCGTGGCGGCCTCGGCATGCGGCTTGAGACCGAACTCCGCGAGCGTGGCAGTGGTGACGGGACCGATGCTGACGATGCGGCAACCCTTGGGCAGCGGGATTCCGAGCGCCATGAAGTGGCGCACGGTGCTGGAGCTGGTGAAGGTGATGATATCCGCGCCCTCCTCTGCCAAACGGGCACGCGCGCCGGTGGGGTCCTCCGTTTCCGGCACGGTGTTGTAGGCGCAGCACTCGTCCACAATAGCCTGGCGCTTCATGAGCTCCTTGTAGATGACATCGCGCCCCTGCTCGCTGTGAACCCAGAGCATGGTGGAATTGGCCACGCCGCCGAAATCGTCCGCCTTGCGGTCGAACTCGGCCACGAGCTCCTCCGCCACGGCCTTCTTGGGCATGACATCCACCATGAGCCCGACCTTGCGGAGCTCTGCGGCGGTGCCGGGGCCCACGGCGGCAATGCGCGCGCCGCCGATTTCGCGGATATCTTCATAAACAGCGAAGAATGCGCGGAAGAAGCGCTGCACGCCGTTGGGGCTGGAAAAGATGAGCCAGTCGTAGTGCGGGGCATCCACCACGGCCTCCGCAAAGTCCTGGCGGTTGGAGGGATCCGTGATGCGGATGGTGGGCAGCTCCAGAATATCCGCGCCCAGGGAGCGCAGCTGCCAGGAAAGGGAACTGGCCTGCTCCCGCGTGCGGGTGATGACAATGCGCTTGCCGATGAGCGGCAGGCGGCCGCGCCAATCCAGCTGCGGGGCCAGGTTGACCACATCCCCGATAACCACGACAGCGGGGGATGAGATGCCGGCCTTCTCCACGGCGGCGGCAAGCGTGCCCACGGTGGCGGAAACGCTGCGCTGGCGGCCCGTGGCGGCCCATTGGGTGGCGGCGGCGGGGGTGGCGGCATCCTGCCCGGCCTTCACGAGCGCAGCCAGGGTATCCTTCAAGCGGGCCATTCCCATGAGCATAACCTTGGTGCCCTGCACCGCCGCAATGCCGGGGATATCCAGCGGCTCATCGGAATCCGCGCCCTTGTGGCCGGTGAAGACGGTGAACTGGGAGCAGCAATCCCGGTGGGTGACGGGAATGCCCGCGTATGCGGGGCCTGCAATGGCGGAGGAAATGCCCGGCACCACCTCGAATGGCACCTTGGCGGCGCAGAGGGCCTGTGCCTCCTCGCCCCCGCGGCCGAACACATAGGGATCGCCGCCTTTCAGGCGGACGGTGAGAGCGTGCTTGGCCGCGCACTTCACAAGCAGGGCGCAGATATCCTCCTGCGGCATGGCATGCCTGCCCGCGCGTTTGCCCACATAGATGCGCTCGCACTGGGGCTTGGCCCAGTTGAGCATCTCCGGGGAGGAGAGGGCATCGTACACCAGGCAGTCTGCTTCCGCAATGAGGTTGTGCCCGCGCAGGGTGATAAGCTCCGGGTCACCGGGGCCGGCACCCACCAGGGCCACGCGTCCGTTGATTTTCTTGGCAGGCATGGGAGTGGGGAAAAATCAATTCTGGCCGGAGATGGCGGAAGCGCCGCCGCTCACGGCGGGGGCTGCGGGAGACTCCACTGCGGGAGCGGGGGCCTTGCCGATGGTGGCGCTACCCATGCTGCGGGTTGTGCGGGGCACCAGGTGGCTGGCGGGTGCGTTGACCGGGGCCGGGATGGCCGGAGCGGCGGTTGCCACTACCGGGGCCGGTGCTGCGGTGGGCGCGGCAGGGGCGGTTGCGGCCGCAGGGTTGGCGGCGGCGTGCTTGGCCAGGGCCATCAGTTCGGAAACGGTTACCAGCTTGAAGCCGCGGGCCTGCAGCCCGGTGACAATGCCTTCCAGCGCGGCAAGCGTGGAGGCATGGATATCATGCACCAGGATGATGGAGCCGGAGCGCGCATTGCCCACGGCGCGGGAGACCACCACATCCACACCGGGGTGCTGCCAGTCGCGCGTGTCCACGTCCCACAGCACGGAGGTGAGACCGTAGTTCTCGAACATGGAGTTGACGATGGAGGCGTTCACGGCACCGTAGGGCGGGCGGATGAGGCGCGGGGCCTGGCCCGTGGCGGCGGTAATGGCGTCGATGCTGCGGGAAACCTCACTGTTGATGCGCTCGCTGCTGCTGCCTGTCATCTTGATGTGGCTCCAGGTGTGGACGCCGATTTCATTGCCTTCCGAAACGGCGCGGGAGAGGATGCCGGAATTGCGGTTCACGCTCTCACCCACCACGAAGAAGGTGCCGTGCGCGCCGTGGTTGCGCAGGATATCCAGCACGCGGGGCGTGTTGGCGGCGCTGGGACCGTCATCAAAGGTGAGCGCCACATAGTTGCCGGGAACGGCCAGGCGGGAGATACGGCGCCCCGGGGGGGTGGCGCGGGTGACGGGCTCTGTGGCCATGCCGCCGTTGGGCTGGGCGGTGGTGGTGTTCACCGGCGCGGTGGGCGTGTTTTCCGGGTGCGCCCCCGGAACCTTGGTGTCGTCCTTGTGCGTGCAGGATGCCAGCGCCAGCAGGGCGGCGGCGAGAGTGAGGGAACGGTACGTATGCAGAGCTTTCATCGTTGCCCCCACCATACCAGACAATCCGGAATTTGGCAAATGCAATCTTGGTCAACCTGCGCTTGAAACGCAAGGGGCGGCATGCTAGAATGGCCGCATGGAAATCACGCTTGAAAGCCCGCTGGATATGCACCTGCACCTGCGCGACGGCGAGATGCTGAAGCTCACCGCGCCGCTTTCGGCGGGGTTCGCGGGGGCGGTCGTCATGCCCAACCTGGTGCCCCCGGTGACCACGCCGCAGATGATGACCGCGTACGCGGAACGCGTGCGGGAGGCGCTGGAGGGCGCGGCGTTCACACCGTACATGACCCTGTTCTTCACCGCGCTGGACGAAGCGGCGCTCGCGGAGGCGAAGGCCACCCCGGGGTTCTTCGGGTTCAAGCTCTACCCGGCCGGCATCACCACCAACAGCGAGGGCGGCGTGGCCAACCTGCGTGATGCGGACCGCACGCTCCACCTGATGGAGGAAATGGGCATCCCCCTGCTGGTGCACGGTGAGAGCCATGGTTTCGTGATGGACCGCGAGCAGGAATTTTTGGCGGTGTACCGGGACCTGGCCACGCGCTTCCCCAAGCTCACCATCAGCATGGAGCACATCACCACCGCCGCCGCGGTGAAGCTGCTGGACGAGTTCCCGAACCTCTGCGCCACCGTCACCCTGCAGCATTTGCTCATCACGCTGGACGACGTGGCGGGCGGCATGCTGCAGCCGCACCTGTTCTGCAAACCCATCGCCAAGCGTCCGGAGGACCGGAATGCCCTGCTCTCCGCCGTGCTGGGCGGGCACGGGCGCATCATGTTCGGCAGCGATTCCGCGCCACACCCGCGCCACAAGAAGGAATCCTGCGGCTGCGCGGCGGGCGTGTTCACCGCACCGCTCGCCCTTCCCAAGCTGGCGGAGGTCTTTGCCGCCCACGGCGCAGCGGACAAGCTGCAGGGCTTCGTCTCCGGCAACGCCTGCCGCATCTACGGCCTGAAGCCCACCACCAAGCGTGTGGTGCTGCAAGACACACCCATGCAGGTGCCCGCCGCCTACCGCGGATACGGGGAAACCGTGGTACCCATGTACGCCGGGCGGGAAATCGGCTGGAGCATCAAGTGACGCCGCCATGGAGCCTGCGCCCATACCCGGAGCCAATGAGCTGCGCGCGCTGCTGGCGGAGATTGCCGCCATGCACATGCCCTTCGGCATGTACGGCCCGGAAAAGTACCCGCCCAAGGGATGCCCGCTCATGGACCTGCCCACGGAGTACCTGGACTGGTTCTGGCAGCGCGGCTGGCCCAAGGGCAAGCTCGGCAGGCTGATGGAGCAGACGCTGCTCATCAAGAACAGCGGGCTGGACAAGCTCTTCGAGCCCTTCCGGGAAGCCAACGGCGGGCGCCGCAAGTACCCGCGCAAATGATTTCCCCCTTCACATACCTACCATGAACAAGCTGACATCCATCTTTCTGGCCGCGCGCCCCAAGACCCTGCCCGCAGGGCTGGTGGCGGTGTGGGCCGGCTGCCTCATCGTCTGGAAATTCGAGCACTACAGGCCGGAGCTCGGCATTGTGCTGAACTGGACGCTCGCCGTCTTCACCGCACTGAGCTGCATGTGCCTCCAGATTGCCAGCAACATCTTCAACGATGCCATCGACTCCCTCAAGCACGCCGACACCGAGCGGCGGCAGGGCCCGCGCCGCATCACCGCCGGGGGCGACTTCTCTCCGCGCACGGTGCTCATCATCGGCGCCTGCTTCCTGGCGGCGGCGGCGGCGTTCGCGCTCCCGCTCATCTACCAGCAGGGCTGGGCGGTTATCGCCATCGGCGTGCCGTGCATGCTGGCCTCCTACTGCTACACCGGCGGGCCGTACCCGCTCTCCTACCACGGGCTGGGTGAAGTCTGCGTGCTCGCCTTCTTCGGGCTCGTGGCCGTGGCCGGCACCGTTTTCGTGCAAATCGGCTGGATCCCAGAATGGGCTCCCCTGTACCGCTGCGCCTTCATCATCGGCGTGCAGTGCGGCATCCTTTCCTGCCTGCTTATCGAGGTCAACAACATACGCGACCGCGTGGAGGACTCCACCACCGGCAAGCGCACGCTCGCCGTTCGCCTGGGAGACAGCCGCGCCCGCGGCCTTGCGCTCGCCTTCCTCATCCTGCCCTACGCCACCGTGCGCTGGACCGCCATGTTCCTGCCGGGCTTCCACTGGAGCCTCTACTGGCTCGCCGCCATCGTTGTGGGCGGCATCATCCTGGTCAAGCTCCACACCACACCCGCCAACAAGAAGATGAACGTCATGCTCGGCCTGGCCTCCCTCCACGCCCTGCTCTTCCTCCTGGCACTCAGCATGTAGGTGGCGGCAGGAAAACAACGCCTACCCGCACCGCCGGGCAAAGGCTGCTAGATTACCACTTGCCGATGGGGCTGTTGTCGGGAACAATGTTTCCCAAAGACTTGAGGTCCTGGTGGGAGTCGAGGAATTGTTGGGGATTGAAGGAATCCACCACCTTCTCCGCGAGCTCTTGGCACTGGCGGGCCTGCTGCGGTGTGAGATTGGCCAGGGATTGCCCCTTGGCGCTGAGCCTGGCGGGCAGGCCAACGGGGGATTTCTTGCACAGCACCTTGTAGAAGGTGCAGGCGTTCAGGTACACGCCCAGCTCGTTGGGGTGGGAGCCGTCCCCCTCGTAGAGCGTCACATTCGGGTACAGGCGGTGCCACTCGCGCCACACCTCTCCGCAAGGCACCAGGGTCACGCCGTCGCGCAGGGCGGCCATGCAGTACACGGCGGTGGTCTTGTCCTGCATGGCCATGTCCGGGTTGAGGGTACCGGGGGTGCAGCGCGCCCAGGTCATGAAATACACGGGCGTGACCTTGGCGGCATCCGCCAGCTCCTTCCACTTGCGGGTGTAGGTGAGGGTCCAGTCCGGGCGCAGGGTGGGCACCAGGCTCTGGTCCTGCAGCACCACATAGGAGAAGCCGCCGGAGGCGAGCTTCTTCTTGCCCTGCGCAAACCGCGGCAGCTCATAGAAGTCCACGAGCGCGCAGGAGCCCTCCGTGAAGGAATCCACGTGCATTTTCGTTTTACCGGCCTTGCACACGGCGTCGAACGCGGCGGGCAGGTCGTTGACGAAGGTGTAGCTGTTGCCGATGAATAGTACGGCGGGCACCTCACGCGGCGCAGCCCCGGCATGCAGCATGCCGAGGGCGCACAGGACGGTGAACAGCGTGGCCTTCATGGGCGCAGACAATCAGTAGCTGCGGGCCCAGAGCACGCGGCGCGTGGTGGGGCGGCCGGTGAGGATGCAGGGGGCTTCCGGGCCCACGCCCATCTCACCCTGCGGGATGCAGCGGATGGAGATGCGCAGGCTCTTGGCGAGCTCCTCCTCCTGCTCCGGGGAGCCGTCCCACGGGCAGAGCAGCCAGTCGGCATCGCCCTCGCCTGCAAAGTTGGCCTTGAGCTCCTCCAGGCTGCTGCAGGGGCGGATGTGGCTGTCGCGGAACTCGCGCTGGCGGGTGAGCAGCGCGTTCTGGATATCCTCCAGCAGCTGCACGGCGCCGTCCACAAACTCGGTCTCCGGGATGAAGGACTTGGCGTTGGTGTCCTGGTCGCGGCGGCAGATGCACACGCTACCCTTCTCCAGGTCGCGCGGGCCGATTTCCACGCGCACGGGCACGCCCTTCTTGATCCAATCCCACTTCTTGGTGCCGCCGTTGATGTCGCGGTCATCCACAATGACGCGCAGCGGCAGGCCGTGGAAGGACATGGTGGAAAGCTTGTCCGCCAGCGCCTGGCAGTGGTCCAGAATCGCCTGGCGGGAATCCGGCTTGGGCGTGACGGGGATAATGACAATCTGGCGCGGGGCCACGCGCGGCGGGCACACTAGGCCGTCGTCGTCGGAATGGGCCATGATGAGCGTGCCGATCATGCGGGTGGAGACGCCCCAGGAGGTGGTCCAGGCGAACTGGCGCTCGTTGTTGCGGCCGGCGAAGGAGATGTTCTGTGCCTTGGCGAAGTTCTGGCCGAGGAAATGGGAGGTGCCGGCCTGAATGGCCTTGCGGTCCTGCACCATGGCCTCCACGGTGAAGGTGCGCACAGCGCCGGGGAAGCGCTCGTGTTCGGTCTTCTCACCGGGGATGGACGGCACGGCGAGCACATCGCGCTGGAAGTCCTCGTACACCTTGTGCATGGTGGCGGTTTCAATTTCCGCCTCCTCGCGGGTCTCATGCGCGGTGTGGCCCTCCTGCCACAGGAATTCCGCCGTGCGCAAGAAGATGCGCGGGCGCATTTCCCAGCGCATCACGTTGCACCACTGGTTCACCTTGAACGGCAGGTCGCGGTACGACTCCAGCCAGCGGGAGAACGCCGCGCCGATAACCGTTTCCGAGGTGGGGCGGATGACATACTTGTCGGTAAGCTCACCTGCGGGAATCATCTTGGTCTTGCCGGTTTCGGGGTCCTTCACGGCCTCCAGGCGGTGGTGGGTGACCACGGCGCACTCGGTGGCGAAACCCTCGGCGTGTTCGGCCTCCTTCTCCAGGTAGGCCACGGGGATGAGCATGGGGAAATAGGCGTTGGTGTGGCCGGTGCGCTTGAATTCAGCGTCGAGCTGCTGCTGGATGAGCTCCCAGATGGCGTAGCCCCACGGCTTGATGACCATGCAGCCGCGGACTTCCGAGTTTTCCGCCATGTCGGCGGCCTTGATTACCTGCTGATACCACTCCGGGAAATTCTCCGCACGCGTGGGAGAGATTGCGTTCTGTTGTGCCATGCGGCAATCTTAGGGATTATCGCGGGAAAGTCAAGGAGATTCATCACTCCTCCCATTTCCATTCCGCACCATGCGTGGTGAGCAGCTCCGGCACGCGCGGGTCCATGGTCGGACCCGCCAATACCTGGCGCCCCTGCGGGGCCCAGCCCTCATGGAACTCCAAGCTGCCGAGTTTCCAGCCGTAGAGCCAGTACGCCCCCGCGGCGCAAGCCGCCAGCGCCAGCCCCGGCAGGCTTCCGCCCACCCAGGCCAGCATGCGCGGTCAACGCTTCCGCGGCCGTTCTTCCCTTTCGTTTTGCGTTGTCATATCTACCCCCTATAACACGGGAATCCACGTTTTTGGTTACGAAAAACGAAAAGGGAAGATTTTTTGCTCAGGGCATGTCCAGCACGGGGACCAGGAGGGGTTCCCCCGGGCCGGTGTAGCGGGAGAGCGGGCGGAAGAGAGTGTTGTCCTCCAGCTGCTCCAGGATT